>CAYHCZ010000001.1:0-25194 GCA_964355295.1 uncultured Methanomicrobia archaeon
TAAACGGGAAGTAAGGGCGTGACCGGTGATGCTTACGTGAGGTGAATTGCCCCTCGCAAGTTAGTTCCCCTCAGTCGTGGTCAATTCCGAGGATCTTTATCATCAACAGGCCGTTGAACCAAGCGCGCATCGCCAGGTTTCAGGCCGTCGCTGCTGCAATCGACACACAATCGTTGAATTCACGAGCGCTTCCTGTGTGTTGTTATCCGCTCAATTACCCATCTAACGGTTATCTCGCCGCTTGAGGTAGGGACAGTCGGCGCGGTGCGTTACTGACACCGGCGTGGACCCTTCTCCTAGACAAACAGGGCACATATACTGCATTGCATTGTCGGGGATTCTTTCTGCGCGAATTCTTGCCCCGTCTGCCGAAATATTACTTACGTTGGCCAATACCCTCAACCGTCCTCTTAGAAGAATGTGAACAACTAAGTAAGCCGATCGGATATAGTATTTTCGATTTGTTTTTAGCAGGCAGCTTCGTCGCGTCGCTTTCTGGGCAGTAGTGTGCGTCGTGAGCTGTGTGTATTAATCCTGAGCAATATTGCATTCTTCCGGCAATATGAAGCACAATGTCAACGAATCACTAAAGAAACCTCTCTCTTACAAAAAGATATATAAAGAACAATGTAAAAGTTTTACACCAAACGCGGGACGAGTAGGATCTGTGTGGTACCGTGGTTTAAGAGACTCGTCACGAGTTACGCGCAGAAGACGAGAAAGACAACGAAAGCACCAGGGGTAAAACGTGCGGTTATCTGTGTTCCCACAAAGAGACCGGAAAGCCGTCCTGTAGAGAATTAGCTCGAATAATAGCAGCACTCGTGAAGGCTACGAGCGTGCAGCAGAGCGGCAAACGCCGTAACGGTTACCGGCGGCGATCATCCCTCGGAGGTGCACTATAGGTCAATTATGGATACGCAGCGAATTTTGGTAACGGGCGGCGCAGGGTTCATCGGAACGAACTTGGCAGCGGAGCTGCGCAGCAGAGGGCACGACGTTCACAGCATCGACCTGTCGCACACCGATCGAGAAGCGTACACGAGAGTCGACGTGCGCAGTTATCGTCAGCTTGAAAACCTCTTTGACGATCACCAGTTTGATTACGTCTACCATCTCGCAGCCGAGTACGGCCGATGGAACGGCGAGGATCACTACGAGAATCTGTGGGCGACCAATTGCATCGGTACCAAGCACGTGTTGCGGTTGCAGGAACGAAAGGGTTTCCGTTTGATCTTCTTTTCATCTGCTGAGGTGTACGGCGACTATACAGGCGTCATGCGTGAAGACGTCATGGAAAGAAACCCCGTCGTAGACACGTACCAGATGAACGATTACGCGATCAGCA
This sequence comes from uncultured Methanomicrobia archaeon, assembly GCA_964355295.1. Classification (GTDB taxonomy): domain Archaea; phylum Halobacteriota; class Bog-38; order Methanoflorentales; family Methanoflorentaceae; genus Methanoflorens. The sequence continues at coordinate 1,349 of CAYHCZ010000001.1, forward strand.
AGTGGGCCGGGGAGCTCATGTGCATGAACGCTGCGGCAATGTACGGCACGGAAACGGTGCGCGTCAGACCGGTCAACTGCTACGGGCCGCACGAGCACTATAACCCCTATCGCGGTTTTATTCCGAAGTTCATTTATCACGCGCTCTTCAACAGGCCGTATGTCGTCTATAAAGGACACAAGCGGGTCATTGATTACGTCGAGGATTCGTGCAGGACGTGGGCGAACGTCTGTGATAACTTTATACCGGGCGAAGTGTACAACGTCGGCGGGCGCCCGGAGTGGGAGCGCGACATCAAGCAGTATTCCGATATCGTGCTCAGCGCCGTCGGAAGGGACGATTCCATCGTAACCTATAAGGAAGCGGAACCCTTCACAACAAAAGTGAAGCACATGGATTTCACAAAAGCAGCACGCGACTTGCGGCACGACCCACAGATCCCGCCCGAGGAGGGGATCGCGCGCACCGTGGAATGGATGAAGACGTTGTATGGGTGATCGGGTAAATGGAGGACGTGAGCGCGCACTACGACGGAAAAACGATACTCGTTACCGGAGGTGCCGGGTCGATCGGCGGGAATCTCGTGCGGCGGCTCGCGGCGTTGCCGACCGAAAAGATCATCATTCTCGATGACCTCTCCTCGGCGTACAAATGGAACGTGCCACAAGGGCCGAAGGTCCAGTTCATCAAAGGAGATATCATTGATGATACGAAGCTCAAGTTTGCGTTTAAGGAGCAACCGCAGATCGTGTTTCACTTGGCTGCCCATTTTGCCAACCAGAACTCGGTCGATAACCCTGAAACGGATCTCATGGTGAACGGCTTGGGTATCCTGAAGGTGCTGCAGTACGCGCACCTCGTCGGCGTGGACCGGTTTGTGTATTCCTCGTCCGGCTGCGGGGTGTATGGCGCGTGCTCGACGATGCCGTTTGAGGAACACGACGTGTGTACGAGCCTGCATACGCCGTATCAAGTCACAAAGCTGCTCGGCGAGCTGTACACGAACTGTTTCTACAACCTTTACGGGCTCCCGATCGTCAACGCACGCTTTTTTAACGTATACGGCCCCGGAGAGGTGCCCGGGATGTACCGCAACGTCATCCCGAACTTCTTTTACTGGGCCATGCGCGGAGAGGCGCTGCCGGTGACGGGGGACGGCACCGAAACGCGCGATTGGACGTTCATTGACGACATTCTCGACGGCGTGCTCGCAATGGGCGTTAAGCGTGAAGCGATCGGCGAGGCGATCAATCTCGGTTCGGGCACGGAGCACCGTGTCATCGATCTTGCACGGATCGTCAATGAACTCACGGGGAACGCCGCAGGCGTCGTGTACGCCGAACGGCGTAACTGGGATGCAAAGACGCAGCTCCTCTCGTCGATAACGAAGGCAGAAAAGCTGCTTGGCTATCGTCCGCAAACGACGTTTGAAGACGGGCTCAAAAGCGTCTATCGATGGTTCGTTGAGAACTGGGACCACATCGAAAAAACTGCCGATTTCTAGGAATGGAGCTGTTGAACCAGAACACGTTGGTTGGCTACACCGGTCCCGCTCGGCGAAGATAACGACTCTATTTGCGTGCGGCATTGTTTTTTTGCTGCAATTGTTTCAATAGCGAGCAATATTGCTATTTGGGAACTCATAAAGCTTAAGTAATCGCATCATCGACATAACACATAGCGTGAACAAGCTTATGGGAACCGACGGACGGATTCGCCACCCAGAGTGACTGGACTGCAGCGAAGACGAGCTTCTGTCCTCGATCGAAAAGGCGCGGAAACTCATCGGCTATGAACCGCACGTGCTTTGAGGTTGGGCTTAGAGAGGTGCATAAATGGTTCATGATCAACCAGGACAACATCGTTAAGAGCGCACAATTTTTGAAAACAACGGTCACGCGGGCACTGCAAGACAGGAACTCACTCCAATAGGCCATAGGCCAATCCCAATAGAAGCGGCGAAGGTGAGGCATTCAAGGTTTGTGAGGTACGATATGTCGTTCCAAAGCGAAATCGACAACGCGCAGACGGCAGAAAGCGATGCCCGCTCCTCTCCGCCTTTGGGCTATTCGCAGAGATGCATCATAGCGATTCCAGCGTTTAATGAAGCGCTCACGATTGGGAGCGTCGTTATTCGCGCACGACTCTATAGTGACAGCATAATTGTTGTGGATGATGGCTCTGATGATGACACTGCAGACGTAGCCGAGTCGGCAGGCGCAGAAGTTATCCGACACCATAAGAACCAAGGATATGGCAGTTCCATACGCACGTGCTTTGAAATTGCTCGACAGCGCGACGCAGATGTACTAGTAACACTTGACGCTGACGGACAACACAACCCAGAAGATATCCCCCGGCTGCTTAACGCTATGCAAAAGACTCGGGCTGACATCGTGATAGGCTCGCGATTTATAGACCAATCTATCGACCAAAAGATACCTTATTATCGAATACTTGGGATGAAACTACTTGATTATGCAACAATGATCAGCTCGGGTTTGGAGTTCACTGATTCCCAAAGTGGGTTCCGCGCCTATTCGCGAAACGCCATAGAGTCGATAACGTTACTGCAAAATGGCATGGGAGTGGGCTCCGAGATACTCATCAGAGCGGCTGACAACAACCTTAATATCGAAGAGATAGGAATAAAAGTCCATTACGGCGGGGCTTCCGTTTCAAGCAAGGGCCCCATTCGTCACGGCCTCGATGTGACCAATTCTATTATTCGCCTAGTTGCTCTGAAATACCCGCTATGGCTCTTCGGTATTTTAGGCATCGTCTTTCTCGTCGCGGCAGCATTTCTTCTTCTTTTTACGCTGCAAGGGGTCAATATCACCAGGGGTTTCCTCATCTTCTATGCTTTTGGGATGTTCTTTTTTCTGGGGGCGGGCCTTTTTCTTATCTTGCTAGTGCTCAATCTGTGGTCGATACGCGATATCTCGGCATCGGCTAGGCGTTGACTATCTCCGCGCGGCTCTTTGCGCGCTACGCGTAAAACCTCCCGTGACCTAGAAACGAACAACCACTGAAATGACTCCTTTTGATTCTGTTAGTTAACGTTTGTGAGACCACAACATCGAACATTGACAGAGTCTAAGCTGATGAGAAGACATAAGAATAAAACAGTATACGTGTTATCCCCGCTAGACATAGGGTCCATTTGTATACGCTTTATCCACTGCAATGGTCGTAGCACTGGTCTGATGAGCTTTCATAAAATCCATGAAGATCGTGGGATGGATGAATATTGTGGCAATAAACGTCCTCAGGCTGGTTTTTTTCAATTTTTTTGTTAATCTCAGATTGGAAATATTAATTGAATTAGTGACGATCGATGTCAATCTTTAGATTTCCCTGCAAATAGAATCTCTTCAGTTCTTCATCGCCTCACATCCATTGGAATTGCGAACTAAGGAGATGCTATAGTCCATTACCCTTCTTTTAGTTGTTTCCCAATTGCGTAACAGTGCGACTTAAGGATAGGACTGTACTGTAAGCTTACAATATAGATCACTTAAATTCCCTCGACCATTCTGGTGAATATATCCTGGTAGAGCTCAACTTGCTTCTCCAAGTTCATCTCGTTTTCAACAAATTTCCTGCCATTTTCTCCCAGAGTTTTTCGCAGATCAGGCTTCTCTTTCAATTTTAATATGGCATTTTTGAAACCTTTAACATCTCCAGGTTCAACCAGAATACCACATTTAACGCTTCTAATGAAATTGGCAGTCTCAGACTCTGGAGAAACGATGCCAATTATAGGTTGTTTCAAGGATAGAATGTTAGTTAATTTTCCAGGTAGGCATGGGGCCGTCATTCTCTTATCTAATGATACAATAGATATGTCTGACGAGTTTACGATGTTTAAATATTCATCGCGGGGCTGGAATGGCAGAAGTCTGAGGTTGTCAATGTCTTCATTTTTAATTCTGTTTTCAAGATCTTTTTTAATCATCCCGTCCCCTGCAACATAAAATATTAAATCTCCATCCTCTTTCAGTTCACAAGCCACATCAAGGATGTTGTCTATACCCTGAAAAGGTGATAAAATCCCTGCATATGATATAAGAAATTTATCTTCGATTCTCTCTTTTTTCTTGAAATCTTGTCGGGATTCAAACTTTTTGATGTCAGAAGGCTGGACTCCATTGTAGATATGAGTCACTCTGGAACGATCTGCCCCTCGATTAACGACATAATCTATTCCCCCTTCAGACAAAATGGTGATATAATCCGCACTCACATAAGACCTCTTCTCCAAGTGTTCGAGAAGTTTTATCATTACAAAATTGTTCTTTATCCCACCATAATTTACGTCAATAAGTTCCTGAGGATGGAAATCTTGGTAGTTGAGAACAGACGGCGTAGCATCATATTTCCTTATCTTGTTAGCTAATTGATAAAGTGGGAGAGGTGGGATATAAAAAAGGCAGACGTCAAAATTAATCTTCATTTTCTTGTATTCACCGAAGTACTGATAAGGCAGGAAGAAATGTTCCAACCCCCTGAAAAAGGGAAAATCCCTCAGGGCAAAATGTTTGGAACGATGAACCTCAAAGTCATCCATTTTCTCGTGGTACGGGAATTTTTCCCCTCGATCAGGCTTATCAAGGTTAAATTCACGAGGATAAGAAGTTAATACATGGACTTCATGGCCTTTTTTTGTGAAGGCCCGAGCCAAGTCATAGTAAATATGCGCAGCACTTCCAATCTCTGGTGGAAAGTGAGCTACAACCATCATTATTTTCATCAATATCTATCCTGCTAAGTTACTTTCCTGTTCAGCCATCCTCATCACCCTCCTTAAAAAACTTGTGCTTGAAATTAAGCTCATTCCGCCAAGCATAATCAGGAAATACCCCTTTGGCTGTGAGGGAATCTACTTGATCAGCCATGAATTCCTCATTTCCAATTGCTTTCTGGTACATCATTATGGAAAACTTAGAAACACGCACTGGGAAGGATAAACGGAAATGGACACCTTCAACCTCATCTAAATGCTTTCACCATGTTCTTAAAGTAGATTACTTCTGTACCATGATACTATAAGCTTGGTTTGCTAAGAAATTATTGGTAGGGAAAATAACCAGACGACACAAATCAGATGTATACCGGTCGTCTGGACCATTTTCCATTCCTGGTTGTGCGGAAGAAAGGAAACCTCTTGGTGAAAGTGATTAGATAGCCGATGTTTTTGTCGTCTGTTTGACCATACACCAGAGAAGACCTTAAAATACAGTATTCAATACGGCATTTTTAACTATCTCTTCTCTCTAATTTTGTTTCAGCATAAGCGTCTTTTCGCACTGAAAAGACTGCTGCGGAACTGAAATGGATTATCTTCTTCGTACCTCCCTCTCGTGCTAAATCAATCAAGTTTTTAATTGCCAAAACATTTTTTCTTTTGAAAGGTTCGTTGAGGCAGATGGTAGAGCGGCCAAGTGAGATAATCAACATTATAAATTCCCCCCCATCCACAATACTGAGATAAATCAGCACAAACAGCTGTGATACTATAATTAGCAAAATATTTAGATTTTTATAGTTGAATCTTTCCCACAAACTAAAAGTCTTCTTCTTCAATCGTGTTTAAATGATTCGAACTATTAGTAGCCAAGCATTTTTTGTATAATTTTTATAATGAATATCACTCATTCGCATACAGTCTCTTCCGGCTATAGGGCAATGCCCTTATTACCACCTAACGTTAACCGTGTAGGCCAGATTGACGCCCTTAATTCCTACTGCAACCAAACTTGCGGCTTCTATAGATTTTTCAACGATACCAGCTTACAAGCAGTTTAAGATGTCGGCCAACGAAGGCAAGTTCGCATATTTTGTCCATTAACGTTTAGCGATATCTTGGTTGGTAATGGACTACGCTTGGTGATAAGGGACATTAGATCGCTTAACGTCGCTGATTGCTTGAATTACGTACTCTTGGCTAATACTTAGGGGCTTGGTTAGCCTATCGCACTGTAAGACTAATAGTGGCCGTCTGATCTTCAGTCAGAGGATCGAAAATCGACAATTGAGCGTGCCAACATTGAAATTAGAGGTTACTTAACTGAAAATTAGTTAGTGGAATGGCATTTGGGTATTAGAAAGCTTGAGGTTTTTTTGTAATTATTTCCAATCTCACATCGCAACGCACGATGCAATTTCCTAGCGACTTAACCTGACATGAGCAACCACTTTCGAACTCTTTTGAGAAAGTCTTATTTTTTTGTCTCTCCTCTCGCAGTACTCTAAAAACGAGGCACCAAGCAGAACGCACGAAATCGCATTCATCGTTATTCAGTATTTAAATGAAGCTACAAAATGATTTCATCTTGGATTTCTTATGACGCTATTGTGTCGCATATATCGGCATTCTCCAATATCGTTTTCGAGTCAACAGTCCAAAACGGGGAATGATGTAGGTCATTATGCTGGAATACGGCCGAACAAGATAGCCTAAAGTTATTAAAATAAGCTCGCCAGGTTATAAAAGCTTAACTGCGCGACGAACGAGTGCCGCCAAAGAGGCGCGGCTTTTTTAGATTGGGCGATACAGCGACGGAGCAAAGCGGGTAAGAAGGGACGCTTAAAACGCAGATGACGTTTTATTTAAAAGGATTGAGGAACTATTTTTAGTAACGGATTTTAGGCCCTACAATATATCAATTTTTGGCGACGGAAGTTCATCTTAACCGATTCAATCTATCACTTAATGATGTTTGTTCCTCTAACGGGCCAACCATTGCATTTTCGTGGTTAAATGGTCGCTGAAAGCTTTTGAGCGTCTGGAACAGCAGTTAGGAAACTAATATTATATGAGATGGTAAGTCATCTTAGGTAACTTTGAAAGTGTTGTGCGATAAAATGATAATGCCAGGAAATGTACTTTAAATATGAGCAACGAAATCTAGCTGCCGTTGATTTTGCTTTCTGTTCCCTATCTAAAAACAATGAACTTAATTTTGATCCAATCAATATGGATGACTCCCTGCAACGTGCAACAGAAAAGCCGACCATCTCAACGCTTCTGCCTAGCGCTATAGACTCTCAAATTCATCTTGTGTCAGTAAGTGATATAAACACGATTTCAACAAAAAGTTTGATTTTTTCGAATCTACGCGAATTATCTCCACAAGAGAGTTTTAAGTAGGTTGTTTGCTGTCTGTAATTTAGATGCAGGATTTTTTTGATAGAAATGTTGAAAAGTATGGGAGACGAGAAGCGCGTTACTATGATCTTTTTTTTATCACTCACATAAAAAGCCTCAAGGGAAAAACGCTTCTTGATATAGGCGGGGGGGCAGGAGTATTCGCAGAACTTGTCAAACACAATCTTCAAGATATTGAGGTGACTGTAGTCGACCCTTCACAAACAATGCTAGATAAAATTAACGATCTGGCTATCGAAAAAATCAATGGAGAACTCCCAAACAGCCTTAACTTGGCAAAAAGTCGTCAATTTGAGATAATCCATGTCTCAGAAGTAATCCATCATATAATAGGTAATTCGATTAGTTCATCAAAAAGAAGATTTACGGAATCCTTGCAAGCTATTTCTGAGCACTTAGTCGATGACGGCCATCTCATGATACACGAACTCTATTATGAATCATATATCATTCCGTCGTTAACTCGAAGCTTAATTTTCTATCTTCTACGTTTGCAGAATTTATTTCATATCCAGATTCCCATAACAGGATTTTTGAAAGATCTTCAAGTCTGTTTTTACACGAGGCACGAATTATTCGAAGGACTAAAAAAGAACGGATTTTGCATCATAGAACATAAAGAAGTGCCCTTTGCAAAAAATAAAATAAAAAAGGTTGGATTTATAAATAGATGGGGGCGCATTATGATTGTAGCAAAGAAAGTATGAAGTATTATTCGTAACACGTAGAAAGACGTTGACAAATCTGAAGATTTCAGGAGAATATCTAAAGAGTTCGTCACGACCTGAAGCTTTGATAGGTAAAGGGGGAAAGTGCACAGGCCTGAGCAGCGTAAAAACTGAAATATCATATTCTGTGACTTAAAGATCAGTTAGTCGATATTTAGAAACGTGGAAAAGCGACGGTTTGGAGCGCAACAGATCAATATACTTCGCTCGTTGATCACTAACGCAATTAAGCGAGTTCGTTGCAGAAGCCACTTTTTTTGTATAATAACATGGTGGTAGTGGGAATAGTGCATTTAAAACGGCTTGTGCGGAGCTTTGATCGTCCTTGGTTTATGATAGTTACAGAAATTGTGTAGAATGATAAATTGGAATTAACGATCACATGACAAGGTCAATGAGGAGATGTACTAAGTGTGTTTTACCCGAATCCGCTCCATCTATGGAGTTCGATGAGAATGGCGTATGCAATCACTGTCAGACATATAAGAAAATCAAGTACCAAGGTGAAGCAGCACTGCTCGATATACTTGACAAATTTCGAGGAACAGGAAATAAATATGACTGTATAGTCGGCTTGAGTGGTGGGCGCGACAGCTCGTATACCATGTTGAAGCTTGTCAAAGATTATGATATGCGGGTTCTCGCTGTAAATTACCTAAACCCATTTACCCACCCGCAGGCTACAGCGAACATGAAACATGCTGTTGAAGTATTAGGAGTAGATTTTCTTCAATTTAAAGATGAGCGGGGCCTTCCCCAAAAGATGTTTGTCAATAACTTGCGTGCGTGGTTTAGAAAACCTTCGCCGGCGATGATCCCGATGATCTGTGCGTGGTGCAAACCACTCAATGCGGGTAGCTTGAAAATTGCAAAACAAAACAACATTCACCTGATCGTGTACGGCGGCAACCGGTTTGAGGACGTCGATTTCAAAAAAGAGCTTCTTGGCTTGTCAAAAGATGAGCGACAAGAGGTTATGCTTATGAAAGCTATTATCGGGATGCTAAAGGGACTCGCAAAAAATCCTGCTTATTTCAAACCGCAGTTTGTTCCGACAATGGTCAAAGGGTACCTGTTTGGAGATCCGTATGCGCTTGGGTCGAGGTTTGTTGGACGCAACATAACATGGCTTGATCTATTCTTTTACATCGAATGGAACGAGCGAGAAATCCTCTCAAGAATAACATCAGAACTTGGCTGGGACTATCCTCGAGAGGACTCATCGTGGCGATTCGACTGCAAAATCGGTAAATGGAAGAAGATGATGACGCTTAAGACAGTCGGGCTAACTGAACGAGATGATTTTTATTCCAAGATGATACGAGAAGGAGTAATGACACGTGACGAAGCATTGCAAAGACTGCACAAAGAAAACAAAGTTAATATGGGGGAACTTGTGCAGATGTTGGACGAATTAGGCGTGCAAGACGTCTCTTTTCTTTCATAAGTATGTAGCTAACTCTTAATAACCTTTAGATTCGAGGAGACACGTGTATTTTCAAGGTTGGGACTCTGCATCTTTTAGCTCCACTGGGACGATCCATTTATATACGAAACGTACGAACACCCCGTAGGTCAGATGTCAAATTCTCTTAGAAACCGATGGTGATACCATGGATAAACTAAAAGTAGCCGTAATCGGATGTGGGCTCATAGCTCAGATGCGGCACATTCCTGCCCTTCTAAGGATGAAACGAAAAGTCGAATTCTGCGCTGTTTGCGACCTTAATGCCGAGCTTGTTGAAGAAACTGCGTCGAAGTTTAACATACCGCATGCGTTTACTGACTCGACCGCCATGTTCGCACAGGAAGATTTAGACTTGGCTGATATTTGCGTGCCACCACAAATTCACGCTCCTATTGCTTTGGAAGCGATGGCTCATGGGTGCAACGTTATTATGGAAAAGCCAATGGCCCTTACGACATTGGATTGCGACAAAATGATCGCAGCTTCGCAAGAACGACGTGTCAAGGTTTCAGTCATTCACAACCAATTGTTTCACGCGCCTTTAGTAAGAGCTCGGCAATTGGTTGATTCCGGAGCCATCGGTGATTTTCACGGAATGCGCATTTTTATATCGACTCCTCGAAGCGACATGATCGATCTTAAGGATCATTGGTACCACAAATTGCCTGGAGGGGTTATCGGTGAAACAGGCCCTCACATGTCCTATATTTCGTCCGCCTTCCTAGGCAGAATAGATAACGTTGACGTTCGTGCAAAGAGTTACTTAAATCTCCCATGGGCACCTTTTGATGAATTTAGGTTCGAAATCGAAGGAGAGAGAGGCTTTAGTTCTGTGACGATCTCGTACGCAAACGATTATTGGGCTTCTCAAATAGATTTGTTCGGTTCTACTGCGACGTTGCGCGTTGACTTGCCACGCATGCTATTGTTGAGTGAGCGCGTTGGAAGTCTCGGTTATGCGTCCGTTGGCAGAGCTTCATTGAGCAACATAGCTCAAATGGTAAAAGGATTAGCTTCAAACTCTTTAAAAGCGGTCGCCGGTATCCACAAACTTGGAACCGACGCCGTAATAGAGCAATTCGTAGATAGTGTATTGTATAATTATGCCCTTCCTGTAACCGCTGAGGAGGGTAGAGAAGCAGTCAGAATAATGGAGGCTATCGTCGCACGATACAATGAGAAATACTGAGATCTCGCACGTTAATATTTATCACGACCAAATAACGATGCAAATTTGCAACCCTCGGAGCAGTGGATTTTAAACAGCTAAACAAAGAATAACAAATGAAGTATTACACAAAAGACTGACTACCTAAATGAAAGTGTTACAAATTGCCTCGATGTTTCCTCCTGCTCCTGCATATGGAGGGCCGAGTCGAGTCACATATCGCGTTTCAAAGGAACTTGCAAAGCGAGGGTATGACGTTACCGTTTTTACAACCGATGCATATGACGCAAAATCACGTTTCATCGTTCAGAAAAACCCATCTAACGTAGACAGCATCAGAGTATATCGCTTTCGAAATTTGAGCAATAGTCTCGCGTATAAGAGTGTACCATTGGCTCCTTCTATGGCGTTTGCATTGAACAAGCGTATTGAAAATTATGACTTGGTCCATCTGCGAGAATATCGTTCAGCACAAGCCGTAATGGCTCATTATTACGCAACGAAAAAGAATGTCCCTCTTATTCTGCAGCCGCACGGCGGATTGCCCACCTTCGACCGTATTCTAAATCGGCATAGATTAAGGTTTGCTTTCGACCGCGTTGTAGGACTTAGGATGCTCAGAGATGCACACATCGTTATAGCTTCGACTGAATCGGAAGCGAAACAATGCAGCATTATGGGCGTCCGTGAGGGCAGAATTCGGATTATACCTCATGGGATCGACCTCGAAAACTACGCCAATCTTCCTGAAAAAGGGGCCTTTAGAGAAAAATTCAGAATCAAAAAAGATGATAAAATAATTCTGTACTTGGGGAGAATAAGCAAGATCAAGGGGCTAGATTTACTTGTTGATGCTTTTTCGTTACTTTTCGAGCAATTCAAAAATGCGAAATTGGTGATTGTGGGCGCAGATCGTGGATATGCCTCTGATTTAAAAAGACGAATCCAAAAACTGCGGATATCCGATCACGTTTTATTCACTGGCCCCCTTATAGGTAACGGGAAACTGGAGGCGTACGTCGATGCAGACGTATTCGTGCTGCCATCAATCTATGAGTCTTTTTCAAATGTAGTACTTGAGGCAAGCGCTTGTGGCACTCCTGTGATTATTACTGATACGTGCGCCATAGCAGATTTTGTTCGCAAATATGGTGTGGTGGTTCGCTACGACGCTCAAGATTTGGCAGATTCACTTTTTTGGATATTAAACGACGACAAAAGGAGGCGAGAAATCTCAAAGAAGGGGCAAGATTTAGTGAAAAAGGAGTTTATTTGGCAAAAAGTTATTGAGGAAATCGAAAAGACTTACCAAGAGCTCATCTCGAACTAGGTCACATGCCGTATGTTTTTATTAGGTTAAAACGTTGCTTTTGATACGACACTAAGAATCGAACTTCTCAGTATGTTTATTGAGAAAGCTAAATATTAAGTCATATTCGTTAATCAAGATTTGTCAAAATTTAAAGTTTTCAATTGAATTTGAATTGGCTACATTTAGCCTGTGATATTTAAACGATGTTTTTGTTTCGGCAAGTTGAGCTAAAAAGAGTTGTTAGGTTCATATAATGCAAGACAAAGCTACAAATGATGCAAGAATCAATCAAGCCTTTTTAGAGCTTAAAAAAGAGTTTCCGTTTGGAGAAGCTTACATAGAGCGCAAGCGAGCTAGGTATCTTTCAATTGCCTCACGAATAGTGGAAATGTGTCCAAAAGGCGCTAAAGTCCTTTCTATAGGTGCTGGGCCGTGCGGTCTCGAAGCGATGCTATCTAAGTTGCAGTTTAAAATAACAGTTATTGACGATCTCAACGATCACTGGCACTTGATCGGCAACAACAGACAAAAGATAGTCGATTTTGCTGAAGAGATGGGTATAGAACTTTTCGTGCAATCTTATGCAATATCTGAAATGAAGGATTTTTTTGATGCAGTTTTGCTTATTAATGTAATAGAACACTTAGACAATAGCCCACGAATGCTTTTGAATTTCTCATTGTCATCCGTAAAGACAAATGGACTGCTCATAGTGCAGACCCCAAATTCAGTTGCATTGATAAAAAGACTACGACTCGTCGTTGGCAAATACCCCTATGTTAACGCTGATTTGTTTTATTGGAACATAGGCAATTTCCGAGGTCATTTCAGAGAATACTCAGCGTCGGAACTAAAAGACATCCTCTTGAATCACAATCTCAGCTGGTTAAAGATAGAGACCACAAATCAGATGATTAATATGATGCGCGGAGGATTATCTTTTAGCATTATGAAATTGACGTATCAATTGCTGTCTCTGTTATCTCCTAATTTTAAGGATACTATTTTGGTTTTAGCAAGAAAACCTATCAACTGGCAACCGACTGAGGCTTCGATTGAGCAGTTTGAAAAATATTCCCCTCACTTAGAGACAACAGAGTCTTGTTGATATGTTGAGTACTTTTTGTAATTGTTATGAGTACTTTGCTTTTTCTGCAGCTCAATTCATTAGAGCTAATTTCAAGCAGTCTGGGTCGAAAATCTACAAACTTAAGGAGTTTAGATGGTAGCACGGCTTAATATTCTGACAATCCCTGCTTCTAACGGACTTTTAATGCCGATTACTGGCGCTCAATCGAGGTTATTGCAACTAGTTAAAAGATTAACGAGTATTGGTGACAATGTGATCATTATAGAAGACAAAAGATATTCCGATATAAAAGAAAGAAAACTAGTAACACCCTATACCTTTACAGATCTTCAAGTCGTCGGAAGGCGTCTTGTGATTCTAAGGGACTTAAATATTGGGTTTATTCGGGCCCTATTAAAGGTGTTAAGAAATGAGGACGTAACCCTCATTGAATTCTCGTATCCTGCAGGTGTAGTTGCAACAAAGTGCATTACGAGATTACTGGGCAAAAGAACCCCTATTATCTATGCTCCTTACGATTTTGGGATTGAATTCGTCGAAGTCATCGTGAGAAAACCGACGTATACTCATATGGATAGGTTAATTCTGCGCAAGTACATACGTATTATGGAGTGGCTCACTTGTACTTTTATTGCCGATCACATCATTGTTGTTAGCGACAGGGATCGCGAACTCTTTATAGATACGTATCGCGTTCCAAACAGCAAGATAATTGTTATTCCATCAGGAAGCAACATTGTCGATTTTAGTGCCGATCGCACAGAAAATGTCTTAACGAAAAGCGACCTGGGGACCGGTGCAAACAACATCGTTATTTTTTTTCATGGTCTCTATAGGCACCCCCAAAATAAAGAAGCATACGATATAATAATTAATGATATTGCCCCTCAATTTGAAAGCGATAGTCGAGTTGTTTTTGTCGTAGGTGGCACAGGTGCTCCAAAATTCTCTACTCCTAACGTTCATTCTATAGGCTTTATTCGAGATTTGCCGAACACACTTGCAAACGTAGATATAGCAATTGTACCAGTGCTACGAGGAGGGGGGACAAAGCTTAAAGTTTTAGACTATTTGGCGGCAGGCTTACCAATCGTTACCACTAAAAAAGGCGCACAAGGCATCGACATTATCAACGGCGAACAAGCGATTATAGTCGATGGTGTTAGGAAAGAATTTATTGATGCATTAAAGTTATTGATAAACAATGAGGGGGAACGCGAACGACTCGGTTCAAATGCCCGTTTGCTGGCCGAACAACGGTATGATTGGGCAAAAATCGGCGATAAGCTGCACAACGTTTACGAGCAATTGTCATCATCAGCTAGTGGATTGCAAACAAAAAAAAAGTAAATTTTATAGATTAAAGCTTGGAAGCTTTTCGTAGTTTTCAAGCATCAAGCAATGCGTTTATTAAGACTTGTTCAAGCGGCAATTGCACCTGCCCATTCCAATCGATGCATTATCTCACCACAAACTAAGTACAAGGCCATCACGAACTCCTTTGAGCATTGCCTTTAAATCTTTTAAACGTTCAAAGCGTAAGCCATCATTTCGAAATAGGATGATAATACAACGGTACCAGAAAAACAGGAAGAAAAAGGATAACAGAAAGAAAACCCATTGCCTGCTAGTGGAATGCGCCTTCCAGAACCAAAATTGGTTCCTAACGTACTGATACTCATAAAATCCACTTAATTGCGTAGAGGTATGGCTATGTTTGTGCCACACTTTTGCAGTCGAAACTCGCACGACCCGATAACCCGCTTGTTTGACACGAACACATAAGTCGGCATCTTCCCAATATGCAAAATAACTCTCGTTAAACATCCCAACCTTCTGGAGAACTTTCGGATCTGCAAATTGGAAGTTCACATAATCTACATCTTTTATTTTAGGCGAGGGTTCACCAATCTCACCGACTTCCAAGAGGTGTGCGTTTCCCTTGTTCCAGTCTATCTTGGCACCTGCGTTTTCAATTATTGCCATATCCTTAGTGGAGTACAGTACTGGCCCAGCCACTCCAATAGTTTTATCTTGTTCAAGCGAGTATAATAGTTCTCGCAATATGTTACGATGTAAAATGGTGTCGTTGTTTACTATGAAGACGTAATCCGCTTCTGAATCCAGCGCAGCCTTGATGCCAATATTTTGTCCTTCAGGAACACCAAAGTTAATCTCATTTTCGATCAAACGTACGTCTGGAAATGTATTTTTAATAAATGCTTGGGAGCCGTCAGAAGAAGCATTGTCCACAACAATAACGTCGTAGTTCGGATAGCTGATCTCTAGTATTGAACGGAGGCATTCATTCAAAACTGCCTTCCCATTCATATGTAAGATGATGATACTAATCTTCGGGAAATACATGTTTTGTGCATTTGAATTAGGTATATTCTTATTAAACAGGAACTATAGACTTAATACGCCAGCCTTTGGTAATATCGTGAATGTGACTTTACTAATAAGCAACCGTGATACATTCTTAAGTTAACAGCAATTTTATTGTAGTTTTATGTATAAAAAGCAAGTTTGATAGAATTTATATTGGATTCAATAGGCACGTAGGCCCAATCAGGTAAAAATGAGTACACACTAGAAGATTGATAGAATTAATCCAGAGGACGATATTTCCCTAAATGATGTTTTATAGCAAATGTTATTGTGTCGACTTAAATCATTAACTGACCAGGCAAATCGAGTCAAAGCTGAGGAAGTTACATTACAAATTTTTGATTGATCTACTTAGACTATGCAGATAAACCGCTCACTTCAATTAAATGAATGGGACATTAAGTCGTTTTTACAGATTGTCCTCTCTATTCAGCTGGCTGTGTTTGTTTTCGTCTGTCTCGATATACTAGGGATCTCTATTCCCATCATCGGGCCGCTTGTTTGCTTCGTTTTTCTCGCATTTATACCAGGAGTGGTTGTTATACGGGCTCTTAAACTTCACGGCTTAAACAACATCGAGGCGTGCATCTACTCTGTTGCACTAAGCTTAGCAGTGGTAATGTTTAGTGGGCTGATAACTAATTTTATTCTAAGACAGTTTGGGTTTTTGGAACCCTTATCAATACTGCCGTTGTTTTTAGTGATAAGCGGTTTCACAGGAATCTGTTGTGTAATTTGTTATATGGCCGACGCAGGACTCTCGATGCCTAAAGCCGACGCAGGACTCTCGAAGCCAATATTTACCAATCCCTCTTTTCTTGCATCGCCTGTGGCTCTTATTTTACTGACACTCCCATTTTTTGCTATTTTTGGGACATATCTGGTGAATTATTATCAAAATGGCGCATTGCTGATAGTTATGGTTTTGTTTGTTGGGGCGATAGCGATGCTAGTTGGATATGGCAAGGTACCGAGTCGCTTTTATCCATTAGCTATAACTGGAATTGCACTCGCATTGCTCTACCAGAATTCGCTACTCACGCCATTTGTGGTTGGATTTTCAGACATGAACTCTGAATTTTACGCCGCAAATGTTGTACTAACGAATTCATATTGGGACCCTCAGATAGCTACACTTTGCAGCTCAGCGCTTAGCGTAGCGATATTAGCTCCGATTTTTTCAATTTTTTCAAAGCTTGATTTAGGGATGGTCTTCAAGATCTTTTACCCGATTCTCTATCTGTTCGTGCCATTAGGGATATACAGGATCGCTCAGAAGCAAACTAACGATCAAACTGCGTTTTTGTCTAGCTTCTTATACATCGCCACATCTGTTTTCTTTACGACGATGCTAGGAAAAAATCGTACGATAGTTGCTCTGATCTTTTTAATTTCACTTGTGTTGTTACTTATTGATAGAGAAATGAATGACAAAAAAAGGTCTCTGTTGTTTATCGTATTTGCATGCTGTCTTGGAGTATCGCACTATACTGTTGCGTATATGGGTCTTTACATGCTTCTTTTTATGTCGTTTGGTCTAGTTTTTGTTAAGCACGGAAAGATGATAGAAAAGATAGGTCTTTTTTTCGCTGCTAGAATGCATAGGGATAGCAAGAATACGAGCAATCGTATTTTAAACCGAAAGTGGGAAAGTCGTGACAATATAATAGTACTAACAATAATTACTTGGGTCTTCTTCTTTACTTGGTCAATGTATACGGAAGGAGGATCAATATCCTGGATACGAGCGGCCCAAGTGATAGCTGAGATTCCTTATAAAATATCTTCAGACCTGTTACAGACTAGTCCCGGAAGTGGTGTCGAGTTGATAAGCAGGCCTTCAACATTCGTTAACACGTTGTATAAGGGTTGGGTCCTGACTACACAAGTGTTTATTGTTATTGGAATTATAGTAGCAGCGCTTAAATTGAAAAAGAATGGCTTTTTGACTTCTTATATCGTTCTCTCGCTTTCTACTTTGCCTTTATTCTTCATGTCTATTTTCGTCGCGTCAAGCATAGAAGCTGTTGGAGCAATTAGGCTCTATTACTTATCGCTTACGGTGCTTGCACCCTTCAGCGTTTTTGGAGGTATTGTCGTTTTGGAAGCAGTATCGAGCATTATTAAACATCGAAAAAAGCTAATACGATCATTTTCGTATATTGACTTGCGCGCCAATCAAATTAAAATTTTATCGGTTTTTTTTGTTATTTATTTTATGTTTAACGTGGGATTTGTTCAACAGTTTACGGGTGTTCCAACCTCTTTCGCTTTGAGCGGCACTAAAATAGACCTAGAATATAGGCCCCCGACATTTAACAAGACAGAATTGGTAGCAGCGCAATGGCTTTCTGTTAATAAGGATCCTTCAAAAAACGTTTTTGCCGGAGCATATAAAGAATTATCAGGTGACTTGGTAAGCAGCGACTTTATGGCGATTTTGGGACAAAACGACAGTTTATATGATATTCCACCTAAAGCTTATATTTTTCTCGGAACGGATTCGGTAAAAGAGAACATCATACGATTTCTTGATCCAGTGTGGAGGATTAATCAAGTTTATAAGTCCCATATTGTAAAGCTTTCAGATACAAAATTCAATAACGAATTACTTCAACGTCCCAAAATATATGACAATGGCGGTGCCCAAGTCTATCAATAATAAAAGCCTAAAAGGAAGTGAAACGAGCTTAAAAAATAAGTTGGCGTGCTCTGACATTCGATTCCTATTCTTTAACTACTAAAAGATTTATTCTTTCTAATAGTTAACAAACCTTGATTTTTTTCATAAATTATTTAGTATATTGGTGGACTGTTTGGTGATAACTTGGGAAGGCTAGCAAGAAACTCCTTTTGTAGAAAATGACTCATACATCTCACTGCTAAGTTGATAAACATCTCAAAATAATACAATTTTACTGTACGCAATGACGCGCCGCTCTTAAAAAAGATGGTGAGATTACGCGAAATTACTCGTCTAAGAATAAGTAATCTCTCGTGACATCTCCAAGACAATCTTTTGCGAATTTGTTAAGTTTTGGAGGATTTGACTTTTAATTGAAGGTGTAAAAGTCGCAAAAATTCAGAACATTGCCTCATTCTTTGGAAGAGCGCATCCCTTTTTTCTGAATTGCCGGATCAGGAAAATAACTGTGGCTAACTTCTCAGAAATCTTTTTAAGAAAGACATCTTGTCTTAAATATAAGTATACAAAAAGGCTATGGGCTCTAGTCGCTATGCAGTTAAAACAGATAACCACCAAGTTGTTTAATAAGTCCTACGAAATTATTTTTAAGGAAAAAATGAGCGTTGAAGTGCGAAAGCTCTTCTTAGGCACCTCATATGTAGCAGTTGGAACGCTTGTTGGGGTGTTCTTGACATTCATCTTTAACGCGCTTGCTGCACGAATCATCGGGCCAACAGGTTTCGGCAATCTTGCCCTAGTCACATCTGTGGCCTTGTGCCTGCATTCCAGATAGGGTTAACTGCACTGTCGTTTATCAAATACGCTTAGCAGCTCTAGAAAATAAAGTTCGATCTGTTATCATATCGACATCACGCTACAGGTATCCGTAATTTTGATAGTCAGAGCAGTTATCTACGTCACTTTTTCTGTGCTACTGGCACAACTTTCGGGGTCTCTATTTCGTTATTCCTCTTCACTATAGCACATAACGGCCCGGCACGTTCCAATTTGACATCTAACTAGCTTAGAGTTATTTTAAATATTCGCGTAAGAGTTGCTCATACTGTATTGAATCACATCACTCTCGGTGATAATCCAGTCGTTTTACTGGAAATGTTCATTTTTCAACCTATGGTATCAAGATGAAGTCTAAGAAAGTGCCATAGGTTATGCACACTTGGCGATGTTTGTGACTCACTGCCCCATCACATTTAGCTAAACTCGAGCTTGTCCAATAACTTTTTATGTAACAAGCTTTTGCAATGACAAGAACGAAGTAGATTTTTAAGTGACCATATTTTTGAACAATGTAAACACATAATTTGTTACTTGTCTCTGTTATTGAAACAACATTTTGTGGCTCGTGTCCAGCGTGTATTTAACAACAGGCCTATTTTTAATGAACCTCGCCGGCACTCCTCCAACCATAGTCCACGGTTTGACGCCCTTGGTGACGACTGCGCCTGCTGCAACTACCGCTCCTTCTCCGACAGTTACCCCAGGCAGGACTGTGACTCTCGATGCAATATATACCCAGTCTCCAATATAGGTCGGCTCTCCTATTGCGCTAAAAAATGCATCTGCAATGTCATGTTCCATTGTATATAGTCTAGCTTGTGCACCTATGTTCACATTGTTGCCTATGTGCAAGCCTTTCCGTCCGTCCAAGAAGGCCTCGGTACCGATTATTGAATTGTGGCCTATATGAACACCAGCTGGGGCAAAAAAAGTACATCTCCAATAAATGACAGAGTCATTCGGAACGTCAATTTGAAAGAGGTGTCTATATAACAACAGTCTCATAGAGTGTGAGGGAAGGTACCCCGTTAGCGTTGCCAGAAAAAGGGCGTAGGAATAAAGACAATGCGACATCTTCGCTAAAAAAGCTGCAACTTGAGATGATTTCTGCAATTTTTTTAACTCGCGCAATTTGTTGTGTTGCATCAATGCATCTTTTTTGTATGGTAATCATATACCTTGTGGTTTCAAAGCAGAAGCGCCTGTAAAAACCTGATATTATCCGTTTCATCAAGCGGCTTCCCTTTTTTAATGACGCAATGCTTTAGCTGGCAAATAACAGCCAATACCACCTCGGAACGTATCCTGAAACGAGGACATCTCCTCTTATATATCTGTGCAGTTAAGAGTTGTTGGATTTGTTTTCAATGCAGCTGAGAAAGATCACCAATAAGTTGCTGAGCACATCCTATGAACTAATCTTTAAGGAAAAAATGAGCCTTGAAGCTCGAAAGCTCTTCTTAGGCACCTCATATGTAGCAGTTGGAACGCTTTTTGGAGCGTTCCTGACGTTTGTCTTTAACGTTCTCGCTGCACGTTTCCTTGGACCAACAGGATATGGGAATCTTGCTCTTGTAACGTCGATAAGCCTCGTTCTCGCTATCCCCGTAGGGTTAAATACGATGCCTATGGTTAAATATGCTTCGCAAGCAAAAGACGATTCAGCACGAACTACTATCTTATCGACATCGTACATTCAGGCAGCCGCAATTTTGATGGCTTCCGTAGCTTTTTTTGTTACTTTTTCTGCGCTTCTCGCGCAACTCTTCGGAACCTCTACTGGGCTGTTCCTGTTTGCTGTAGCTTATATAGTGGCTGCAGCGCCTTTTAATTTGATGACGAATTCGCTCAGAATCATTCCCAAAATGCGAGTTTATGCGCTGTGTGCCGCTTCTCAATCAACCATCACCGTCGGTGTGTTTCTTTTTTTTGTCGGCAACAATTTCATATCATGGCAAGCTGCACTATCTTCAATTCTCATCGCAAACTTAACAATCGGCATTATCCTACTTATATATCTTAAACGCTACATCAAACTCCAGTTCAGTAGGCTTTGGTCGAAAAGGATAATCAATTATATACTTGCCATAATCCTAGGTTCAATTGCCGCTGCATTTATGCATTTCGACAGGATATTAATCAACAAGTTCGCAACAATAGCAGATGTTGGACTCTATAATGCATATTTTCTACCATCAATGACTTTAGCTGCCATGTGTTGGGGTATCTTCAATACTGGTTTTTTCCCTTTAGCATCGAAGAGCCGGGATAGGTATGCCATTTTACTACGGATAAATAAGGCGCTTCCTTTTGTTTTTTTGGGGTTTGTACCACTACTTTTGTTTGTCCAAGCTATCATCTTTGTCTTTTATGGAAGCCAATACCCTTTCGTCTTTACGACGTCATTCTTCTTCGCTCTGGCATCAGTGGCATATATCATCAATCTGTGTTACAGCTATCTCATAGGTTCTGAAGGCATACGCGGCGCCAAAGTAAATTCCTTGAGCAGTGTTATAGCTCTTGCAGTGCTCATTTGTCTCGATTTAATTTTAATCCCATTTTTCCGAGTATCCGGTGCTGCGACGGCTCTAATTTTCGCCTATTCGATATCGGCTTTTTATATTTATTCTAAGAGAGACTTGTTGCGTACGAATTAAAGTCCAGTAACACATAGAACTGTTCCAGATCTTTAAGCTATAAAGAAGTCAAATACGCCGCATCGTTACTTTGGGCACCATCATTGGGGCTAGTAGAACTATGCAGAGCAACAAACTTGAATTAAGTGCCTAAATCAATAACTGTTGGATTCAAGCAAACAGGTTGGTCTGTTTATTTTTTTATCGTTCTTAACTGGCGAGATAGCCGCTGCATGCGTGAATTGTGTTGTATTCAGCTAGCAATATTGCAAATGAAGGCCTTTTCTTAACCGAAGAGATAAAATAAGGCAATGACGTATCTTTAAAGAGATTCTTATCTATCACCGTATCTTACATTCCGGTCAGGTGTGCGATATCTCGTTAGTTTGGAGTTACACGTCGCGACTAGTAAGGGGGACGATGTATAAAAAAAACACTCTTACAGTGATTTCGGTAGCTGCGCTCTTGGTTTCGGTCTCGTTACTTTGTGGTGCAGAACCAAGTATTGCGATGGATACTACCCACACCACCATCACCATCACCCCCTCCAACGCCAACCCCCCCGCCAACGAACCCTTCACCCTGTCCGGCACTCTCAAAGCCGGGAGCACGCCCCTCCCCGGTAAATCTATCAAGTTGGGCAGAGCAGATCCGTCAGGCCATGGGAGCGTGGCCAACGTGACCACCACCGACGCCAACGGCAACTACACCTTCACCCGGAGCGAATCCGCGGGCGTATACACCTTTAAGGCACACTTCGACGGCGATGGTAGCTATGCTCCCTCAAATTCCTCCGTCACGTTCACGGTCGGCAGCCTCACTCCAACAACTATCACCATCACCCCATCCAACGCCAACCCCCCCGCCAACGAACCCTTCACCCTGTCCGGCACTCTCAAAGCCGGGAGCACGCCCCTCCCCGGTAAATCTATCAAGTTGGGCAGAGCAGATCCGTCAGGCCATGGGAGCGTGGCCAACGTGACCACCACCGACGCCAACGGCAACTACACCTTCACCCGGAGCGAATCCACGGGGGTTTACTCTTACCAGGCGCTCTTCTCCGGCGATACCTACGCGCCCTCTCAAAGCGCCTCGGTCAGACTTAAGGTCGGCAATCTTCAAGAATCCGTTGTAAGTATCTTTGCAACAAATTACACGCCAGCAGAGAACCAGCCCTACACTCTGTTCGGATTCTTGCAAAACGGAGTTAGTGGCGCACCTCTCGCTGGACAACCTGTCAAATTATCCATCATCGGTCCCACGGGCGAAATTTATGAAGAGGGTAGCACCGACGAAAACGGCGCATACGCCTTCACGCGCATCGAATCTGTGCAGGGCACCTATGTCTGTCATATCTCTTTTGGGGGAAATTCAAGCTATGACGCGTCTGCTGCCATGTTGGACGTGACTATAGGTAATCCTATACCGACCATTCTTTCTTTAAATATAACCGATACAACCCCTGACGTCAACCAGCCTTTCACCATTTCAGGATACCTAACGGATATAAACGGGGCAAAGCTTTCGGTTAGGGCGCTTATTGTTTGGACTCGGCTTCCTACAGACGCCTGGACTTCAAATGAGACTTTAACTGATTCGGATGGCTATTATTCCGTGACCATTAGTGAACAAACCCCCGGCCAATATCGTTATGAAGTTCACTTGATGAGCGACGGCACTTACGCGGGCGATGTAACCTCAATACAAGTAGCCGTTGGGACGCTCCAACCGACCCTGCTTTCCGGGAATACGAGTAATGATAACCCTGACGTTGGAGAATCCTTCGTAATATCTGGTAATCTTACGGACGCGAATGGTCATCCTCTCGCGGGTAAAGAAATCTGTCTGGGCCAAGCTGTTGGGCAGCCAACGCAGCAGGTTAGCATTGCACAACGAAGATATACTGACCAAAACGGACATTACTCCTTAGTGTTGAATGAAAGTACTAGTGGAAACTATGTATATACGATCCGGTTTTATGGGGATCAGACTTACTCATACTCTAATACATCTGTCACGCTTACTGTCGGCAGCCTCACCTTCACCACGCTCATTTTAACCACCGACAACACTAACCCTGGGATCAACCAACCTTTTACTCTCTCTGGAACTCTGAAGGCCGGCGGTATCCCCATCTCCAACAAAGTTGTCAGGTTAGGTAGATTTGATCCTTTACGTAGTTACGCTGTCGTTAACAGTACCACTACTGACGTTAACGGCAACTACACTTTCACACGCATCGAATCAGGGGGCCCTTACACTTTCAAGGCATTCTTTGGTGGCGATCGTACCAACGCTCCCTCCAACGCCTCCGTCTTGCTTACGGTCGGCAACCTCATCCCTACCACACTCAACGCCACCGCTCCCTCGACTGAATTTGTTGGCAAGACGTTCACGA
>CAYHCZ010000001.1:25294-59068 GCA_964355295.1 uncultured Methanomicrobia archaeon
GTTGGTACACCTTCTCAAAGAACGAAACGGCAGCAGGGACGTACTACTACCGGGCAGTATATTCCGGCAACAACACCCTAACAAACGCCACAAGCAACGGCGTGAAAGTCATCATCACAGGTAAACTGCCGACCACACTCAACGCCACCGCTCCCTCGACTGAATTTGTTGGCAAGACGTTCACGATTAAAGGACAACTCAAGGCCAACGGCGCCGGCATTCCCTACCCATTACTTCTCCTCGAACGTTCTACTGACAACAAGACGTGGGCCATCACGACGGCCTCGCGATCCACCGACGCGAACGGTTGGTACACCTTCTCAAAGAACGAAACGGCAGCAGGGACGTACTACTACCGGGCGACGTATGCAGGAGCTTCAGCCTATGTCAACTCTATAAGCAACAGTGTGCAAATTACTATATCATAGATCCGACAGAGACGATGCCATCCGACAGTTGGGAATAAGGAAACCATTTGAGTCGTTAGCACTTCCACTCACTATGGGAGCCTTCAATGTGCCGGACTTATGCTTGAATTAGCGGTCATTCATATTCAGGTTTCAATTTTTTTTAGATAATAATCGCTCATTAGTCAACTTAGTGTCTTAGGTGCACCAATCACTCGTCCCTCTCAGCACTTAACATTTTTTTTCTATCGTTTATTTTTCGTACGAACGCTTTTATATCATCACTTTAAGGGTTC
Organism: uncultured Methanomicrobia archaeon; assembly: GCA_964355295.1. Lineage (GTDB taxonomy): Archaea > Halobacteriota > Bog-38 > Methanoflorentales > Methanoflorentaceae > Methanoflorens. The sequence continues at coordinate 25,998 of CAYHCZ010000001.1, forward strand.
TTAACGAACAGTAAGGATTTTTTCTCTCGCTTGCGCAAAGCTAAAAAGCTATTTATTCAATTGATCAGCATTCAATTATTGAACTATTTAGACCCGAGAGGATATGAAGCAAACTACATCGGCTAAAAAAGGCTAGATCCTTTTTAGAAAGAAATTGTTTGAACAGCAGGTTCTTCAAAGCTCAGTATATTTTGACGATGAATTTAGTGTTGAAGAGATTGAAAAAATTATCTATGAACGAATGAAAAAGACGTCCAAACAAATTTCATATTTGAAAAACAAGGGCATAGTTGTCTCACCATACTTAGAAATTGGTGCTGCGAGGGGACATCGCTCTCTTGTGATGGAGAATGAGTTGGGCTGCGAAGGAGCCGCTTCTGACATCTCTTTCTATAGCTTAAAAAGCTGCGGACATTATCAAGAGCTATTTCACCAGCAGCGAATGCCCCTAAGGATATGTTGTGACGCGAATAAATTGCCGTTTTTGACCGATTCAGTGCCGTTTATTTTCTGTTACGAAACGCTTCACCATTTCCCAGATCCAGAACCCATATTAAAACAAATTTACAGAGTGCTCGCACCAGGAGGTTGCCTCTTTTTTGACGAAGAACCTGTTCTGCGAAAAATGCATCTTCCTTTATATCATACGCAGAGTATATATTCAAAAAAGCAACTGCAAAGAAACAAATATATGCGAGTATTTGACTTTTTTTTGGTATTAGATCCTGTAACGAGGTTAAACACGGCATTGTCGAGAATAATAAAATTTCTATCAAGAAATGGGAAGACTGCCTACGTTTTTTTGATAGGCCGGTGGGGAGAGTTACGAGTATAGGAGGCATATCTGCTAGTCTCTTCCAAAAACAAACGAGTATCAAGCGCTTTCTCTGCAATTGGTTCGGCGGGGGGGTCTGCGGGATATGCTTTAAGGATACAAAGACCAGTGGCACGAATTGGACCACTAGTCTCAAGGATGTTGTTGTTTGTCCAGATTGCTTAAACGATGGTCAAGAGATAAGACTAAAGTGGAACGATGAAGCAATACCTTGTCCCCAATGCGGAAACGTATACCGGATTGTCGAAGATATACTTTTGCTTTTACCCAGTCGTTTACTAATTGAACTCTATCCTGAGTTTGCTGAATGATAGGAGAAAAGCTTCTACTAGTCGCCTCTCGAGATTCTTAAAGTGGTGAGTTTTTTGAAGTGTTTAATTTGCCTTCAAGTGAAAGCATTTCTTTATAATAGAGACGATGGCGTCCGACAGTAGGGAAGAAGTAATGCCATTAGATATGTGTCTAGTTACTGCAAATATGCAGAACGTAGGCGAGGCTGTATTTAAACCACGCACGCGGATAGTGGAACTCGATATTTTAAGGGCCGTAGCCATTATCGTCGTCCTAGTAGGCCATTTCCCCTATTACTTACCGACGGTAGAATACTCTCGTGGGTTTACTCTATTCGCGTCGTGTGGTGTAGCGCTTTTCCTTTTCATATCAGGGTTTGTTTTGTACCTAAATCATCCGAGTTTTCCTCAGTGCAAAAGCTTGGCATACTTTTACAAAAAAAGAGTGCTCAGGATCTACCCCCTATATTGGTTCGCTCTTTTTTTGACGCTCGTCATAGCCGCTGGACTCAGTAACCCCTTAATCTTATTGTCTGTAGGCCTTGGATTGCAAGGTTTCTTATCGCCAAGATTCGGTACTGATCTCGAAGGATATTTTTGGTTCATTGGAGCGATAGTGGTATTTTACACGATATATCCGCTGATTGCTTTACTGGCGTCGGATACTCTCAGACTCCCGGCTCCGGTGAACACCAGCGTGTTTAAGTTCGTCATTATGCTGATAGTTCCATTCCTGATTCTTCTTACAGCACGTGGAGCGCTTTCTTTGATCGCTAATAATGTTTTTGCTTATTATGGCGCATTTGCGCTTGGCGTAGCGACAAGCAAGTACAACATATTTGGCAGATATGTACTTCTAACGGATAATAGGACGAGATTATTGAAATACGTGGCAGTAGCTGCAGTTTCCATGACTGCTTTACTCGTTGTATACTTCCTTTTGCACCCTTTCGAAAACGTATCCACCCCACCAGCAATTTGCAGCAACGTCGGCGATCTGATCGAAGTGAATGCGCTGTGGATTTTGTTCATTCTGCTTATGTTTTGTCTTGCTCGCATAATGGTTATTTCTTCCTCTAAAGCGTCTAAGCCGCTCTCTCGCACGGTCTGGTATAGAACGCTTCTCTTGATTTCTTTCTCATCGTACGCTATCTACCTATTCTTTGGGCTCATTCTACACCTCACAATGAACGCACTTGCAGGTGCTCAATTAACGGCGCTTGAGATTGACATGATCCAGATCTTCGTCGGTTTGCCGACGGTCGTCTTGGTTGCTTATCTGTTGCAAAGCACGCAAAATGAAATCGTAAATAGAGTCAGAAAATACCGCACTACCTCGGCCCCCCTTTTGTTGGAGTCTAAGTAACGGCTGCAGTCTGATGAATACTCAAAGGGCAGATTTAGACGCCGATCTAGTCTGCCACTGAGCATATCGCCGGGATTCCTATTATTTTCCCAAATTATTGGTCCAAAAGCCAGCACTGCATAACTTAATCTAGAGGAGTATATTTGCAGTCGTTTGGGTTTGCCTGCAAGTTAAAGCATTTTTTAATAAGCATTCTTGAAAAGTAACACGCATCGTTAACTCCTCACACTCGGTCAGACAAACCCCCCTCTTGCAAGCGAACATTTGAACTATAGGGCAGCTAGACTTTCAAACGGCTTTAGTGCGCAGTATTTCAATTGCGTGATAGCATCATGGATGCTTTCCTCTTCATCTTGGTGAATTGCTTCCGAAATAGCCTTATATAACAACGCTTGAAATTTTAGCGGACCTGTGTTCAAAGGAATTGTTCGATGCGCTTGGTACGACTCTTTCATAAATTGATCTAGTTTCCACGAATACGAAATGCCGATACAAGGAATTCGCAAGATGGAGGCCAGAATGAGCGGGTGCATATTCATGCTTATACATACCTTTGCATTGCTAAGAGCGTCACACACATCTGCAGGACAAGTCGGCTTAAGTGTTCTTACCGTAGTGTAGCCATGTCGATTCGTTAGACGAGACGCGAGTTCTTGGCACATCTTCCACTGAATCTCAGAGGCTACAGAAGTTGTGATGAGAATATCAACGTCCTCAATGATAGCAATTTCCTTGAGAACTTTTGCTAGACTATCGAGCAGCTGTACACGGTTTAGCTGATCGCTCTGCAAACCCGTTTCAGCCATGTAAGGGCGCGATCGTTGCATAAAAACGACTAGACTTTTGTTATTAGAATTTGAACGTCTGAAGTCATTAGGTTTCACCAATAGAGCGCTGTCTGCGCACCGTCTCCCGTGATAGATTCCTAAATCGCTGAGAACTTTCATTGATCCACCATCTCTTACGTAGATTAATGGAATCTGTTTTAAAAGGCGGCTAGCCTGTCTAGCGCTAAATCTGTGCGGAAAAGGCCCTATGGTTTGTCCGATTATTGCAGCTTGCGTTGTTGAATTAATCGCTCCTTGTAACTCTAAAGCAAAATACGGAAACGCAGTATAGAAAAGACCGTTAAAATATCCTCCCCCAGCTTGAATTATTAGATCAAAGTCTGAGTAAATTTCTTGAGCAAGGTGCTGATTGAAGTGTTTCGCATAGTTAAATAACAATAGGGATACCCACGCTCTTCCGAAATTGACTGTAGTAACTGTTTTTGAGTTTTTGCTCTTAGCTACTCGATATAATGAAGGTATTACATCAACGCGATGCCATTTGCGCGTTGTTTCAGGATTAAAAGATGTAAAAGTTACTTTTGCTTCTTTTAGCGTCAGTTTTATGCCTTCTAGAGTACCACGCAGTATGAATTCATCGCCCAGATTTCCGAAGCCCCAACCTCCCAAACAAAGAATCTTCATCATTCACTCTCGCTCGAGCGACCTGCCTAGCGGCGGGTTGCTATCGATGTCTATCGAGCTCATAGTTTTTAATGTATCGGGCGTTTTTTTTGAAACCTAATGGCCCTCATAACAATAATCGCTGCGATCTTGGTCGCTTCTCGGCCGTCGGTCGTCGCGTTCAATTTCTTGCATTAAACGACTCTGCTGATCCGTTCGTCACTATCTAGGTCTTTGACAACATCTCCCTGATCAATTAGTTCGCCTTTTCCGGCGTCTTTTTAAGCCGATATCGTAAAAGATATTCGGCAAAATTGACGGGTTCTGGTATCCTTATAACCCATAACTGTGACAACGATAGTCGCACCTTTGTTCTTTTTTTGCTCAAGTCCAATTTCAAACTATTGAACTTCTCCACAAGCTCTTCTTTGTGAAATCACTGTTTGTATTATACCCCAATGAGCGCGCATTGCAGATATGAGCACATGAGCTTAGCAAAACTCACCAGCTGCCTTATCACTGGATGAGGCGATAATGGATTAACGTGTATATCCTCCCGCTTTGGCAGCAAAGAACTATAAAACCTTCGATGAAAATGTGCCATCTAACAGACTCTCGTCACGTCGCTGAATGAGGAAAGTGTGAATCAGTGATGTTTCAGAAGACTGCATCGAAAGGAATTTTAAGCATAGAGGCAACTCCCTGATTCCTGCTCTTAATGAACAATCCTCTTCATTATGAACTCATTTTGCAACAAGTTATCGACAATCCTCGCCGATCTGGGGATGTATAATCCCTGCCTCATTTTCAGTGCATTATCGAGATCGGTCTCTGACATATCAAGCATAGTGGTGAATGTTCGAATTATCTCCGGGGACCTCTGCAGGATGTCATCCTCAAATTGTATTACCTTCTCTATGGCCGTTTCACGGGTTATAAAGGCGTTCCTAACTAGTGTGCTAAACTTCATGGCTTTCTCACTGAAACCAAACTCCTTGATGCGCAGATATTCCTTGAAATCGGAGGCAATGCAATCTGTGTGTTCCATGGTGACTGAGTTTGTGACCTTCCAGTCCAAGGTCTCGTGTAATACCTCTGTGATCTCCTCTTCATCCCATCGGATATATCGAGGCATCTGAATATGTTGAATTCTCCGGGTAAAATGGTATAGTGCTCGCGTTATGGTGGTGGCATGGAAAAAATCCCTTATCTCCTTAGGGGTAAAGGCATTACGAGCAACCCGTGAGAAATACTCGGGGGATATGTGGTAAACGTTATTGTCAGGGTTTGCATCTGTAAAAACAGAGTAGCCGGAAACGATCGTGGGCACCCGATATGTTGTTGCCGCGTTATAGAGGAGTGAATTTATACCGATATTGCATGGGGTACAAAATTCTCCTGTTGTTGTTAAAAAAAGGCGATATAATCTTTTCATGAGCTCCCACTTGGGTTTGAAAACAAGGTGGTCAATACCCAGATAACCGATAACCTTTTGAATATTTTCCGTCGCCAAATCTGAGACAAATCCGTTGTCAAAGGTTACACAGAGTGGGTTTACCTTATATTTCTCCACCGCGAGGAGTGCAGCGTAGCTAGAATCCTTACCACCGCTCAGACCAATGATGCAATCATAGGTATTATTCTTCTTTTTTCCCTTTTCAAAGATCTCCTTTAGTTTTTTTTCGGATTGTTGAACGAGTATCTGAGAAAAGTCCCGGCGTTCCCTGCACTTGGAACAGATCCCTTGATCGTCAAAGGATAGTAATGGGTATGATGCTGGGAGAACACACCTGGTGCATCTTTTTATCTCATACTCCATTTCTCCACAATCCTATTCATTCATAATGGTGATCCGTTGACCAACTGAAACTTTAGATAAGCTATATTCCGTTTTGGATATAGATATGTTTCTGCTATTTTTTTATAGTTTCTAGATGCATCTGCAACGCTGCGATATCAATATAAATACACGTTTTATTTTTAGTCTAGGCGTTTATTAATAAAAAGACCCACCTAGTATTGAACTATATGATCTTCACCGAAACGCAGCGTTTTGTGTACATCTTGCTTGCGCTTACGCTTGGCACCATAACTACCTTGGTCTTGTTAGACGTCTATGCGGTTGAGATTTTTGTTGTACTCTTAATCCTCGAATTTCTCGTGCTCGTTGAGTTAACAAAACCATCTATGATCAATGCTACGTGGAGAAGCAACATCGTCTTATTTATAGTAATTTGCGTCATAGTATTCGCCATCATCGTCTATCAAAAAATAGTGACTAGTCTACAATAAAAACGCCTAAGGAGCGTTTTTTTATAGTGTATTGAAGATACCCATCGGTGAAGTATTTGTTGACTCTTTTCATTTAATAGGTGACATATGCGCGGTTTCAGACGAAAATCTCAGGCTGCATGCCTCCTCTCAGTCGTGTTGATTATCGTTACAGCGGGAAGCGCGGCTGCACAGGATTTCCCTTCACACACTGAACTGAATCCGGGGTGGAGCGGTGGGTTTGACTTTCCAGCCCAGCTGCCGCTTTTTGCGTCGCTTACGGCTGACGCCAACGGAATCGTCGCGAACGTCACTAAAGGTAACCTCTCAAATGCGAGCGCGCTCCTTGCGCACTACAATAGCACCGTCAACGACATCACTTCGTCAGCGAACGAGCAGCAGAGCACGGCCATCGACGCGTTACGTGAGTCGCAGGGTTCATTCACGAACTTCATTGCTAATGCACAACGCTTCAACGTGCTCGACGCAAACGAAACCGACCTCATCGCGACAGCCCCGCGCGGTAACGCCTCCATCGAAAACGCACTTGAGATGCAAGCGCTCGGCTCCACCCTCACGGGACTCGCTGGGACGATCAGCGGGCAGAACGCGGATATCTACGCAAGTGCAATTGAGAACGGACTCAACCTCGCTCCTTATGGCAACGCTACAGCGCTTCTTAGCACGTATACCGCGCAGGTGAACCGCCGCGTGGCCAACGTGACGGGGGCAGTCTTCGTGACCCCGACCCTGACGCTTACCAAAAGCGCGAACAACACGACCTACGGCAATACGCTCGTGCTCGCCGGCAACCTTCAGAGCGATCAAACGGGGGTAGCCACGGGGGTGCCGAACAGCACGGTGGACGTGGGCGTTGACGGACAAACCGTGGCCACCGTGCCGACGATCGCGAACGGGTCGTATGTGTATAAGCTCCCCATCCTCACCATCCCATCAGGCGCGCACGTCGCGTCCGTCCGGTACACGCCTGTCAACGTGCCCTACAAGCCGGTGCAAAGTGCACCGGCCAATTTCTCCGTTGTTGCTTCGAAGGTGAACAACACAATGAGCTTCCTGTCGCCGAGCATCGCGCTGGGCAGCAACGTACAGGCGCGAGGAACGCTCACCACGGGAAGTAAACCGGTTGCAAACGGTACGGTAGCGCTCTTTTTGGGCGGCAGAGAAGTCGAGAGCGCCGTAACGGATCAGAACGGGAGTTACTCGTTCTCCGTCTCATCCCTTCCGTTCTACATGTCGGCCGTGCCAGGCGGCGCCACTGCTTATACAGTCTTTAGCCCGGACGACCAGCCGCTCGTGTCGGCAGCGAGCGCCTCAGTGCAAATCCCTGCCGATTTGACCGTCCTGTTCGGCATTATAGTCGGGCTCGTCGTGCTCGTGCTGCTCTCTGTTTTCCTGTACCGCAGGGGCTACCTGCGACGGGCGCCGGTCGCAGAGCAAGAGGTGGCCGCGCCCATTCTGCCGCCAGCAAGGGAGGCGCGACCGATCGTCATGCCGGTTCCCGCCGCCCGCGTGGCGGAAGCGCCCCAACGGGTCAGCGACTGGGACAAGGTCATCAGCGTTGCACGCCAATCGTTTGCTCGCGATGATGACGAGCACGCTACGAAAGCGCTGTTTGACGCGGCCGTGACGTCGCTCGGTGTCGTCGCACACGTTCGGTTGGCTGAGCACATGACCCACTGGGAGAAGAGCTGGGCCGTTGCGGCGGCTTTTAAAGACGCCGACACGCGAGGCGCACTGCGACAGCTGACGATGGCTTACGAGCTTGCCAACTTCGGAGACCGGACGCTCACGGAGTCTCAGCGCGAAACCGCCTTGAGCGCTTTTGCGTCCCTTCGCGGCAACGTTAACGGCGCGGAGGAACACGCGTGAAGCTGAGCTATGTGCTCATCGCAGCCGTCATTGTCGTCGTCCTCCTTATCAGCGTCCCGCTACTCAACACGACAAAAGAGGATTTCAGCTCATACAACACGGCGTGGAACGGCGCCTCAGACGCAAAGGCTCTCGCATCCCGCGACGGCTACTCGACGCGCTCTGTCTTTGCGCTCAGCGAGATCGGGAGCGCGGGCGACGGCACGCTCTTCATGCTCAATCCGAACAGCTCGGTAGGATTCGCCAGCAGTGACATCACCGCACTTCAAGCATTTGTCCGGAATGGCGGTGTCCTCGTGCTCGCCAACGATTTTGGCAACGGCAATGCAGTGCTCAGCGGGCTCGGGGTTTCGGGCGCAGCGCGCTTCAACGGCTCCCTCCTCGCGGACAACGTGAGCAAAGGGGCCGACGCGGCACACCCGCTCGTCACGAACGTCACTGCTGCGGGTCTCACCGCCGACGTGCACCAGCTTTACTTCAACTACGGGACAGCCTTAGACACATCTGGCAGCAACGTCACGGTGCTCGCCCGAAGCGCGCAGACAAGTTACCTGTCGACTCCTACGAGCGGCAGCGCGAAGATCAAGGCGGCCGTCAGCGCGCGCCCAGTTCTTGCTACGCTCGACTACGGCAACGGACGCATCGTCCTGCTCTCCGATCCAAGCGTGTTCATCAACGGGATGCTCGGCCAGGCGGACAACCAGCAGCTCTTGACGAGCATGCTTGCGAACCTGACGGGGGGCGACAAGGCCGTTACGATCATGTTCGACGAGTCACACCGCGCGGCGCCCCCCGTGTGGAGCCTTCTCTACGACCGCATTAACACGAACGATACAATAAAATACACCGTTGTCGTTCTCTTTATCGTGGCCTTTGTGATCGGCATCAACGCCAGCGCACTCGCGCGGCGGCGGAAATGGAAGGATATGGGCCCTACGCCGAACGAAGTGCCGGTGAACGAAGAGGCCGTGATTACCGATATCGTCAAGACGCACCCCGAATGGCGTCGGTCGCGCGTGAAGGGGTTCCTGAAACAATTACAGCAACGGCGGAGGATACGGCGTGGCAATTGAAAGTGACTTGAACGATTTCCCAAGGTCGCTCGACATCGACATGGTCGCCGACACGGCGCAACGCATCAAGGAAGAGCTCCATCGCGTGATCGTGGGAAAAGATGCGCTCATTGAGACGCTCTTTTCGTGCCTCCTCGCTGAGGGGCACATCCTCCTTGAGGGCAACCCGGGTATTGCCAAGACAACGATAACGAAGCTGTTCGCGCAGACGCTCGGCTGCACATTCAACCGACAGCAGTTTACGTCCGATCTGCTCCCTGCAGACATCACCGGAAGCTTTGTGTTCGACCAGAAGACCGGCGAGTTTTACGTGCGCAAGGGCGGCATCTTCGCTAACATCGTCATGGTCGACGAGCTCAACCGCGCAATGCCCCGCACACAGTCCGCCCTTCTTGAGGCTATGGAGGAGCACAACGTCACGATCGAGGGCACGACGTTCCCGCTCGAAAAGCCCTTTATGGTGTTGGCCACACAAACGACGGTGAACATTGAGGGCACCTTCCCCCTTCCCGAGGTGCAACTGGACCGTTTCTACGTTAAGATGACGCTCGATTACCCAAGCTCTGACGAGGAACTCCAGATCCTGAACGTGAAAATGGGAGAGGTGATCCCCGTCACCCAGGTCACCGACCGAGAAGCGATCCTGCGTATGATCGACGTGGTCCGAAACGTCTACGTTGATGAGAAGGTGCTCGGGTACATCAGGGACATCGTTGTCAGTACCCGCAATAATCAAGACCTGGCCCTTCCCGCAAGCCCCCGTGCATCGATTGCGCTGCTCGCCATGTCGAGGGTTCGCGCGGCGATAAATGGCAGGGAGTACGTCATCCCTGACGACGTCAAAGCGATCGCTCACGACGTGCTCAGTCATCGAATGCTCATCTCCCCCGAGTCGGAAATCGAAGGTGTCACGAGCGAAGAGGTGATCGCTGCAATCCTAATAGAAGCGCGACCCTCGCGTTAAGAGCATTACAATCATGAAAACTACCCGTCTTACGCACCTGCTCATCGCGCTTGCTGCGCTCTTTATCACGCTCGGGGCTCTCCTCGATACGTGGTTCTACGCCGGAGCTGGCTTCGCGCTCGCGCTCTATGTCGTCTGGCGCTTCCTCGCGTTTCAGGCGACGATCGCGGCGATCAATCTCGACGTGCAGCGAAGCGCGGACAAGGCAGTGGTGCGACGGGGTGGAACGGTCACCATCGACGTTGCCGTCTCTTGTGCGACGCCCGTCGAGGGGCGCTTCACCGATGCGTTGCCTCGCGGGGCCGAGCTTGTGGACGGAGTAAATAGCATCGACCTCGCACTGGCAGCAGGACAAGCGGCCACGTTTCGGTACACGCTCGTGATGGTGAGCAGGCAGAGCGCACAGATCGACCGAGCAACCTTCACCATAACCAACGGCTTGTTTACACACACGCTTGAGCTGGGTGCCGTTCCTGACGTGGTGCAGCAGGCCCCCTACGCGGTAAGCGTCGAAGGCGGAGCTGACGGGCCGGGAGGGGCGCCTGGCGTGACGAGCGCTTCGGTCCAGTCGCTGTACCGCACGCGCCGTACCGGAGGTGGAATCGACATCTCGCACATCCGCCCCTTCGTCCCCGGCGACCCGCTCAAGCGCATTCACTGGAAGGCGTCGGCGAGACTAAACCAGCTCATGACAAAGGAGTTCTTTGCGGACTTGGACGAGGCCACCGGCGGAAGCGCGAGCATCAGTCTCATCATCGACCAGGGCGCGACGATGGCCCGCGGGCCCCCCGGCGCTACGGAGCTCGATTTCGCGGTCAACGTTGCGAGCCACGTCGTCAAGTCAGCGATCGCCCGGGGAAACCAGATTGGCCTCTTTACCTATGACGATCAAGGGGTCGCTACGAGCCTCGGGGCCGACCTGTCGCTGCGGCACGCGTCGAGCGTCGTCCGCTCGCTCAACGAGATTGAACCGGGCATTCCACTGCGCCCCCCGCGCGCAAAGATTGAGGTTACAGGAGCCGACGTGGTGCGCGTCAAGCGGCACTTCGCGGCGACCGAGGAGAGGGACGAGGACGTCAGGCATTTCCGGCACGTCATCTCGTATATGTACGCCCGCGGCGAAGGGTACCTGCACAGCCTGAAGCGCGCTCCGGCATTTCGCGCGATAGCCGCCTCACTCAAGCGCGCACAGGGCCAATCGACTATCGTCATCGTTTCTGACCTCGAAAATGACTTCAGCCCCCTAAGCGAAGGTGTCCGTCTTGCGACAAGCCGCGGGACGCGCGTGTATGTCGTCGCGCTCTTTTCGAAGATATTCGAGCAGTTCGGGGATCCGCTCCTCTCGCTTGAGGATGTCTACGCGGCATACGACGCACACCTAAGGCGGATGCGCAAGCTTGAACAAATCCCTAACGTGAAGGTCATAGAGGCGAACACCGCTGAAACGCTGCAGCCCGCACTGCAGGAGGCGCGGATAACGTGATGGTACCGAGCGACATCACAGGGCGCGTCAAAGCGGCGCTTGCAAACCCCGCTGAGATCCTCTTCTTCTTTTCTGTGCTTGCGCTTATTATCCTCAACCTCGCGTATCTCGCCGTCGGGGCATTCGCGGGGGCCGTTGCTCTCGCGGCGTTTGCGGTGGTGTACGCCAAGCTGTGGCATACACCCAGTTTCGGCTTTTACGGGCTGGTAATCGCCGAACTGAGCGCCATCGGTCTGCGAGCAGATCTCAGCACCGTCGTGATGTATCAAGCACTCTGCATGCTGTTGCTCACGTCGATCATCGCGCCGTTTCCCCGCCTCGGGACGCTTCGCACCTTTGTGATGCCCGCGCTGATGACGGCCGTTATCGCAGTCGCTTCACTTGTGCCTGGCATTGCTTTTGTGTACGCGAAATGGCTCACGGGAGTTCAGGCAGCGGCGCTGTCAAGCGTCATTGTGCTCGCGGTTGCGTTCGCGCTCCCACGGATGCGCGCTCCGGCGCTCTTACAACGTTATATGGGGGCCTGACATGGAAGTGACCGAAGACCTTACCTCATATCGCCTCCGGAAGCGCATTAACGAGCTCGAAGCGCAGAACGCGCGGTACCATAAGAACCAGAACTTAGCGCGAAAGTGGGAATTCCGGGTCACCGGCATTATCCTCCTTGCGATTGGGGCGACGATCACGCTCGTCGCGTACCCGTCGTACAACGTGTCGCCCATCGCCAACGTCTTATTGATGGTTGGCATCGGCGCGCTGTTCGTCGGCGCTGTCACGATGTTCCTCAACACGGAGCGTTTCATCAATCAGAAAGTCGCAGAAGATCTCAACCTGAGCAGCGTGATCGTCGTCGATGACCTGCTGCGCGATCTCCGGGTGAAGAGCAGGGGTGTGTATGTACCGTCGTCGATGACCGGCACGAACGTCAAGGTATTCATACCGCTCAGACAGGAGTACGAGCTGCCCTCAAAAGCGCACCTCGGCGAGGACCGGGCGTTTTTAATCGACCTCGCGAACCCTGCGCAGGAGGGCGTGCTTCTTAAACCGCTCGGCTATCACCTGTTTAAGTACACGAGCGAGAATCTGAAGGTGGACTGGAACGAAGCGGCTGGAAACGTAGCTGATGATGCCGATCCGCAGCACGAAGGCGCGCATAGTCCTCCTCTCACCGAGCAACTGCAAGAAGTGCTGGTGAAGGGTCTCGAGCTCGCTGATAAGGTCGTTGTTTCGCACGCCGACGGACAACTGAGCGTGCATTTGCAAAACACATCTTACCGGGGGATGTGTGAGGCGCTCAAAAAAGAAGCGCCTCAGGTCTGCGAGCAGATCGGATGTCCGTTGTGCAGCTTGATCGCGTGCATCTACACCGAGCACACTAACGTCACAACCTTCATTAAGGACGCGCAGAGCGACGAGGGGGACATCACGATAACTTGTGTCGAGCAGCCACAATCCCAACTAACGACGGTCTTCGATGTGGCGCAAGCGACAGGGGCCTAGGGAAATCCTTCATCACTGATTTGCTGTGCGTTACCTAAAAAACTCGTGCACGTTCTGGTTTGGCGCAAACGAATATTTTGTTACTATCCTATTAATTGAGTCTCATGATCACCTTCCTCGGTCTATTTCGTGGTCAAGGTTGCAAACTCAGGTTCGGCCGCTTTTACGCACATGGCTTGTGCACATTGATCCAGTAAGTCCTGATAGCGGATACGGTTATGTGACTGCCGTTATGGGCCCCACTTTAACATTTCGTTGCAGCTCTCTCAAGCAGATCTCGAAGCCAACTACTTGTGAACGGTGACTCTCATTGTCAAGTCGTGGGCATATGGCGAAACTAACCGTCGCTGAGTCGTGGCTGAAGTCCCTGCGACATCAGAGCATGTTGGCAAAATCTAGCCGTGCCAGCATATCTGCAACGTCAGTTGCTGGGAATAGTTATTTGCTGTGTGAATGAGACTCAAAGCCATCAGGAAGTGCGTTCAACCCGAAAACGCAATCAATAAGAAAAACCACCTAGCGGAGTGTAGATGGAGAGCTTATGATAGTCATATGCGAACCCTTTCGTCGCGACTTTGATCACGCGCAATTTGATGCAGCTCTGATTAGTTCAGTCGCGGAGGCTTTCCCTAAGGAGGAGCTGATGTTTTGTGCCGAACAAGATCACATAGTTCACGTCCAGAAGGCAGCAGATGGCCGTTTGTCCGCGGTCAGATTTGTCGAAATAGAAGTTCCTGCTCGAACCTCGTACAACGCGCAAAGAGGTCTAGCATCGCTCGTCCTTTGCTCGCGGATCTTTACCTGTGCCCACAAAAAAAAAGCACGCTTCATAGTTTTTTGCTCCGTGCATTTATACGAACTGCTCTCGATTAAAATATTGCTAAGGCGATTTAGACGCATGCGCTGCCTTGTTGTCCTTCACGACGTAACGATCGCAGTGAGCGCTCTACAATCAAAGCCTAGGACCGGGCTGCTTAACTGTGGGCGCTGGCTTCTCATCGGCAGCACGCCGAAGCTACGTTACTTGGTCCTCGCTCCGCCAATCGAAGAACGACTGAAAAGTGACGTGCCACGATTGGCAAACAACGTCTCATCTATAGATATACCCCTCCTCTTTAGAGATTCTGCCAGCCGGGAACCATTTATGGATGACTTCATTCATTTTGGTTTCTATGGCTTCGCGAGTCTTAGAAAGGGGGCGGATGCTTTTTTCGAGTTAGCAGAGGAAACGAGCGCTGTTGAAACAAGGTATAAGCCGACGTTTATTCTCATTGGACAAATACTAGACGAGCAGCTCAAACAGGCGCGCCATACGGCTGTTCATGTCCCCTCACCGGAAACTCCACTAAGCCCGGAAGAATATGAGGAGTATGCCAAATGCATCGATTATGTCCTCATCTTTCACTCGGCAAGTGCCTACAAATTAGATGTGAGCGCAGCGATCCTCGACGCATTTCGATTTCTCAAGCCACTGATCGCGCTGAGGAGTCCCCTTTCTGAGTATTACTTTAACAAGATGGGCGACATAGGATATCTTTGCGAGACTTATGCGGACGTGGAGAATACAATTTTGGAGATCCTTGAAACGAAGCCTGCAAGCCGCTACCGCATCCAACAAAAGAATATACTGGCAAAAAGAGTTCAGTTCTCCCCAAGTGGCGTATCCACAAAGTTGCGAGCCGTGTTAGAGCAGCTTGAACGGTCGTAAGATGCGGAAAGCTTCGGCCAGCTGCCAATTGCTCAGCTTTAAGCGTTTTTGGTAGTTTGCGGCAATTATCTAAACCAAGGGATTACGTAGCCTTTTTTTAACGGATGAGGTGACTTAACCTGAGAGTAAAGTCAGAGTTGATTTTGAACCAAGAATCAAACGGCTTGACTGCAAGGTGTAGAAGCTGTGATGTAATCCTGTTGGTGTATGGTAGGCACAGTGTAACGATGCTCGAATGTAGGGACTTATGAAAAGATTATTGACCTGCTACACGCTAGGTAGAAAACGCCAAACGAATGATAAATTTTAACAAAAGCAATAGCGCTCATAAATTACATTGGATGACTGTCGCAAGGTAAGGTGGTTTTATTCAGTGGGGACATAAGGCGGTATTGGTTACGGGCGGCGCATCATTCATTGGTTCTCACCTTGTTGATAGACTTGTAGACTCAAATGCTCAGGTCCGCATCGCTGACGATTTTTCTAGTGGGAGATTGGAAAACCTCGAAAGATCGATAGATCACGTAGAGATATTGAAAGGAGATCTGAGAGATGTGAATTTTGCAGACCAAGCTCTGTGCGACATCGACTTAGTTTTTCATCTTGCCGCAGCCCACGGCGGACGGGCATACATTGAAACCCATCCGGCCGATTGTGCCTGCAATATGGCACTGGACAGCACAGTTTTTTGGCGGGCTTCAATAAACAGCGCAGAAAAGGTCGTGTTTGCAAGTTCCGCGTGTGTGTATCCTAGTTCGCTCCAGGAAAAGGGACCAATCACTCATTTAGAGGAGGATATGGTGGACGCTTTTACGTGTGGCAAAGCGTGCGCCGATGAAGAATACGGCTGGGCGAAGCTGATGGGGGAGATGGCGCTTTCGGCTTATCACGAACAATACGGGCTCAAAGGCGCTTCCTGTAGAATATTCACGGCATATGGTCCGCGAGAGAATGAGACACACGCTATTATGGCGTTGATTGCACGCGCGTTTATCCGACAAGATCCTTTTGTTATATGGGGTTCTGGAGAGCAAACGCGGAATTTTACTTACGTAAGCGACGTTGTCGCTGGATTAATTCGAGCCGCTGAGAAGATAAATGATGCGTCAGCTGTCAACATAGGCCAAGATAACCTATGGACTATCAATAAAGTGATTGAGAGCATTTTCAGCATATGTGATTGGCAGCCACGCGACATTTATAGAGACTTAACTAAGCCAGTCGGGGTCTTCAACAGGGTTGCAGATCTGACTCGAACTGAGAAAACTCTTGGATGGAAACCGAGCGTGGACTTGGAGGAGGGTTTGCTTAGAACGATTGAGTGGTATTTCGAAACCCACGAGCTGAACGCCATCAAGCGCGACTACGAACGGCTGATATGGGAACGATAATGTGCAAACTGATCGATTTCTGAGTCATAGTTTAGAATGATCGAACCCCTGAGAATTGCTGTAGTTGTTCCGATTTACGAAGAGCCGATAGCCATTGAGCGGCTTATAAGTGATTTCGTTAGTCAGATATTTTCCAATTTCGACAACACTGAGCTGTTCATTTTTGAGGACGGGAGTACAGATTCAACCAAAGATGTCCTCAAAAAATATGTAGACAAAGCAATACCGAGATTGCATATAAGCATGAGCGACCTTCGCAAGGGATATCCCACCGCCGTCAGGGATGCGATATTATCAATTGATCCGACTATTTATTCTCACATCCTTTTTATGGACGGCGATTGCCAGTATTATATGCATGACGTTCAAGCGTTCATCCATCTGGCTGAAAGCGGATCAGATGAAGATATTATCGTTGGAATGAGAACGCAAAGAGCTGAGCCTCTTTATCGACGATTATTAACACGCGGTTTGCTGTCTATCGAGAATGTTTTGTTCGCGCCTCGGATAAAAGATATCACGAGTGCTCTAAGATTGATGAGGACCACCGTTGCGCAAGATATCGCTTCACAGGTGCTCTATAGCAAATACAACTTTTGGCTTGAGTTCACAGCGAGAATGTCGGCTCTTGACTTAAAGGTGCGTGAAACCCCTGTTGACTATAAACAACGCGCACACGGCACAAGCCAAGTATATTCACCGCGCAGAATTTTTCAAATAGTTCCAAGTGAGCTTTATACGTTTATCAGAGTGTTCATCAATCAACGGATTAGGTAAGCGTTCACGTTTGCCTTTGTCGGGGCAAGCGGCACTGTGTTGGTTCTGTCTTGCCTAAGATATTGACAGAATACATCAGTTTGTTTTACGTTCTGTCCACAGCCTTCGCGATCGAGATTACATCGTGTGGGCGTTCGCTCTAAATACCAAGATTACATTGCGTCATATGTTCCAAAGGCTTCGTGACCTGTTCTAAGCGCTAGGAAAGTATCAATTGGCAGCCTTGGGGGGCCTTATAATCAATTTTGCTTTGTTTTACGTCTTTACAACGTTCTTCAACGTTTTTGTCTCGTTTCAGAACTTGTCGCCGCAATTTTTGCCTTTGGATTTAGTTACTTGACGAGCCTGAGGTTTGTATGGCTCAACAAAAGCGTTATCTAGAACAAAAAGAGCGCAACCACGAGAACAAAGAGGCGTATTTGTGAAACCAGTCGTTTTTTTGGCACACATCGTCTAAACCTTTCACTTAGTAGTTTACGCGTATCGTCGAAAGGCACTAAACGGAGGGGGGTTTTCCTATCAAATCGGTACGCGCGTATATCGTGTAGTCCCCATAATGCTTAACGGGGGCGAAGTGCTCGCGGATGAAATCATCCAAGCTTTTGACGCCACTTTTGTATTGACTCTGGTTTGGCTCGATAAAGGTCGCGTATTCCCCATTCCAGAGAACGATGTACTTAGTGTCGTGCCTAACGATATCGTTGATAATCTGGTTTTGAACGCCGGCAGTGGTCGCTACGCCCGGATGCAAATCGTAGTACTTCGTCGCGCTTGCGCGTTCCGCTAGGAAATTGAACATCACGTTGTTTGCAAAGATCTGTTCGTGTTGCTGGTTTCCGACGAAGATAGTTTCGTTTCTTGGGACGTGAGCCTGCATGTACGCTATGGCATCACTTAGGTTACGCGCCTCGTCAGCGCTTACGTATATCCCGCGTGCCCGAGGCAAATCCAACGCCACTAAGCTGGTGCTTCCCCCGAGTGACCCTTGCGAGCCGGGATTGAGAGTAGCAGAGGCGGAAGAACTGAGCAGCTGCAATGAGACGAGTAATACCGCCAGGATAGATGACGCGTTTACTATTGAGCTGGCTGCGCGAATGGTGCTTCTTTTTAAGATATGTAGCAGCCTCTCGACGAAACAATATACAAGCCACGAGAACAAGATGATTGCGAAAGTTACCGTTGGACCTAGGTGGCCTAAATCTATTCGGATGCTCCCGTGGACGAAAAGAAGCGCGCCCAACAGCAGCAAGAACAGCGGTTTCGATTGCTGGTACAGGTGCGTCTTATGTCTCATCACCTGAACGCTCAGCAACAGAGCAGTGGCTGCATATACAACGATTGGAAAGTAGAAGAAGAGACGAAGGAGTATTGGGCCCGACAAAATTGACGGCGGAGGTAGCAAGCGATATGCGACATAAATCGATCTCGGGAACACGACAAGCTGGTTAGTCAGATCTTGTAGGGAAGCTACCCGCAGAATGAGAATAAGCGTCGGAACCGTGATAATCGCGATTCCGGACAAGTAAATGCCCCAGACTGCAGCTACTTTACGGAGCCGTTCTTTGGGCCTAGAAACCGATCGTGCCGTTGAGTAGTTACACAAAATGAAGATCGCGCTGAGAGCAAAAAATAAATATAAACCAGTGTCGAGGCCAAAAAGCATTGATAGTGCGGTGATGAGTCCGAGAATGAACACATCTCGAGTCTTGTCGTAGGTACGCAAACGAAAAAGGTAGATGCACGCAACGAGCGTAATCAGCATGATCGTCCCGCCTGTCGAGGTAACTAAAACGGCGCCCACCAATAGGATCAAAGAGAGGATAGCATATTTTTGAGCGGTGACCTACTTGGTGACGAAAAATGCCGACACTACGATAAAAAAACCAATGACGGATCCGGGCAGCCGGTCAGCGAGGGCTGACGAGCCGAACACTTTGAACAACGCTGCGTCCAAGTACAAACTGCCCGGCGGATAGACGGTCCAAAAATCTCGGTACGGGACTTGCCCCTCTATAACGTTTTGCGCCCCCAGCAGGGCAAGCCCCTCATCATATACATACATCCCGAATCGGCTAGTAGCGACATTGTACACTAAAAACGCGCCGAATAGTATTAGGACAAGCCAATAGCTTCCGCTGATGCTCGCCAACGCTGCGCTAACGGTCCGCTTCTTCGCTGTCGCACCCACTTGCATTTGTTTATTGACACACTCTTATAAAAGCGTGAACCAGATCACGGAACGAGAAGGAGCGAAACTGATTCGAGCTTGCTGGCCCTGCCAATCGGCCTCCATTGCCAAAAGCGTTTGCATCGCGCGCGACAGAATTGCGCTATGAACGGAGCGTTGCTCTAATCAAATGAGAAACTGTAAAATGTGGTTAGACTCTCACTCAAGAGAATCAATGCTTAATGTAGCCTGTATTAAGCTGTGAGGGATGTGCAAGCATTTCGATAAACCGTTATCTTGAATTATTTGATTACTTAGTTTGCGAAATCCGTCGACGAATGAGCAGTCAAGACATCCTTTCTGTGCGTAACGGGCAGACCCTGGTACTTAGCATGGTGACATGACACGAATGTCACACGCGCCACCTCTAAGATTGTAAATCGTGAGCGCGATAAAAAAGTCAGCGGCACGATGGATACGCGTGTATTATCCATAAGTGGAGGCAACCCCGCTCTAGCAGCTCCCTGAGCTCAAAAAAATCTAACAAGACATCATTGGTAATGAGATCAAATCAGAATATATAATCTGCATTGTACAAAGTTGAAAAGTGCTCTTATTTAGACGAGCAATATGAGCTTAAAGACTTCGAATGCTACCCGTCCATCTGAACTTAGTCCTTAAAACGCCTTTTGAAGGAATAACGCCCCAAATGTATAATCATTTGCATCTTTAGTAGTGAAGATTTCGCGCAAGCCAAAACTCCCTATGTACTCCCGCTTAAAAAGAAGCTTTCTCCGCCACCCCATTAATCTTACGTTGGCATAAAAAGGATGTAATAAGAAATCCTGATGGTTGTCATAAAAGTTTTCATTGCCTCTTACCGCTAAGCCTGACGGCGTTATGAATTGCTCATAAAGATCGTTAGACGAAGCGATACGATATGGTTCGTAGGGATTCCTATAGTCAAAAGTAACGCTGAACGTCCCCCCATCGCTCAATAAGTCCTTAAGCGTTCTGTTTATTTGTATTCTCTCGTGCGCTGGCATAAGTACGTAAACACTAACGGACGTAATATGATCAAACTCCGTCTCAAAGTCTAGTCTTCTCATATCCTTGACGCAGTTTTTAAGCTCCCACCCCATCGATCCTGCTACGTGGTTTGCGTTATCAACCAGATCCTCCTGAAGGTCGATTGTCGTCACATCAAGCCCCTTAGATGCTAAATAGTACGAGAAGAGTGATGAACTGCCGCCTAAATCCAATATGGTCTCTCCAGGACGGAAGTCGTTGTTTATGACGAGCCACACGATCTCCCAATACAAAAACCACGGAAAGTTTTTGTCATCGGCGGCGTTTTCGAGGGGGATGTATCCGTAACCTCTATTAGCCTTTTCCCATACGTCATCATTTAAATCAAGCGTGCCCCACCAGGAGCCGATCTTCAGCTTGCGATCCTGCAAAGACGTGATCAGACTATTGAGCTCTTCAACTATGCTCAATGCTTCTGGCAATTCGAGATCCTTTCGATCCATCGTCTTGTTTATCGTGCGCGGCATGTTTATTCTTCTCGAAAGCAAAGACTAAGGCAAGGGCTGTGTTTGTAACCACTGGTAATACCTATTACTTCCCTCGACAAAGTCAATCCGGGGCATCCATCCAAGTTCCTCGCGGGATTTTTCTATGGATACAACTTTTCCCGCGAAGTCGCCAGGTCGCCCACGTCTATATTCAATGGGTACGTCGACGACGAGCTTGCGCACAGTCTCGGCAACTTCCTTTACCGTGATTGGACGGGGCCCTTCGAGGTTATAGGTTTGATTTTTCGCAACTTGATTGAGAGCAGCGACATTCCCCTCAGCGAGGTCTTCGACATATATGTAGTTGCGGTATTGAGAACCATCTCCCGTTATAGTGAGTGGCTCATTTTTTAGAGCTTTTTCCATGAATAACGCCAGCACCGTTCCTTTGCGTGCACGCGGCCCGTATGGGATTCCATATCGCAGTATGGTGAAATCCAGCCCGTAAAGCCGCTGATATGCGTGGCAATATAATTCAGCTGCAATCTTTGTTGCCGTGTACACGTGCTTGACGCGAGAAGGTAGAAGTGGGGTTCCCTCATCTACTGTATCACTTACGGCAGCCTCGTACACCCAGACCGTACTCGCCAAAATTACTCGACCTACGCCACTTCTTCTTGCCGCCTCAAGGACGTTTGCCACCGCAATCACGTTGACCTCCCCTGCTTCTACGGGATTCTGAAACACATCATTAACGTCAGCCATGGCAGCAAGGAGATATACCACATCATATCCTCCGGCTAGAGCCGTTGTGGTTTTGGATAAACTCGTTATGTCTACGTAAATATGGCGGACATCGTCGCGATGCGGCTTCATAATATCAAACACCGTGACGGTATGACCGTGATCAATTAATGCGTCGACAACGTGAGATCCTATAAATCCAGAACCGCCTATTACCCCAATATTCACGATAACGCCTCCTTTAGAGAGCTAACGACATATTTTGCCTCCTCTTCTTTCATGCCAGGAAATAGGGGGAGACAAATATGTCGTTGACAAAGATCTTCAGCTATCGGGAATTTATGGCCTGTATCGCTATCGAGACTTTTAAACACAGGTTGTAAGTGGCAGGGCAATTCATAGACCTCTCCGCTCAAGCTAACTTCAAAAACCTCACGAAGGTGGCTCTTTAGCGCGTGCCGATCAACGCCTTCTTTGATAAAGGCAATATATTTGTAATAATTAGATCTTATTCCACGCGGAATCACAAGCGGGGCGACGTCTTCTTTTTTGGATAATGCTGCGTCATAGATCCCCGCAATGGCCTGTCGCTCGTTGATGAATTGTTCCAATCGCCCAAATTGAGAGAGCCCCAGCGCAGCGTGGATCTCACTCATTCGCCAGTTGTACCCCATCTCTGTATGAATATTGCCAAGAAAGCCTTCTTTACCCTGATCTCTAAAAACTAGTGCGCGGTTATAGATCTCGTGATTGTTGGTAGTAATCATCCCCCCTTCTGCTGCGGTTATTACTTTCGTTGGATAGAAGGAGAAGGCGCCTGCTATACCAAAACTTCCGGCTTTTTTTCCTTCATACGAGCTTCCGTGAGCGTGGGCAGCATCTTCAATAAGATACAAATCATTTTCATCACAAAACTGTTTGATCTGAGCGATTTGTGGAGCTATAATCCCGCCGACATGCACCACTATTACCGCTTTCGTATCGTCTTGCGCTACAGCCTGTAGGCTATCGAGATCTATGCAAAGACTCTCGTCAATATCACAAAACAAAACTCGGGCCCCCGCGTGAACAACCGCTGCAGCCGTAGCAAAAAATGTGTTGGTTGGAACAAGCACGGTTTTTCCCTGCAGATTGAGTGCGCGCAGTATGATTTCCAAGGCACTTGTTCCGCTATTTACGGTGGCTGCATACCGGGTCTCAGTATATCGGGCGAACTTGTTCTCAAACTCCTTTCCATATTTCCCGAGAGTCAACTGCCCACTCTCCAGGATTTCATCGATGCGTTTTAACAGTACTGATCTGTCTTCTTTAGGGATAACGATCTTTGCGGATGGTATCAGCATCGTACCTACTCAAGATTTCATAATTGCGCTTCTTAATTAAATACCATCGCGTGGGGCAAAGACAGCCCCATAATAAGTTACTTTTGCCAATCACAAAGGGTAGCCATTGCAACTCTCTAAGCGTTCTAGTGATGAATCACTTCCGCGCCGGCGTATATCTTGAACCTCGCTTTGTTTTGCGTCTTTTCGATCGTTTGAAAAGCAGAACTAGGCTGCGGTCTTGTCGCGCCACGAACAAAATAACGTGCCGCGTTGCGCCATTTTAGACGCGAAAGGTTAGACGGGCCCTGGGAAAGGCTCCTTTTGCCGGTCTATGTACCGCAAAAACTCTATATCCTAACACCAACTAAAAATTCACAATCTCTAAATAGTGACGAGAAAACGCTGTACCGTGGAAGTAGCAAGACGGCATATACTGAATCATCTGATCCTGCTAGCGTCTTTGGTGCTTATAGGCACATTTCTTAGGGTTTATCAGTTAGGTACTCAAAGTCTCTGGGATGACGAAGCGTTCTCCGTTTGGATATCCAAACTGAGCGTGCCTCAAATGGTGCAAATTACGGCAGCGGATGTGCACCCTCCCCTTTACTACTATCTCCTACACTACTGGACGATCATTTTTGGGACTTCCGAGTCTGCTTTGAGGCTTGTATCGGTACTATTCGGCGTTCTTGCGATACCGATGATTTACGTGGTGGGCCGTCAGCTCTTCAACGAGGAAGCGGGGTTATTGGGTGCGCTAATTCTCGCGCTTTCATCGTTCGTGTCTCTCCCCCTTCGCAAAAACAAAGCCAGTTTTATAGTGAGCTTAAGGTGCTATCTGGTAGCGCATCGTGTATATCGCATTTTTTTGCAACTGTTTACGTACTTTGAGCAAACAGCATTTAGCCTGTTCTCTTAAAAACCATATATTTCGAAATGTTACACCCGTGTGGCGCTATGAACGTGTGTATTTGTTTGCACCCACGTTCCGCAAAGAAGTCAGCGATCAGTTTTTCCGGCAATACCACTGGATACGTTTGTTTGCAGTCAATCCATTTCTGCAAAACAGGCAGATCCCATGACTCTGCAGTAAGACAGTCAAAAAAAATGTGACCGTCAGGTTCGCATACCCGAATTATCTCTTCAAAGTAGTTGAAACTATGGAGAACGGTCAAATACACAAACAGGCCAAAGGCACACACCACGCCGCAAGAATTGGTAGCAGTATAGGATAAGTCAGTTCCGTTAGCGGGGTGATTGATGACGGTTGGGGCGTATTGCCTCTCCAAATACTTGGCCCACTGCTTATCAGTTTCGTAGATATGATAACGAGATGGCTTCACTTGGGAGAGCACTCTCTCCAAATATCGCCCCGTTCCCGGTCCAATTTCGCAAACCTCAGAACTCAACTGCAAAGCGCCGGCCTCACTCAGCTCTCTAATAACTGTGTCGGCGTGCCCCTTGTTGGCATCCGTGAATCCTGCGCTGCTCCACATGCGCTCAACGTACTCATTTACAGTTATACCCTGCGATTTTGCTCCTTTGATCGTCTCTTCAGCATCGATATAACCATAAGTCCGGTCGTACGGGCTCGTAACGTCAAAGAGTTTTGATGCCCCGAGTACCACAAGTTTACCTATTTTGTGACGCAGCATCGGAAGTCCCACGGGTAACGATAGTCTGTTTTGCCGTTGATAATCAATGTTGAATTGATAATCAATATTGTTTACTGTTCATGCTCTTAAGTGTGTGAGTTTTTTTAAATAACAGAGCAAACCGCTGCCGTGTGCAGCAAGCAACAACAGCTGCTTCTGAGCTAGATGCAAAAAAAACAAGTAAGAAACACTGCTTAGTGATTTCAAAAAGATCAGCAGAGGAATCGTAGAACCTCTCTTGCTTCGCGGGCTGCGGCATCAATGCTGAATCTGGCTCTTACTAAGTCATGTAGATTCTGCGCCATTTCTGCTGCAAAGCCCCTATCTTGAATTACTCGAATGACTGAATTCGCAAAATCTACTGGCGAATCAGCGATCAAGATGTCCTTCTCGTGGGTAATTGGCAGACCTTCGGCGCCCAAGGTGGTCGATACCACAGGAACGCAACAAGCACCTGCCTCTAATATCTTAAATCTGGTTCCTGATTCGAAAGCGAGTGGCACTACGGATACGTCAGCTGCATGCAAATAGGGGAGCACGGTCGGTACGTCCCCCACAATTGTTACGTGAGGGACTCCTACATATTTGACGGTCCGTTTTGACCCTGCGCCCACAACATAGACTTGGGCGCTGGGAATCGTGCGGCGCACAATGGGCATCACTTCATCAACAAACCAAAGCGTAGCTCTGTGCATCGGGCTTCTGGGCCAAAAAGAACCAGTCAAACAGATACAAGGCTTTTGGATCTTTGCTGCCCGTTGCGCCTCGAAAGCGTAGTTATGGATATCGATTACGTTAGAAAATAACTTAATTCGTGCCGGATCCTTGGCCAAACTCCGATAATAATCCGCCTCAATCGCCGAGACCGCCGTCGTTGCGTCCGCTAGATTGACTAATGCGCTTTCTTCTCGCTCTTTCTTCTGTCCAGCCCTGTTAATTTCGACTCTTCGGAGCGGGGACTTCTCATAAGGGAGCTCCCTGAGGATGAACCAGGACCAAACGCTGTCGGTGTCGCACACGATCTTAGCATGTGGCTGGTCAGCTTTGATTTGGCGTATCAAGTCAAAGGAGATATTTCCGAAACCGCACCACAGCACATCAATCGAATGATCTCGCATATAACGCTCTATGAACTTGCAATCTCGAATGACTGCCCTATGCTGAATGACTGATATAAAAGGGCTAAATGCGCGCATATAAGGTAACTTCAATAACGGACTCTGTGCCGACGGGGCCCATAAAAAATCTTGAGCGTAGCCTTTGTAGAAGTCTTGTGCAGCTTTGCCTGCAGCAGTATCGGGAGCTGCACGCGCAATGACACTCAGCTCTGAAACGCTACTAAGCGCTTTGATGGAATTCTCGATGCGCAAAGAAGGCCCATTGTTGGGGGGGTGTCTCAAAACGGGGGTTGTAAACAGCACGTGCGCCATATGTGGTTCTATTCTCACAATATACTTGCCGCAGAGATCTAATTTTGCTTTCGCTCGAAGTTTCAACCGAATAAATTTGGGTTGACTAACCTTTGCGTTTTGCTATTGATTTCTTGTGAGGCTGCAGACAGAGAAGCAAGTTAAGATCTGGGAACGTGTTTATCCCCGCCGGTCGCAATCTAGAACCCATACCTTGCAACAAGGTCAAGTACACGACGCGAAAACTACTCTAGCCAGTTCTCTTGCAAAAGGAGGTCTCTCCTGCTTTTTGTGAATGCAAGATCTAGCTCAACTAAGGCCTTTTTGAGGAAGAACGCGCTCCAAAGCTCATGTTTGTAATCAAATGAAGACGTCCTCGCACTATTAATGGCCACAATGGCCTTAGATATCACTCCAGTGGATAAAGAACCGATAGAACTCAACAAAAGCCTCAACCCGCCGCACGGGTTTTCTTTGTATGCCGCAGACGCACTGACCACGCCCCAGTTTCTAAAGCGCCGTTTCAAGTCTGACAAGGTTGCATTCTTGTCGACGGCTTGCACGTGCCAGACAACGGCGTCTGGAACCCATGCTATCTTTATTCCTTTTTTGTATGCTCGCATCCAGAGACCCATTTCAGAGTCTCCAGTGGGGTAGACCTCCTCCACTTGGTCCGGACCAAATCCACCTAGCTCGAATAAGACGCTTTTCCTTATTGAACAGTTGCCCCCAAAAATATATTCTCCGGGCTGTAAAATGCGAAATGTTGAACCTAGCGTTGTCTCGTCGAGTTGCCCGAAGTAGGCTTCATACGGGAGAACCCACAAAGGCGGGTCTTTGTCCCATTTTACGATTATTTTCCCTCCCGCACAGCCAATTTGTTCATCGTCGTATACCCCCAAAAGTTCTTCTAACCACCGCGTCTCGCAGATAACGTCATCATCAGTATAAGCGAGTATGGCAGCTTTGGCCGCTTTTGCTCCCGTGTTACATGCATACTGGTAGCCTTGTCTCGGCTCTTTGACATAACGAATGTTGTGGCTCGGAAAGTCTACATATTTCTTCATTATCTCCTTTGTCGCGTCTTTTGAGTTGTTGTCGACAATGATAATCTCGAAAAGAAGAGGATCAAGCGTCTGGGTTAGTAAGCTTTCGACGCAATTTCTAAGTGCGCTTGACCGATTGAATGTTGGGACAATCACTGAAATACGCATTCGATCATTCATTATTTGTCGTCTGATTCGTCGGATTTGAAAACTACGTTTAAGAAGTTATTTCCCGTCGAATGATCAACTGCTAAGAACTCTACAGAAAATCGCACGAACAATAGGGCTTCCGTTTTTTGACTGCTCCAAACTCCCACCTCTATGGCAGCTGTTGCGTGTGCGATTGGAATATTTTCAATTTTTATTTGCAGTTCGTGACTCCCAACATGAAGGTCTATTAGTTCATGATATGCTTTGTTTGTAGCTTGAAAATAATTGGCACTTTCATCGCTCACAATGTAGATGTCTACGACAGCATCGTTGTACTCGCGCGTCGAAGTATATTTTGTACATACTATGAACGAATCACCGGGACTCATGTATTCAGCGCTATGTGCTATGTCGTAGAATTCAATGTTTTTCCCTCTTTTACACACTTCCTCGAAACCTCGCTCCCCTTTGTTGATGAAGAGACGCGTGTATTCCTTGACGGCTTCGAAAGGCTGGTCATACACGGCGGCTTTACCATGATTCACGAGAACGACTCTATCGGAAAAGGTGGAAGCGTGGTTCATGTTGTGCGAAACAAGCACCGTCGACATGCCTCCATCTCGCAACTCGCCGATCTTTTTCATACACTTAAGCTGAAAGCCCGTATCTCCCACTGCCAGTACCTCGTCGACGAGCAAAATGTCGGGCTCGCAGTGTATAGCAACTGCAAATCCCAGTCGTACGTACATGCCCGCTGAGTAATGCATTACTGGAGCATCAATGAAATCGCCGATCTCTGCGAATTCTACGATGCTGTCAAATTTCTCATTCACTTCATTCTTGCTCATCCCGAGGATAGCGGCGCTGACGTAAATGTTTTCCCTCCCTGTAAGTGCGGGATGAAAACCTGCGCCTACTTCTATAAGCGCCCCTACTCTGCCTCGCACGTCTATCTTGCCCTTATCTGGCCAAAAAATACCGTTGAGCATCTTCAAAAGTGTTGTCTTACCTGAACCGTTTGGCCCTATGATGCCGAGCGTCTCTCCTCTTCGCACATCGAACGAAACGTCATCGACTGCCCAAAATTCATCGGTCCTGAGCGCACTTGGACGTGAACTGAGTCTGAGCATATTCTTAGTAATATCCCGTATGCCATATCGCATGGACCGTTTTAGTGATTTGCAGTATTTTTTGGAAACGTGATCTACGTGAATATCTATGTTAGCATCCATGTCACATCCTCTCCGCTACACGTGTTTCTGTGATGTGAAAGGTTAGCAGGCAGGCAACGAAAACGCATACGGATACGGCAGTAGCAAGTGCGAATCCTGCCCACTCTGTTGTCGTGCCTATGAGAATAAGATCCCGCGGCACTGCAATGAGGTAGTAGATAGGATTATAGGAGGTAAAAAGAGCGATGGCCCCAGAAGTTGGTTTTGCATACAAAACGGGAGTTAGCAGCAGCAGGAATGCTAAAACGACTGACAGTATGTTCGCGACATCCCTAAAAATGCCATTAAAGAGTGACAAAATAAAGCCCAATCCGAGTGTAATAAGAAGCAAAGGCACGACTAAAAAAGGCAGGAGCACGATGGCTGCACTCGGAGGAAAGGCGTAGTAAAGGAATAACAGCAGCACCAAGCCAAACTGGACTACAAATGACACCAGCGCTTGCCCTGTAGATGCGATTACCAGCGATTTCTTTGAAAAGTTGATCCTTGCGATCATAGGGCCCGCGTTTATGAGTGAATTTGAGCTTGCGATCAATCCTGCCGAAAATAGTTGCCAGAATGCAATCCCAAGAACAGCATAAATCGGATACGGGACGCCGATAGCGCCAATGTTGAACAATCCGGAGCGACTGAGGGCAATGAACGTTCCAACTGCGATGATAGGCAAAATAAATGCCCACAGGATGCCTACCAGTGATTGCTTGTAAGCAGATGCAAGATCTCTCTTGAAAAGTTGAAAAATAAGCCATCTATTTTGCCTGATTTCGCGCAGGATATCCCCAAGCATCGACAGGTACCCTTCATTGAGGCAGTTGTCAGGTTCGTAGGTTGTGATGTTGTCGGTGGGCATGCCGGAGGTCTTACCTCTAGGCACTCTTCTGAGTTCACTATATATATTCCTTAAGTGCGCTTTTGCGCGCATAGGGGTGCCGAGTCGGCACCGTTTTTCAGCTAAGATTACCTGCGGAACGCCAGGGGATTTTTATAGAGTTGACTAGGTGCGTAAGCCTAACTGGTTTTGCGTCTGTAACAACTCCCTAGAAGCTCTGGGAATGCTATGGCGGGACGCCGAATGCCCGACCAGCATCGCTGCGAAATTCGCCGCTCTTTCAGCATCTCACTGTCGAACGCGTGCTTTTCTAGCAATGACGACCATGGTCCAATCCTCTTCTGTTGGCTCTCCGCCAATGTCCACAAAAGGGTGCATCGCAATAAGCTGATACCCGGTCTTTGCCAATACGAATTCAAGCTCTTTGGGGAAAAAGAAGCGCATTTTGTGCGTTTCTTCAACGCGGTCAAGAACTGTGTCACCACGAATCTGTAGCACACTGAAATTGACGCGGACCGTATGCGTCAATATGTCGAGTTCTGGGCGAGTGTACCGAAAAATCGTACTGTCGTCGGCGTCAACGATGAGCACCTTATCTTGCGGCTGTTGTCTAATTACAGCGGGACCAAACCACGCATCAAAAATGAGAAGTCCGTTTGGCTTAAGATGCTTCCACACGTTATTAAGCGCGCGTTCGAGTTCATCATTAGCCGTCTGGTACCCCATCACCGCAAACATGGCGATAGCGACATCGAAGCGCTTATTGAGGTTGATCGTGCTGATGTCGCCCCTCTCGAACTCGACTGAAGCGTTTATTCCCGTTTTTTTTTCTTCCGCAATCGCGAGCATCGCCGCTGACCGGTCCACACCTGTGACGTGGTACCCTTTTTCAGAAAGCAGGAGCGCATGTCCACCAGTCCCACATCCCAGATCGAGTATGGTCTTCGCGTCTCTAGCACCATGTTTCTTGATCAGAGCATCGATGTACTCGACCTCTCTCGGATAATCTTTCTTTTGATAGAAGAGATCGTAGTACTGCGCATATTTATCGAATACTGGCAAGCTAACCCCCTTCTACGGCTTCACGCATCGCTTCGCACACAGCGTCGATCTGCGGCTTTGTCAAAGTGAGACCAGATGGCAAGTGAAACCCAAGTCGGTAGGCCCGATCGGTCTGAGGAAAAGCCTCATCAGTGACAAGGCCCAGCTTCTGTAGAATCGGCTGCGCGTGTAATCCGAAGAAGAACGCGCGGGTGCCGACGCCTTTTTCATTGAGCCTTCTCATCATCGCCTCTGCACCAATGCCAAGCGATTCATCGAGTTGTACCGCGTACATCCAGTAAACAGGCTTTGCATACGGAACCACGGCTTGGAAACGTACGCCTGGCACACCGGCCATGCGCTGTTTGTAGTACGCAGCGAGTGATCTCCGTAATGCAATGGTCTTCTCAATCAGTTCAAGCTGTGCGATCCCGACTGCAGCTTGAAGATTGCTCATCCGAAAGTTGTAGCAGAGTTCAGTGTGATAGAACCGGCGCTCTGCGTGAAAGCAGAGATTTCGGTATGAAGCCGCCCGCGCAGCGATGGACGGGTCCGCGGTCACCACCATCCCCCCTTCGCCGGTGGTGACGATCTTGTTAGCATAAAATGAGAAACAGCTCACATCGCTCATATTACCGCACTTCATCCAGCGGTTTCCCGCTCCCTTGCTGAAATACTCGGCGCCATGCGCCTCTGCAGCATCCTCGACGATTTTGAGATCATGGTCAGCGGCGCAGTCAAAGATGGGGTCCATATCAACGGGCAACCCAAAAATGTGTACCGGCATAATAACCTTTGTTGCCGCTGTGATCTTTGATTCAAGCTGCGCAACGTCCATATTCCACGTCGTTGGGTCGATATCGACGAGAACCGGTCGTGCACCCAAGCGGAGGGCGGCAAGCGCACACGAAATAATGGTAAAAGAGGGCATGATGATTTCGTCGCCATTTTGTACACCGATCGCATAGAGAGCGGTCTCAAGGGCCGCGGTCCCGTTGCATACGGCCACTCCGCGGTCGGCACCGACGTAGTGGGAAAACCGCTCCTCAAACTCCGTGACAAAAGGTCCTTCCGACGAGATCCAGCCGCTGTCAATGCATTCAGCAAGAAGCTCCTTCTCGCGGCCCGCTAGCAATGGTTCATACACGGGAATCATGGCGTGCACTCCGTTCGCCTTAGTCGTGACTGTGCTCCGAAACCGAGAACAGCATCTTGTCTCGATCCCCTAGATAGGGCCCTTGCTTCACTTCAAAGATTTCAGTCGGTTCCAGTATAGTTAAACTGTGCCCACCTGACGCGAGGAGAATCACGTCTCCTGCTTCCAACTCTGTGCTGGCGAGGAACGTTTGCCGTGTGGTAAAAAGGTCAACCTTGACGCGCCCTTTACGGATGAAGAGAACCTCTTGTGTCATGACGGTCTTATGATCCACTCGGTTGTGCATGTGGGGTGCAATGACGTTGCCTTTTGGCAAACGTAGATAGCCGAGCTGCTGGGAGAACTCGTATGGGGTGAAAAATTCGACGCCATTCTTTTCGAAGCGGGAGTATACCACGAGCGCAATGAGTTGCCCGTTTTCATCATCGTAGAACTTCTTGAGCATTAGCGTTGTTTGTCAGTAATGTAGAATTGGTGTTTGATAGCATGTGCTTATATCATTTCAGCCTTTCGAGACTAATTTCCGAGCAAGCAGTACCTTCACGCTAGCTGATTTTACAAACAGACGCGACAGCAGCCTTTGCTGGTGCTTTGATGGTGTGCCTTTATTTAGAGAGGCGTCGGAATTCTTCTTTACCTCGCTGCTTAAGCGCATTGGGTTTGGAGCGCAACCGAAATAGAAGGCCTTGCCCTGACGTTCTCTGTACTCTTTTCAAAGATCAACGAGCGCATTACGGGTATCCTACCATCGTTCACGTTGGGGTGACCAAGTCCGAAGGGGGCGGCAGAGGGGTTCGAAGCGCAAGCGTGGCTGGAAAGCGACGGCAGAGTCGTCATTGGTGAATCAGAGCAGTCATATATCCCTCTTACGACATTGGGAGAAACGGCGCGCGCCTGAGCTGGCACAATACGTATGCACTCCCGATTATGGTCGCTGCTCATAAATAGATGCTGTGTACTAAGACCACGCTACGCCTCATCATCGCATGCAGCCGTTTTAGCGCTGCAGAAACGTGAGGCGCCCTTATAAACCACTAATGCCTATCAATTTGAGTTAGCACTGCATTCCTCGTTATCGTCATGTTCGTCCTCATCCAGCATGGGCAACGGGGTACGACGCGGTGGGTTTGGGGTATAGACGGTGTCAGGGTAGTCGATTTGGTCTCTCATAAGCATCCACCTCGCCACATCCGGCTCGCTCATAACAGGGGTGATGGAAAACAACGTTTTCAACTCGGGGATCAGCTTAAGTTCCAATTCAAAAAGTTTAGCCGTCGGGACGTCGGAAAGATCGCGCCGCTCGAGCTCCTCTTTCACGCGTCGCAACATCGTGCCGATGAGCTCGATACGCCCGTGCTTCTTCATCCAGTACTCCTCTTCAAGGGCGTCGAGCTCCATGGAATGTATGCGCCAGATCTCCTCTTCGTGTGTCTTTTCCCAATTTGCAAGCGTCTGTCTCGACACGCCGATCTTTTTAGCGATCTTTGCTAACGACATGCCCTGCGCGCGCAGTTTGATGAACCGCTTCCTTTGCTTAAGTTCCTTCATGCGCTGCTCCATTTGCCGCAGCCAGCGATCTGAAGACGCGCGTTGCACGCTCCGCACGTTGCACCACAGGTAGCATCGCCCAACGCACGCACAATCGCACATATGCGCATCGTTTCTTTATTTTCGTCAATCAATTTCTCTTTCATATTTTTCCAAATCCTCTTTTTCATCAAGTATCAACTCCATACCTGTTCGTGTGCCCGCCTTCTGCGTGATCCGAAACCCGTTCTCGTCGGCCTCTGCAAGCGTTATG
>CAYHCZ010000002.1:0-52311 GCA_964355295.1 uncultured Methanomicrobia archaeon
GTACCGTGCCCTTGCGCACGAGAAACACGTTCTCGCCGCTCCCTTCTGAGACGAATCCGTCTTTAGTGAGCAGTATTGCCTCGTCGTACCCGTCTTGGACAGCCTCGACTTTTGCGAGGACGCTGTTGACGTATGCTCCGGCGAACTTGCCCGTCGGTGGGAGCGCATTATCTGAAACACGAGCCCACGAACTCACGCACACTTTAAGGCCAGCGCCATTGTCGCTTGAACTCGCGTCGGAGTCGGCGAAGTAATTGCCCATCGGTTCGATATAGATCGCATAATCGTTTGCTCTACCGTATGGATACAGGCCAACGGTACCCGCCCCCCAGTAGATAATGGGTCGTATATACACGTCCTCTTTACGCCCGTTTTCGCGCACGACGTCAACGACAGCATCCGCGAACTCCTGCTGTGTCAGCGGCACCGTGAGCCTGAGCACGCGCATGTTGCGATACAGCCGCTCGACATGCTCGGTCAGTCGAACAATGAAGCTTTGACCCTTTTCATCGTTATAATAGGCCCTTATGCCCTCAAACACGGCTGTACCATAATGGAGGGCGTGCGTGGAAATGTGTACTGTAGCGTCGCTCCACGCAATGTACTCCCCATTCATCAGAACTTTACGACTCATCCAAGACCTCTTCGTCAGCTCACAATCCCTGTTATTCGGTAAAGTGTGTTTTTCAATGCGCAACTACCCATTTAAACCTTTTTTTCTCATGATACGTTATAAGATGAGTTATATACCTGCCACCGCAACTTCTAGTCCACGGGCCTGTAGTATAGTCTGGATAGCACAGCGGCCTCCGGAGCCTCAAACCCGGGTTCAAATCCCGGCAGGCCCGCTCTTTTTCGTCGTCTCTGTAAGGCGTCGTCCGAGCGCAGCTCTATTCCGATTAACGTAACCGCAGCAGCAGGTCGAGCAGGTGCTTTGCACCTTTTTCGAGCCGTTTCCTACCTGGAAACTTCGATAACGCGGCGAGTTACTTCGTGTCGCACCAAGTTAAATGGAAAGTTACAAAAGGGGAACAGTCGTATTTCGATCACGTCGCCAGTAGTCAGATCAACGACAAACGGGAAGTCAGCACAGACCATCGGTCGATCGTCATAGACGTGGCATCGATCATCTTGGCCAAGAAACTCACATGTCTTGTTTTTTTTAAGGGCGTGCGTATAGCGATGGTCACGGGCATCGGTAAACGGCTTGCAATACCGTCCAACAAACTCCACGGATGACAGTTTAAATCGCGCACTCAAGCGGTCCACATCATCAGACGTCAACCGAACGATATCGAAATAGCAGCAGCCCGGAACTGTACAGTCAGCGCACAAACGTGTTGAAGCATCGTCTGCGCGAAGATCGACTTTTGACAAGCGCTCGGGTGATAATCCGAAGTGCCATCCCCCTTTGCGTTCACTGATAACTTCGTCAACGATGCGAGTTATGCGTTCTATTGCGCTTTTATCCGGCGCAAGAAGCCCTTTGTACACCTTCGCAGCCAGGGTACGTCGTAGCGCTTCCTCTCGTCCCACCTCAAAAAGGCGCCCGTAAGAATCGCCGGACGCCCGCTGAGCGGCACGTTCTTTGACCCTGCGACCTGCTTCACCTTTTCTGCGCCGTTTGGAGACCACTCGTTCATCGCTCCACTAACGTCTTATGTACGAGTCTTGCACCACTCCCTTATAGAACTTCCCTCACGTCAGATGAGAATAATGCCGCCACGCGCTGAGCGGCGTTCTTCGCGTAATGTGAGCTCGATTACATCGTAAGCTGAGCTTTGTCCAGCACAAGAGACGATAATGATTGTTGGTTAAGTCAAGATACGCCAAGAGGCATTCTGGCTGATAAAAGAGTTTACTACTTAGCGTTGGCGAGCCTCCCGGCAGCTTATGTCCTCGCGTGCGACTACCTACGATTCCATTTTTCTAAAGCAAATATAAGTAACAGGTTTGACTTTTGCTTTTTCGCAAGCTTTAAGTCTAACAAACAGGGATCTTAGGAAACAAATGAGATTGCTATTCTTATCGCACGAGATTCCTTCTCCTACGGTCTCCGATACCCGGCCTCTGTATCACGAAATTCGTCATTTGTCAGTTCAGTATGGACATGACATAACTCTTATTTCGTTTGCGTCTGACCGCTCGAGAGCGGAGGACTTCGAGTTTTTGAAGAGCATTTGTTCTTTCGAGGATCCAATCAGTATTGAATCTAGCCCGCTTAAGAAGCTTCTTCTTAAAAAAGTCAAAAATAGCGTGCTAAACCTGCCAAAGAACATAAAACACGGTTTGCTCGTGAATGAACTTGATTATTTCTACGATTACCGGATGGACCGGAAAATAAAAGAGGCCAGTGAGAAGAAAAATTTCGACTTGATCATTTCGACGAGACAAATGGCAAACTACGTTGTTGACGTCAATGTCCCAAAGATTGTGTGGCCTTTTGACGCCATGCACGAAGCGCGCAGGCAAGTTTTTATGAATTCTGGGGGATTAGAGAAGATTGTTTATGGTCTTCGATACATGTTGAACCGATCGTATGAAAAGCGAATTTATGAGAAGTTTGACGCGTGTTTGGTTGTGACTGAGTTAGATAAAGAGCTTCTTCAGTCTTTAAATCCGCTGATACGATGTGTGGTTATTCCTCTTGGTGTGGACATTAATTACTTTAGCCCTGTTTATACAGAGGAGTGGCAGTCGTGTTTGATATTATTATCGGCCCTGCAGTATCCTGTTCACGTCGCTAGTGTTGTTTACTTCTACAAAGAGGTTTTCCCGTTGATTCTTAGGGAGAGTCCGAACTTGAAGCTCTACATTGTCGGGCGCGACCCTGTTAAGGAGATAGTGGACCTGTCGGCTGATCCTTTAGTACGTGTCACGGGATACGTCAATGATGTGAGACCTTATGTGGCAAAGTCAACCGTTTTTATCGCGCCTATAATTTTTGGAACTGGAATGAAGACTAAAGTGCTAGAAGCTATGTCTATGGGGAAAGCCGTAGTCACAACCACTATTGGGGCTCAGGGAATCGCATTTCGAAACCGGGTGCATCTCGTGGTTGCTGATAGCCCCCGCAAATTCGCGAAAGAGACAGTATCCCTTTTGGCAGATCGAGGTATGAGGACAACTCTTGGAGCTAATGCTAGAAACCTTATCGAAGAAGAGTATTCGTGGGAAACGGTAACGAAAGTGCTAAATGAGTTAATTATCAATATCTTGTCCGAGCGAGGGTAATTGCGACCCATCCGATTGGCGCTTTGGGAATATCCAGGAACCATATCTCGTACAAGCAAAACCAGTGTGAACTACAATATGCAAATATTCAGTGTCGTTAAACTAAAACACTGAATTATTTTTGCATCGTAGTCGAAGGTCACGAAGCCCTCCTGTAAAATTACTCTGATCTTGTTGTCAGCTGACTCGAAATCCTGCCATTGTTGTGCAGCTCGAACTGCAGAGGGTAATATCATTGAAAGACGTTAACTCTGTTAGGGCTTTTTTGTGATTAGCGAAAGTGTGCTAAATAAGGTGGCTGTAAGGTGGCGCTTGAACAACTCGCACAAATTTAAAAAAAAAGTCGTCGACGAAAAGACGTACAGCGGTTCTTATACATAGAACACAATGCCTATACTAGCATCGATATCAATATGGGAGGGTATCGTTGGGAAAACGTGATGCAGCGAAGCGGATTTCCGCCAAAAAGAAACCGAATGTTGGTATAATCACATACGTCGCCATAGAAAGGGCAGCAGATGTCCCCCTTGACAATCTCACTGCACTTATCGGCCCTTTCACGAATAAGTTGGTTCTCATTACAGGGAGCGAGTACGATAACAATAACCACCAAGTAGAGATTATTCGGACAACGCTCAAACGACGAACATTGTTGATATCGAAAATAATTGAGCAAACGTTAACTCATGTGCGCATTCTGTCAAAACTGCGAAACGCGATTGACATTCTAATCTTCTTCAACGCGTCGGGACTTACATTGCCCCTCATTTTTGCTCGAGTTTTTAAGATGAAATGCTTAATTGTATTGACGAACTTGGGAGCCGCATCCGCAAGCAAAGCGATTAGGGCGAGCGGAGTTCGAGGGCAATTTAGCGAACTTGTGAGGCTCCGCATCGTGGAAATGTTTGAGCGGTTCAGTTACTTTCTTGCTGATGAGCTTATCGTCTATAGTCCGTCCATTATGGAGGATGCTAAGCTACTCAAATATAGGACGAAGATTGTTGTGGCCCACAGACACTTCGTTGACTTCGATGTGTTTAGGTCGAAAAATAATATCACACACAGAGACAACGTCGTCGGCTACGCTGGCCGATTAACAGAAGAAAAAGGCATATTGAATCTTGTAAAAGCAATACCGCAGATTCTGAGCGAACGGAACGACGTTCAGTTTCTTATCTTAGGAGAGGGACATTTAGAGGATAAGATCCACAGCTTTGTAGACACGTACGCCCTTCAGGGCAACGTAACGCTTACAGGATGGGTTCCGCACGAAGAACTGCCCGAATATTTGACCCATATGAAGCTCCTGGTTCTTCCTTCGTACGGTGAAGGGCTTCCAAACATTATGCTCGAAGCAATGGCGTGCGGGACGCCCGTACTTGCTTCTCGAGTCGGCGCGATTAAGGACGTAATTGAAGATGGTAAAAATGGGTTCATTTTAGCTAACAATGCACCTCGACATATTGCACAAGATGTTATTCGAGCCATCTCAGCCCCAAATCTTGCGCAAATAAGCAAATATGCCCTTACTTGTGTCCGAAAAGAGTTCACTTACGCAAAAGCATCAGAAGCGTGGAGCGAGATCATCTATCGAGAAAGACGCGAATAGTTTTTAATTAAAATCGAGGAGCGAGCCTATGGTGAGGCTGGTCGTCCAAGACCGATAAACTCGTTTCAACTAACGAAGATATCCAGCAGCAATAGTCTATCACTCTTAATCATTACACCGGCAGGGAGCCGACCTATCTTAGTCTTTTCAGGGACAAAAGCGTGGCGGAAATCAGCAATCCCCACACAAGATGCGGGATGCCGATGTTTGTAGGTAACATGCACGATCAGGTCCGAGAATTACTTCGCCGGTACCTTCTTTAGCCGTCTCGGATTATAATTATCTGTTTCTGGAGGGGGGCAAAAACCACATCACTCCCTCAAACGTGATATAGATGTTTGCCCGAACCTCGTTAAAGGTGGTTCTATAGTAGAGGCCCTTAAATGCGCAGTATGAGATTTCTAACGACGTCAATCCAAAGATGATTTTCCCTGTACGGCACATTGCTGTTATCTAAATAAAGGATATTAAATCTCGTAAAGGCAATGCATAGATTCTGGGCGCACGGAACGACGTTCTGTTTCTTATCTTAGCGAGGGCCGTTTAGAGGATGTCACCCGTTAAAACAACCCACAAACGGTCGAGACGATAGGAAAGTGGTTTGCCAACGCAAACCTCGTGCAAGTTGCTTTTTAAATATAGATATGCGGTATCGTTGGGCTCTAACTATAAGTTTAATATTATTTAGAGAGACACGTTGCCGTAGATTCGTCTTTGCTGCAGCGCTTAGCCTTAGAGCTATTTTTGTAATTTTTTTGCTTTTCAATTCTTAATGTTGCTATGCTCTTGCTAACTCGACAAACAACTATTTTTCGCTTTAAAATAGGTATCATACCACAATTCTAGTGCGAAGAGTGTCCAAACGATTGTGTTATTACGCGTTGGAGCTCGTTCAAATCCTTCGATAAGAGTTTTTAATTTCTCAGGCCAGAGAATTGCGTGCAGTAAAGAGCCGTTGGCAATTTTCTCTAATACAAAGTCTTTGAGCTCACCAGCCAACCAAGCCTCAACAGGGGTCGCAAAGTACTGTTTCTTTCTGTTTGTGATTGAAATAGGAAGCAGGTCGTCTACGGCTTTTCGTAAAACATATTTTCTTTGTCCTTTGTTAAGCTTGAGCCGTGGTGGGATGGAAAAAGCATATTCGATAACATATCTATCAAGCAAAGGACACCGCTCCTCTAAAGCGTGCGACATAGTTGCCTTATCCACTTTCATAAGATAGTCCTCTGGTAAAAGATTCTTACAATCATATGCCAGCATTTCATTTAATGGGTCGACCATCACTGGGTGGCTAAAAGCGGATCCCTTAAGTTGATCGCAGGTTAAGGAGGTTAAATACCTAATTTCACCGTCACTTATGTATCGTACCATTTGAAAATAAGCGTCGTCAAATGTCTTTTCTGTGAGCGCATTTGCACGCTTGTACGCCGTTCCTATCTTGGGGTATCGTTTTAAGTATCTCTTCTCTTTGAATGGAAAGAGCGTTACTAAGGGCTTCATTATCCCCCCTCGTATAATCCTAGGAAGTTGATAATATAGCGCAAGCTTACGTGCAGTTGTATGTAGATCATAGCCGCCAAATAGCTCATCGCCACCTTCACCTGCAATGACGACTTCCACATGTTTTCGTGCTTCTTTGGCGAGAAGAAAGATGTTGATAATGGCGGCATCGCCCAACGGCTCATCGTAATGCCAAGCAATTCGGTCAATATTGCGCAAAACTAACTCATCAGTAATAATGAGGTCGTGTTGAGTTGTCCCCAGATGTTCGCTAACAAGGTTTGCGTAATCCAATTCTGAAAATGTCTCAAACCCTATTGAGAATGTATGAAATTCATCTTGAGGACGAGCTCGTCTTGCTAAAGCAACGACCGACGATGAGTCTATTCCTCCTGATAGAAACGCCCCTATAGGAACATCTGCAATCATCCTCAAATCCGTTGCTTCTTCCAACAAACTGCGGAGCTTTGCTGTTGCTTCCCCAATGCCCGCATTAGTGCAACGCTCCAGTAAATCCCAATACTTGTGTGCTTCTAGTCCTTCTTTATCACAAACTAGCATGTACCCTGGGGGCACTTTTTTAATATTTTTAAACAGTGTCTGCGCTCCGAGTGAATACTGGAACGCCAAATACGCGCAAACAGCTGCCAAATCAACCCCCGTTTCAACCCCCGATTTAAGAATGGCCTTAATTTCAGACGCGAATGTTAAGCCGTCTTGGCCGAAGCAGTAGTACAAGGGCTTTTTTCCGATGTGATCTCGAGCAAGTATCAGACGAGGTACTCTTCCGTCATACAGGGCGAAAGCGAACATTCCTCTCAATTTCTGCACAAATTCAATGCCATACTCTTCGTAAGCGTGGATGATAACCTCACTGTCGGAATCAGAGTGAAAGTCGTGCCCTTTTTCTTCCAAATCGTGTTTCAAGGTTTGAAAATTATATATTTCTCCATTTACAGAGAGCCATACATCGCCATCCTCATTAGACATTGGCTGTCTTCCCTTTGAGGACAGATCTATAATGCTTAAGCGACAATGTCCTAACGATATGTTTGAATCTGTATAGATGCCCTCATCATCAGGCCCCCTATGCTTAATGGTCGAGAGCATCTGTCGGACCAACATCTTATCTTCCTTTCCAAAGATGCCGCATATACCACACATACTTAGAGATGATTACTGTCTTTCGTGTTCAAAAATCTGTTGAGTCACCTACATTATCTAAGACAATAGTTGCTCTTACGGTAATCATAAGCTGAGCTGCTGTGTGAAACACATGGTCGATCTCTGTGTACTTGCGCTTCGTTGAAACGTCTATTTTAGCGAGCACGAAGTTGTTACTCTTCATAGCAATCGCTGCGCGTCCAAAATTTTCCATTGAAAGACGCTGAGAAGGAGCACTAATGATTGCGACGTTTAACGCGGGTCTGAGCAGGGATCTTTGTCTTGACCGCATTACAGGCCCCCAAAAATATGTTCTTAGCAATGAACACCGAGAATCAGAAGTGTGGATATGAACATGAGCCTGGTGGGGAGAGCAATGCGACTGAAATAGCGAGACTGTCCCGTCCTCTTTCCGCTTTAATCACAGCCGACACATAAGCAGGCGATTTTGATATTATTTCTGCAACAGGTGATTTAGTTTTTAGAAGGCATATAAAAAAAATAGGTATAACTTTAGCCTATCCCCAGACCATACAAGCGACAGGAGACAGGCTATCACAACCTCTTTGCTAACTAAGTATACACACAATAGCTTAAAGAGCTCAGAGAAGGCGTGGATTACTGTCGCACTCTTTTTTCTGTCGTCCAAGAATGAGCCAATCCCGCCTACGAGGAAGACTATTTTTTTCTTTTTTACTACTTAGGGGGTGCGCTCATTAATTCCGTGATGCCCGCCCTCTCGATTCCCATGATCCAACCAGGGAATCCTTCTATCCAAACTTCTTGCTATTATGAAACATGAAGTATCCACAAACCGGGGTCCTTAATAGAATATGGTTTTCGACGCAAGATTTTCAGCAGAACTTTCTACTGAAAGCTTTCCGTGAAACTCTTAAAAAGTTACAGACAAATATTTTTAAAGCCATATGGCTAAATAAGATGTGTTAGAACGTCCTTAGCAACGTCAATCGTTTTGTTTCGTAATTTGAGAAAAAACGTCGAGGACGTATTCGATCATAGCCTTAGTGACACCAGGGTAAATGCCGATCCAAAAGAGGAGTTTCATAACCAAGTCGGTGTTATGTAGACCCCCTACTGTTCTAAATCTCGCAGCTGCATAGGCGGGTTGTCTCGTCAGGTTGCCTCCAAACAGCATTCGCGTCGCAACGAATCTCGTCTCTAAAAAGTTGACCACCGCGTCCCTTGTGAAGGGGGCGTTATCTTTTACCATTAATGGAAAACCAAACCAGTTCGGCGTGCTGTTCTTTGTTTTTTCGGGAAGAACGAAGTATCGATCGTGTTGCTTCATCCCTCGCAAGAGCTGTTGAAAGTTTTTCTTCCGCTGATCGATGAACGTGGGCATTTTTTTGAGCTGTTCTACGCCAACCGATGCTTGTAGATCAGTCATCTTAAGATTATAGCCGATGTGCGAGTAGATATACTTGTGATCATACCCTCGCGGGAGCTCCCCTAATTGCCACCCAAACCGGTTGTTGCACGTGTTGTCGTTACCGGGCAAGCAGTAGCAATCGCGGCCCCAATCGCGCAAAGAGAGGACGATTCTGCTGAGTAGCTGGTCATCAGTGAGAATCGCTCCCCCTTCGCCGGTCGTGATATGGTGGGCCGGATAGAAGCTGCACGTCGACATATCGCCGAAGGTTCCTGTATAGCGATTTTTATAACGTGAGCCCAACGCGTCACAGTTGTCCTCAATCAGCCAAAGGCCATTTTCATCGGCTATCTCCTTGATTCTGTCAATTCTTGCGGGATTTCCGAGGGTGTGCGCGACAAATATGGCCTTCGTCTTGTCCGATAGCGCCAGTTCAATTTGCGGCGTTTGAACGTCGTACGTCCCTAAGTTAATGTCCACAAGAACAGGAACTAAGCCGTTTTGAATGATAGGGTTTAGTGTCGTCGGAAAACCACACGCGGTGGTGATAACTTCGTCTCCTGGAGCAAGCCTTCTGTCCCCTAACTTACGAGACGTCAGCGAGGATACCGC
This sequence comes from uncultured Methanomicrobia archaeon, assembly GCA_964355295.1. Lineage (GTDB taxonomy): Archaea > Halobacteriota > Bog-38 > Methanoflorentales > Methanoflorentaceae > Methanoflorens. The sequence continues at coordinate 9,510 of CAYHCZ010000002.1, forward strand.
CAGCAAGTTGGCCGATGATCCTGAGTTCGTCAGCAAGCAATGCCGTAAGCCGACATAATCGGCAAGATCGCGCTCGAATTGTTGGGCGTACGCGCCTGAAGTGAGCCAAAAATCCAATGATGCATCGACTAAGCTAATCAACTCTTTTTCATCATACACTCGACCCCCAACGGGAATCCTCGTTTTACCCTCAGCAAACGTCTTTCGTGCCTTTTGGGTCTCGTATAGCTCTCGTACACGAGCAAAGATCTCTTCTCTAATAGTAGCCTCAGTTCTCATCTTCTTCCGTTGTCGATATGGTATCAATTAACATGTTTCTTTCCAGTTCGTAGCGGGGCAAACGAGGCTCTTGGTCCTCGATGGGCATATTCACGCTCAACTTTGGCAGGGCGAGCGTGCTTTGTTCAATAGCTACTTCGAGAAACATAGGCTCCGCGTCCGCAAACAGCGTTGAAAGCGCAGCGGGTATTTGCGCGTTTCGACTGATGCGCCTTGCCCTTATTTGATACGCGTTAACAACGTCGACGAAATTCGGCGCGCTGTAGCCAATGACGGTGGACTGATATCGACTGTTAAAGTACTGCTGTTGAAATTGCCGTACCATTCCGTAGCACCGGTTATTGAGTAACACTATTTTCACGGGGAGCGCGTGATGGTGCACGGTTTGCAGCTCCTGGATGTTCAACTGGAATCCGCCATCGCCAACTATGACGAGTATTGTGCGCTCTGGCTTCGCAAATGATGCCCCGATTGCCATGGGCAATGCGGAGCCCATCGAAGCCATCCCTCCTTCGGTGAGTAACCTCTGATCGTTTTTCACGTCAAACGATTGTCCCGTCCACATTTGGATCTGCCCGACATCGACGCATACGACTGCATCATCAGGCGCTGCTCGAGATAGCTCGTGAATAAAGTAGTTTGGCACGATCGTCTCATCCATAGGAGTACCAAAAGGAGGGTATTTCGTCTTGTATTGTCGAATCCATTCCCTCCAATCGTTTGTTTGTGTACTAACTTCAGAGAAACTGTGTTGATTCATATAGCGCAAAAAAGGTTTTATATGTGAGTGTACTGGATACTCTGTCTTCACCTTGCAGTTTAGTTCGGCAGGATCGATATCGACGTGGATAATTCGTGCCGACCGAGCAAATGTTTCGGGTTTGGTCCCCGTCTGCCGCGTATCGAATCGCGTTCCCAGCGCGATAATCACGTCAGCATTCGCCACGGCGAGATTCGCGTAGCGGTTACCGTACGTACCGATCATACCGATAAAGAGTGGGTTATTGTGCGGAAAGGCGTCTAAGCCCATCAGAGAAGCTACGACTGGAATTTTGGTTTTGAGCACAAACTCAACAAGCGCATCGCGAGCGCCTGAAAGCCTGACACCCCCGCCCGCGATAATAACCGGACGCCGTGCGGATTTTATGACGTGAACCAGCATATCTATACGAGCTTCGTCGATTGTGTTCTCACTGCTGAGTCGCGCTTTGGAGGTTTCGAACAAAGATCGAGCAACGTGCTCCCTCTGAATATTCAACGGGAGATCCAAGAGCACAGGACCCGGACGACCACTCATCGCAAGGACATACGCATCTTCTAACAAAGTGCCTACGTCGTTGGCATTTGTTATCAGTGTGGCTTTTTTTGTTATGGGGTCGACTATATCCACAATAGCGGTTTCTTGAAAACCGATCTGCCGCGTTGCTGCGTCAAACTTGAACTCATAAGTATTGACTTGGCCAGTTATGAACAAACAAGGAATTGAATCAAAAAAGCAACTTCCGATTCCAGTTATCAAGTTCGTTGCGCCTGGGCCGCTCGTCGCCAGTGCGACGCCGACGTTTTCGCCTGCCCGAGCGTAGCCTTCCGCTGCGATCGCTGCAGCCATTTCGTGGTGCATAGATATGGCAGATATGTCGGTCCGACCGTACAAGGAGTCTAGCAGGTGCGCTAATGATCCGCCACATACTTCGAAAACGTGGGTAATGCCTTTAGAGACCAAAAAATCGATAACGTAATCCGATACTTTGACTGCAGAAGTTGACATGACCTTCAGATCGATGCGCGCTGTGCTTGATTAGTACTGTGGTGAGCGGTGTAGTTTTACGCCTATATAAATTCACTCGTACAAGGTTACATTAGTGCTGAACCAACCAATGGTAGCCACCAATCCCCGATCCAAATCATAAACAGGGCTCCAGTCCAACATCTCTTTCGCTTTAGATATATCTGCCTGCTACAACGAGGCTCATTTGGCCACTTCTGTGGGTGCCCTCTTTGCGGCGTCACGTTCGCCCCTGTGAGTTGAACTATCGTATTCACAACGTCGCTAACAGTATGCTGTTGCCCAGAACCGATATTGAACACCTCTCCCGGAACTACAGATAATGCATCGCAGCTCATATACGCGGCCAATATGTCCTCGATAAACACAAAGTCCCTCACAAAAGACATCGACGATATTTTCGGATTCTCACGCCGCAGGCACGAGAGCGTCACCGACGGGATGAACCGTTGACGGTCTTCAAAGTAGCCGCAGGTGAGAAGAACTTAACGTGACAATCGGGAGATTGTATTTTTGTGCACACGATTGATAGAAAAGGGTAGCCGCAGCTTTGGACTTACCGTATCCACTTATGGGTTCCAGAGCCGCGTTTTCCTTCATAGGGGTGTCTTTGCGCCCGTATTCTGAGGATGATCCGGTGTTTACAAAAAGCTCAAATCCGAGTTTTTGACCGCCTTGAGTAGATTTGCCGTCCCTATGATGTTCGCGTCGTGTATCAGATGTAATAAGCAACAGGAATATACCAATGAAGAGCGATGGAAGTGCTATCAGAAATTTTTGTTACATTGCTGATTCTATACTGAGTTTTTTCTATATGCTTTTTAAGGGAAAAAATGGGGGACCTTACAATATAGGAAATGAAGACGTAGAGTCCAGCATCAGGCATTTAGCAAGCATTATTGGCGATCTTTCCCAGAAAAAGGACTTAGGGTTGAAGTGAATCAAGAACCGAGAAAAGAACCATATCTTAAGAGTAAGATTAAAAAATATTCTCCTGATTTAGCTAAAATCCGTGAACTTGGATGGGGGCCTCGCTTTTCACTTGAGGGAGGTTTTTTAAAAACATTAAGGAGTTATCAAGATGGATAAAAGAAGCAAACTAAGAGAGCTGGAAGCAGGTTACAGGAAAGATAGCTTGTCCAAGGAAGAGTATATAAAGAAGATGCATGAGGAACACAGAAGCCTTTTTGATTACTCTGAGTTTATAAAAGACAAAAATATTAAATCAATAATAGTCTCTGAGGACGTTATACTTGAAGTGAAAAATGGGATAAAGCTTGTTTGGGACCCAGAAGATGAGAGAGCGACCCCTGTTGAGATAGTTAATTTTGGAGATTACGAGGCTGAAGAGATACGGATGCTGCAGACTTTTCTTAAGGAAGATAGTGTCGTGCTCGATATTGGTGCTAATGTTGGATGGTATAGCTTGATTCTTGCGGGGAAAGTTCCAAAAGGGAAGGTGCTCTCATTTGAGCCAATACCAAAGATTTTTGATTATCTAAACAAGAATATTAGGATAAATAACCTCGCTAATATTAAGACGTACAATTTTGGTTTCTCAGAAAAACAGGATCTATTGGATTTTTATTATGATCCTCTCCTGACTGCGTCAACTTCATTAAGGAATCTGCATGAGAACCGAGAAAAAATTAGAATTAGATGTGAGGTAAGAAGGATGGATGACGTTATTCCAAAAATTGCCCCAAGGGTGGACCTGATCAAGTGTGATGTTGAGGGGGCTGAAATATTTGTGATAAAAGGAGGACTTGAAGTTTTAAATAATACAAAGCCTGTTCTTTTCCTAGAGATGCTTAGGAAATGGTCTGCTAAATTTGGGTATCATCCTAATGATATTATCGCAATATTAAAAGGGATAGGCTATAGGTGTTACTATGCTGAAAGTGGAAAACTGGTACAAATTGACAAGGTGACTGAAGAAACTATCGCAACTAACTTTTTCTTTATCTACCCAGAAAGAGATATCAAAATAAATTCTTAAAATGTTAGGTAAAAATACCAGAAGTATCGCTAGCAATTCCGATTTACAATGAAGAAGCGTGTGTAGGCAGCACTGTGAAAAATCTCGCTGAAGAGTTTGAGAAACATAAAGTGGATTATGAATTGATTCTTGTAAACCAGATTCTGTGGACAAAACTCAGGAGATTCTCGGAAAAATTGAAAAAAGCAACAAAAATTGAGAGTGATACATTTAGAGAAGAATCTGGGAGGGCTGGAGGTAGAGTGATGTATGGGCTTAATGTTGCTAGTGGGACATACATTGGATTTACCTATGCAGATGAAGAAGTTTCTGCAATGCTCAAAGCCGCACTGGCGTGAGCGCTAGATTCTTCAGTTTTACTGCCGAGAGTGGCAGGGCAAAACCAACCGCATCATCGGTGTGATAGAGTCAATGAAATCTAATTGCATTCGAACTTATCAAAGCTGCTGCCCGCAAACGCGGAATTTCGGTTTAATATTTTTATTTTCTTCTTTCCTGACTTATAATAACAAAAAATCATCTTATTCTGCAACAGCAAAAGGTTCATCAAAACTATCAATCATTTGTCGGAATCCTTGCTCAATGGAAATGGCCCATTTAAACCCAAGGTTTGAAAGTTTCGTAACATCAGGGGTTGTTCGAAGAAGCGGACTTGCAATATAATCTGTTTTTTCTAGTGGTTTTTCAAAGATTACAGATAATTTTTTTTCTGGATATAATTTTACCAACATTTTTGCTAATTCCAAAATAGTTGTTTCTGTCCCATTCCCGATATTATATGCTTCATTAGGATTTCCTTTGAGTAATACGGTGAACAAACCAACCGTTGTATCGGCTAAATAAGTAAAGCTCCTGACAGCAGATCCATCTGTATGAAGAATTATATTTCGATTATTTATGATATCATTCGCAAAATCGGCAAATACACGACCATCATCTAAACTGACACCCGGGCCATATGTATGAAAAATTCGAGCAATTTTAGTGGTGAGATGAAACTGATGATTCCATGCAATGCACATAGTTTCACTCATTCTTTTACTTTCAGTGTAAGAAGCTTTGAGATCTAAAGGATCAATTGAGCCATAATAATCTTCTCTGTAGGGTAAATGAGATGAATCAACTCGTCCATAAACTTCGCCACTACTAAAAAAGAGAAACCCTTCACAATGTTTGTCATTTGCTAAATTTAAAAGATTAATTGTACCTAAAGTATTTGCTTTCAGGGTTCCTACAGGGTCTTTGCCAAAATATTTAGGGCTGGCTTGACTTGCTGCGTGAATAACAAAATCAATTCGACCGTCATAATTAACAGGCTCACTCACATCTTGAATTAGGAAATCCAAATCGCTTCTTCCTTTATAATATGCAAATCGTTTCATCGCTTTTTCGTGATTCCGTACTAGTGCAATGAGATGAACATTAAATGATGGATCCTTTTCATTCAAATAAAGAAGTGTCTCAACCATATAAGCGGGAATTAAGCCATTTGCGCCAGAAACAAGAACTATTTTGTTACGAAACCTATCCCAACTTAACTTTGTTTTAACAATATATTCTAGATCATTTTGAATAATTCGATTCCTTCTCATTTCGAAACCACTTGGTTGTGATTATTATCGTCTTCTCTCAAATATATTTATTTAAACAGCAATCATAATTTTTTTACAACGACAATAAAACAGAATTATGTGAAAGATATGCATTGAAAATCGAACTCGCCTAAGCCCTCGAAACGGCATTCAATTCAATGGAACTTCGTGCCCCTTTTCTTTTGATCGATCCCGAAAATCGCAATTACTGTGCCAAATGTTCACCCAAATTGAGCATAGTTGTGCCTATCAAAATTATCAAAAATTCGTCAACGGGGGCGTCTAAATGAGAGTCGCTGGATCTCATACAAGCAAATATTACCCACCACTAGTGAAGCAATCGAACAAGCGTATGTAACAGCATCCAGACTAAAGCCGAGTCTCCCAAGAGAGGATACTAAGCGCTTCATTCCAAGTACTAGAACTACATTGAGGCTCTCAACAAATAGTGAAGATTTGTTCGATTATAGCATAAGCAACTACATCGTTGTTGAATCGAAGAGAGCGACGCCGCTAGAGTGGCGCAGCTTTGCCATTTTTCGTGTTGTGAATGCGATCAACAACGATATGGACTCCTAGATGCTTTCGATGGGGCCGTTAGGAAAAGAGCTTGATTACTGGGTCTTCTGGATTCGTTGGAACTAATCCGCTAAGGGTTCCTTTTTAGAGATAGCGAGATATACGTAACGATACAAAGAACGCTAGTATATGGCAAGTAGTAGCGTGCTAGCGCGCGTGCACGTGCATTATGCAGACCGCTCTGCATCACAAGCTGCCAGATATTAATCTACCACCCTATAGGATGCGTCTTTATGTGCTGGGAGTCAAGTCATGTTCCCGTCAAAAAGCATATGTCAGTTGTGGCAGCCTAACTTGGAAAAGTAGAGCTATTACGGTGCTAGGCGTTGTCGTGAAGGATCGCATAAAAAGATAACAACACGTTCACTCACCTTCGGATTCTTGTTAGTCAAACCCTATCGCGCCTTGAACGATGTACGTCGGACGTTGCTTCACTTCCTCATAAATTCGTCCAACATAAACCCCGAGTATTCCGAGGAAAAAAAACAAAACCCCAAACAAGAATAGCATCAATATTATCGTTGTGGTGAAACCCGGCACGACACGCCCGTACGTAAAATATAGCCATAGTTCAAAGATAATGAGTGCGAACGAGATGAGTGACGTGACAAATCCTGCGAGTGTCGCCAAATACAGCGGTATGTATGAAAACGAAAAAATGCCTTTAAATGCAACTCCTAGCACGGTTCTTATGTCCGCTTTTGATTCGCCAGCGTATCGCGGCGGCCGTTCGTAGGAGATGCCCGTCTGCTTGAATCCCGTCCACGCAATCACGCCGCGGAGATACTTGTCCTTCTCTTTCATGCTGTTGACGACCAAACAAACGCGCCTATCAATTAGTCGAAAATCGCTTACATCTTTGGGTATTGTCTTGTCCGTTAGGAAGAAAATTAGCCTGTACGCTATAGAGGAGAGAATACTTCTTACGAACGAGACGCCCTCTCGTTTTTTTATAATGCCACATACGATTTGAAAACCGTCTTCCCATTTAGCAATAAACTGTGGGATCATCTCAGGCGGGTCTTGAAGGTCAGCATTCATAATGACCGCCGCTTCACCTCTGACGTACTGGAGTCCAGCGGCAATTCCTCCCTCGCATCCAAAATTGCGCGACAATTGAAGCACTTTGAACCGCGGATCTTCAACGTGGAAGTTCACCAGTTTTTCAAATGAGGAGTCATGTGAGCCGTTTTCGACCATGATGACCTCAAATCTGTAGCGATCGCAGCGATCCATAACTGCTTGTAGCCGTTTTTTGAGCTCACCTAAAACCTCCTCCTCGTTGTACACTGGTATGACTATACTGATCGGCGTCTCTTTAGGGGACGTTCCGTACGATTCATTTGAACAAACAGTCATACCAATCAATCGTCTCCATTAGGCCCTCGTCAAGCGTATAGTGCGGCCCCCAGTTTAATACTGTTTTTGCCTTCTTCGCTGAGAGATACTGTTGAAGGATCTCGCCAGAATACCTGTTTTGGATGATGGGTTCTAAGTCACTTTTCATAAGATCGAGAATCTTATGGACGATACTTAAGACGGTGTTGGGCTCCTCCGTGCTGAAGTTAAAAGCCTGTCCGTGAATTTTTTTGGTGTCCATGCTCTTTCCGAGCAATAAATAAGACTCCGCGCCATCTTTCACATAGAAGTAATCACGAATCAAAGAGCCATCGCTTCTGATAATTGGCCGTTGATTATGCAAAACGGCACGAATCGTGCCGGGCACGATCCTGTTGAAATTGAGATCGCCGCCCCCGTACAAGTTGCCGCACCGCGTGACACAAACAGGCAGGTCATACGTCGCGAAGTACGCCTGGCTCAGCAAATCTGCACAACTCTTTGACACATCATACGGGTGTCGTCCTCGTAGCGGCGTTGCTTCGTCGTACGGCAACGCATCGTGCCCCCCATATGCTTTGTCACTGGACGCGACGATGAGTCGTGAAAAGCAGGATGCTTTTCTGCAAGCCTCGAGAATATTCCATGTTCCTTCGATGTTTGATTTGAACGTCGAAAGGGGCCCTCGATTCGCAATCGTCACAATGGTCTGCGCCGCCAAATGAAATACCGTATCGATCTCGTATTCATTGAGAATTCTCTCCAAGAGGGGGTAATCCTCAATACTTCCCTGCACAAGCACGCTTTGTTTGTCCACTCCGGACAAAAAAAGATTAGAGTTCGGTACCAAGTCCCTGATTAATCCGATCACGTACGCGCCGTGTTCGATAAGCGACTTGACAAGCCACGATCCAAGGAGTCCTGAGCACCCTGTTACGAAAACAGTTCTATCTCTCCAAAAGTCGTTTGTCACAAGAGACTCACCTCGAAGAATGAAACGTTGTCTATAGCTACTTATCGTTTGCTTTGAAACTCCAATACTTGTTGCCGGTAAAACTAATGACCAACACCAAAGGAGTCAAAATAAATTGTGCCAGCCGTGGTTCGAGTTTCAAAAAATCGACGCACAGTAGAAGAGCACCCGCATTGGCTGTAAAGGCAATAATGTAGACGGCATTTAATTTTACGAATTCCTCTATTGATCTTCGATGGTGAAAAACCCAGTTGTGATTCCAGACATAGCTATTTGTCACACCGATGATAGTAGCACATCCCAACGCGATTAAATATTGGATATAGTTCACTAAAACAAAAAATGCAACGTAGCCAATGACTGTATTCAAAACGCCGACTAAGCTATACTTAATAAACTGATTGATTGACGATTTTTTATCGTCAGCGAAATAGCCCGTCATTTTGTGAAAGAGAAAGCGTATCGGCCTCACTTTCATTGAGCGATAAGTGCCGTTCATAGAAGAATATTACCAGACTTTCCACGGAGGGGTAGACGTTCTCCAGATATTATTGACGTACTCCAGTTCTCTAGGGGTGTCTATACACTGCCAGAAGCCGTCGTGCTTGTAAACCATGAGCTGGCCGTCATTAGCTAAGTTCATGAGGGGCTCCTTTTCCAAAATACAGTCGTCTTCTTCATTCAAATATGAAAAAAAGGCCCAATCAAACACGAAGAAGCCGCCGTTAATCAGTCCTTCAGTCACTTGCGGTTTTTCGTTAAATTCCACTACCTTGTGCTTGTCTGTAATGAGTTCTCCAAATCGAGACGACGGTCGCACTCCCGTTACTGTGCCTATCTTTTTGTGTGACTTGTGAAACTCTACAAGCTTGGCTATGTTGACGTTCGATATCCCATCTCCATAAGTAACCATGAACCACTCTTCTGTTATGTGCTTCTTTATTCTTCTAATTCGTGCTCCGGTCTGCGTATGTTCTCCCGTGTCTGCCAAAGTAACCGTCCATTCTTTTTCGTCGTGATCGCTGTGAACACAAGTATTCGCGTTACCTAGCTGGACTGTAAAATCGCTGTTCATCATCGCATAGTTTAAGAAATACTCTTTGATCATGTGTCCCTTGTAACCAAGACAAATGACAAAGTCACTATACCCGTAGTGCGCATAAGTTTTCATTATGTGCCATAAGAGTGGTTTATCTCCGACATTAACCATTGGTTTCGGCCTGAATTCAGTTTCTTCACGCAAACGAGTACCAAGCCCTCCACTCAAGATTACCACTTTTGCTTGAGCCATGTCTGTCGGAGTGCCATCAGAATATGTTGTCGGTTTTTTCTTCTCAGCCATCTGTTTATGCGACCAGTTACTTGATTTCAACCTTAATAAGCCTTAATGTGTACTAGAAATCATCTGATGAGCATAAATACTGTTTTAAACTCCTAAGACCTAATTGAAAATTAAGCTCAAATAGATTTTAAATCGCGCCTACTCACTCTTCTTTATAACTTACCCCTGCAAAGCGTATCATACCGGTCCAAATGTTGTCACCCACAACTGGTTCCCACTACAGAGGCTGAATACGTGGAATGATATTAACCGTTCAAACGCCTGCAAGGTTCATTGAACGTTAGCCTCTTTCCCAGCGAATAGCTAATGAGGAAGGCGAACAACAAATACTCCCTTGTGCGTGCGAGATCGCCTCGCAATTAGTTGAAGTTCCGAGCTGCTCACGCACGCTTCTGATATAAGTATACTTTGTATCCATAGTAATTCTTGACACCTCTCTGCGCGTAGGACGTGTTTAGAAGGTCCAGTATATAGTTCGCCTGAGCTGTTTCAGAGGTAGGAAACGCGAAAAACCAAACCCTGTCGTGGCCCTTCACATCAGAATAAATTGTTTGGTTTATTACATTCGTATTGTCCAATTGTGCCTGGGCCGACCCCCAGCTACGAATTTGTTTGACGGCAATGTCGGTCCTATTATTATAGTAGTCAAAAATAAGCTCCTTATCCGGAAAAACCAAAACAACATCTCCGCTTTTAGCATAAGCATCTATAAATCCGACTGCCTCTCGTGCTTCCCCAGTTCTGTTTAATGCATAATAGGGTGGCAAGCTTGCCGTGGATAGCAAGACAATGACCGCAATAACTGCCAATCTCGTGTACTTCCGGTTGATGTTTTGTATCCCGGCAGCGACGAGCATGTAAAAAGCGACGCTGGCCGGGATGGTGTACTTGTAGTAGTAAACTGGCTGCGTAAAGCGCGAAATCGTAAACGGTATCACTATAAGAGCGAATAGCCAGACAACGAGAAACAGAACACTTGTTACGTTGACGACACGTACGTTCCAGGAATAGCTCGTTACAGCTTTTAAGGGGGTTCTCCAATCGAATAGACCGGTTTGTTTCATGTACCTGAACAAAGATAGAATAGACAGTAAAATGAAAATTATCGAAAGCAACACGGTGCTTGCGCTTAACTCAAAAATGGGACTTCCGCTAGCGTATTTGACAAATGTCACCATCAAATCGAACGTCGTGGGACTCAACAACCAATACCCCCCACCCTGCAAAGACGATGCTCGATGAATAAGGACAGGAATCCATGGAGCAAAAAGGGCGACGACGATCGCCTGCAGCATTACCCACCGCTTCAGCTGAAACGTATGCCTCGCCAACAAGAGGACTAGTACCATCACATAGATGTTCTGAGCAAGAACGACAAACAACCCATAAAAGTGCGTGTACACGACCAGTGTGGTAGAGAGTACGTATCCTGCTGACGAAGCAAGCGTATTCCGCTGCTGCCAGCGTAAGAAGAAGTACATGGAAAGAAGAGTGAGGAAGACCATTAAGCTGTACCCGCGTGCTTCTTGCGACCACCAAATATTGAACTGTGAGAGCGCGAGAATGAGCGCAGCTATTAGCCCTACCTCCTTGCCAAAGAGTTGACGGCCTACAACGAAAATTAGCGGTATCGCGAGAACCCCGAATAGGGCCGATAAAAATCTTGCGGCCAACTCTGAAGTGCCGAATAGGATTACCCAATAGTGAAGAATAAAAAAGTAGAGCGGAGGATGTATATCTAATGCTGCTGTGGATCGCAGCATTTCAGGCACGCTCATTTGAGACATCCAAACAGACCAGGCTTCGTCATACCAGATGCTTTGTGCGCCTAACCGATAAACTCTGAAGAAGAAACCAACGAGGACAATAACCAACAATAAAAAGCCATAACTAGTTATCCTCTTGCCAGAAACGTGCAGCACGCACATGAGTTGTCGCTTCTACTCAAGAGTTATTATAGATGTACGTTGTTATTCATAAGCCAAAACAACTAGCTTCTATATGGGCTTCTCTTTTCAAACGAAGCCAATCTTCATCAACCTTGCATGAAATATGTGATCCAATATAAAGACCGAAATGCGCGATTATCGCTCTTAATAGAACGCATTATTTGGTTTACTCGCTTGTTCACGGCGCTTGAGGAGATATGCGATTAGGTCTCCGCTTTGCTACCGCTCGCCTTTGATCTTCTCAATATCGGCAGTCGGGTCTCAACGCCAAGTGCGTTCAACTCTTCGTGCACCTTTCTTTACCCAAATTAACCCTATCTTTTTTTGCCACCCATCCGGGCCTTTGTCATTTAACTCGAGTCTAAGTTGACAAGCAAAGTCAACTGTTTTTTTGGCTAAGTTCTGCTCCAAAGCTAGTGGAGTCAAAAGTTCTCTCCCAGTCTCGCGAGAGATTTGCCGCTCTTCGCTCATTTGGTTCGTTCCAATTGGCTGGGAGCGGAAAAAAGATAAGTGCGGCCCCAACGTCTTTGATATTTTTCAGTAGCGCAAGTAAGACCGAAGAGTCCACACCCCCACTGAAGAAAACGATATCGTCTAGAGCCGGATCACACCTGATACAATAATCTAAAGACCGATAAATTGCGTTTTTAAAGACGTTAAACGTTACCGATGCGCCTATTTAGTTGGCAGTGAAAACTGAAGCACACGCGTCTATTTGCAGCGCTTCTCGCGGTGACAATCGATAAATGTTTTTGAATGTGGTTTGTCCTTTGTGGTAAAAAAACCACCAGTAATAAAATGCGAAACTTCAGCCACGTCGTAATCTAACTGTTCAAGCACTTTTACGGGCTTAAAAAAATTAGTCGACATGATAAGCTCTTTCTCGGTTGTCGTATAGCAAAGCTCCTCCACTGCGCTAATGTCCCTCGCGGCAAACTCGAGCCTCCTACCTCAAATAGAGAGGCCTGCATACCATCCGAAGATCGCAGGCAAGCAACTGCCTAGGTCGCTTAATAGCTCGAGGACCGTTATGTTCCGTTCAACGGTGTACTCGCTCTGTATAAGCCCATCGATAGTCCCCGCAAAAATGGAATGTTCTGCTGTCAGTGCTTACCTTGTGATCAAAACCGTTGGCGCCACGCGTCTCGTCATCTTTGTGAAAGACAGCGTGCATATAGCCTGGCACAGTGTTACCCTATACAACCGAACTGCTTTCTTGTAATTTCGGATAACCCTTTTCAATAGTCTATCATTTTAGAAAATGGCTAAAGGAATTGTGATTACTGTTTTTGGGGTTGTGGTGTTTAATCTTTACTGAGCGTTACCTTACTGGCGTCATTATATCGAAGAATTCATTGTTCCATGCCAGCGTATAGTTATGTGCTGCAATAAACCGCTCCATTACATCCTGGCTTTCAATGGGTTTTGTCTTATCAGGCCAATCAAAGGCACGAGTGTCAATTTTTGCTCGTACTATCACCGGCAACACACCTTTTTCTTTCAGGGACTGGTTCAAAATATTACTAAATTGATCCGAAGTATACAAGTCCGGCCAAGAATTATCAAGATAGGGTCTGCTTCCGGTTAAATAATATACCATTGGTATACTTCCAGACGCTAAGACATAATCGTCTTTTTCTACGTAAAGAGGCAGCTCGTCAACCAAGCCTTGAACAACATGTGCACGTTCTTCAGTCGTAAAAACATACTTCAAATATGGATGTTTCACACTATATCTCATTTCAAACCGGTCTGAACTATCGCGATAGGTATACTGATACGCACTGATTAATGACAAACTCAAGAAAAAGATGAGAATTAAACACACAACTTTTTTCGTCGGGATTTTTGATAAGTCTACACTATGTTGTGGCACAATTTTGTTTCCAGTATTTGGACCAAGTCTTAAGTTAAGCCCATTGAATTCCAATAAACATACACCGATAGGTATCGCAAGCCACATACCATAAATTGCATTTAATACTCCATTACCCGATCCTAATGGTGAGATTACCAACAATAGCAATGCGGTTAATGACAGTAGTGGTAATTGTTTTTTGTCAGGACTACGCCAAATAATATTTTTCACTAATAAGAGGCACAAAAATCCATACACTACCATAATGACATAACTTCCGACAGGAACTGCAATGAAGATTGTAATTCCTGTCAGATATATCACGAGTAAAAAGCCAATTGATCCAAATGAAGAACGCGAAGTTAACCAAGAATCTATTTTCGAAATCAGAATAATTCCGATTATTGAAATTAATATTAACGAAAACACTAGGAGATGATCCTTGATAAAAAGGGAGAGTAACCCTGTCCCACTATATCTGGATGTTGGGTTCAGCCCACCATTAACAAATAAATCCAGTATTGAATTGACATATAATCCAAACTGTCCAAGAAAAACAAGTGCTCCACTAATAATGAGTATCGTAATAACAAACCCTGAAATGAAAAAAAGGGCACTTTTTATCGATTCTTTTACGTTAATCGTATTCCAGTAACCCTGCGCAAAAATACAAAGAACAAGGAGAATTCCGAGAATATTTGAAATCCTGTTGAAGAGATTTAATCCTAAAAAAACACCGGATAGGAGAACAAACTTGTTCTTGTATTCCAACAACCCTCTAATGAGGAAATATGCTGCGATAACATAGAAGAGCGCAGTTAAGTTGTTATAATTTATCCAAGAGAGACGGATAATAAATAATTCTGCCAAAAAAAGACCGAATAACACATATTCTTTTTTAAAATACGGTTTAAGAATAAAAAATACAAAAAAAATGGTTGCATACACAATGAATACTGAAGCAAATCTGAACCCGATCAGCCCAAACTCACCAAAAAAATGTAACCACACACCCCCTAAAAAATTGGTTAACCACTCCGAAAAACCGAATTGGACGGTGGTTGGATTATTAAAAATTTGCTGGGCATTAGTCAATGCATACCCCGTATCGGTAAAATCCAGTCCTTGCCAAATCAAAAAAAAAGGAAATAAAATTAACAAAATAAACAAAAAAATTGATAAATTCGAACTTAGTTTAATCTCATCACGGAGTGCTTTTTTAATATTTAAAAACCAGGCTGTTCTGTCCATTGAATATTCGCCGTATATAAATTGTAATATTATGCGTTATTGTCCAAACTAAAAACAGATCTTTTCCCGTTTTAGAGTTTGTAACAATTGAGCCGACATTCCTTAGTGAGCATATTTTCGTTCAGAAATTAACTGAATGTTTTGAAATAGTGATTACTCGGTTATTGCCACCTGGGGGTATGCACCAAGCGTTCAAATCATTTATCAAAGAGATCGGCGTCCCAGTTATTATATCTACTCTAGAAAGAGGCTACAACCCCCAGCTTACCTTTATCCGTCGTTCGATCGATCTTCTGGCTGAGCACGTTCGGGAATTTCTTCCTAACTAGGAGTATGCGGCCCTCACTGCCCGGGGTGACCCTCTCAACGAGATCGCGGGCCTGTTCGACTGGGAGCTGTTTCGTCCCAACGTCTCCCTATAACTTATGTGCTTTCTTGTGATTAAGATCGTCCTTTTCAATAGTTTGTCATTTCAATAGTTACATCGGCGACAAGTCTACCTATTTGGGTCTTTTCAGGGAGAAAAGCTTCGCGGAAATCAGAAATCCCACACAATCTTGTCAAACACTGACGTTTGCAGGTATCATGCACCTTCAGCGTGCGAATTTACTTCGCGGCACCGTTTTAAGTCGTCTCGGATCGTGATTATCGGTCTCTGAAGAGGCATTAGCAACATCACGTTTTTAAACGTGATATAAATGTTTGCCCGAACGTCGTTAAACGTGGTTATGTAGTAGATCAGCCTTTGAACGCGCAGTATTAGTTTATCGCTAACGTGTGACGCTAACCCAGAGATGATTCTCCCTGTACGGAATGCTGCGATTGTCTACATAAAGGAGAAATTCCAGTTTCTGGTTGTTGCCTACTAGATTTGGTTTTATATTGATTGGCGTTTCGAGCGTCTGGTTATGGGCGAGAACTACCTGGTCTGTGTAAAGGGTCGTTGAGAGCGTACCGTTAGTGAGATTTACCACTCGATTATAAGTTTGGGTGCGATACTCATGATTTACAACCCCAAGAGTGATTGTTTTTTGCTCTCCTAACCTATATTCAGTCGGGTAATATCCTGCCTGGCCAGTTGACCCTAAAAGATAGAAATCTGTGAATCGCTCGCCCTGTTTAGGTGAGACGGCAGCAAACGTCAACACGGAAACCGCTACAATGATCGATACTATAAGGGCAATAGAGAGTGTTTTATCCACGCGCCCCTCGGACGTGGGGAGCACAGCTCTTTTCAAACGAAAAAGCGCTCCAAATGCAATAGAAAAGCGCTTTTCAGCAGGAGCAAAACTTCGACGGATTCCGGCTACTATTGCACAAAGGACGGTGAATCCAGCTGTGCTAGCGACAACAGTGTCCAACTGGACTCCCAATTGGGAAAAATCGAGTCCGAAACAAAATAGTGAAATCATCGGAAAGCTCAGTCCAAGCACCAACATCGCTCTCTCGAAGCCGCTGATGTTGTGTTGTGGGAATAATACGGCGACGAAGGCGTAACTTGGCACGAGAAAGACGAACACAAGCCCCGCGACCGCGCGTGCGATAAAAAAAATTGAAGCAGGTGTCAGCACGAATAGCACCGTAGCAAACGTCCATAAGAACACAAAAACGAGGTCGAAATTAGCGCTTAAGATGCTACCACCGTTGACCGTGCGCTGGTGGTTTTTGCCTCCTGTCGCTCTGCTATCTAGGTCCACATGGTCTCCTTTTTGCGCATGGA
Source organism: uncultured Methanomicrobia archaeon (assembly GCA_964355295.1). Classification (GTDB taxonomy): domain Archaea; phylum Halobacteriota; class Bog-38; order Methanoflorentales; family Methanoflorentaceae; genus Methanoflorens. The sequence continues at coordinate 26,176 of CAYHCZ010000002.1, forward strand.
AGAGTCAAGCGCTGCAAAAATGCAGCTGTGTAGTCGCTTGTAACTCTGTCTTGATGCTCAACCGCGAGGCAAAGCATTTGTGAGCTCCAAACAGGCCTAGCGCAGCTCATGTTCGTTTTTATCTCCTCTGCCGATACCTTTGTATATGAACCCGTTCGCGATAAAGTCATTGGCAGACACAATGTTGCGCCCGTCTACAATGACCGGATGATTGCGACCAGTAAGCACTTTTAGCTCCTGAGGATCGAGTTGCGAGTATTGGCTGTGGCCAGTCATTATGACAATAACGTCTGCGTCCTGAACAACTTCCTTCAAACTGCTCGAAATTGGGAAGTCACTATGTGTAGTAACGTAAGGGTCGTGGATTGAGACGTGAGCCCCTACCTGCGACAGAAGGGTCCAGCACGTCTGCGACGGTGTATCCCTCACATCGCCTGAATTTTTGGTAAATGCCCACCCCAGCAGGGCTATTTTAGCATCGTTCAGGCCTTTGCCTATTTTCTTGAGCGCCTCCTCAATAAGCTTGACTACGTGTTTTGGCATAAAGTCATTCACTTCTCTGGCGACTATAAAGAGCGATCTTTCTGATTGGGGATAATCGAGCGGTATTTGAGACTCCTTCACCCCGAGCTCGAGTAGGTACGTGTCTTTGCTCAGACAGTGACCACCAACTCCGGCACCAGGAGATAGAACGGCGCGCGAGACCCCTTCACCTTTCAGGCTGTTTATGCCGGTCCGCACATCGTATACGTTGACGCCCATAGCTTCGCAGTAAAGGGCAAGCTCATTTACAGCTGCAATCTGCAAGTCGCGGAATGCATTTTCGGCAGTTTTCGTAACTTCAGCAGCTTTTGCTGACATAGGAATGACTCTGCCTGTCGTCAGCACACATCTGTACAGTTGGACAGCTCTGTCCGTGCTAGCCTTGTTGATGCCTCCTACGATTCGATCAAGCTCTTGGATATTACGGAGCAATCGGCCTGCTGCAACGCGTTCTGGCGCGTGTGCGAGGGCGAAATCTTCACCTGCGACCATGTTTGACTCCTTCTCAAGCAGGTTTCGGGCAAGTCCTTCCGTGGTACCAGGGGCGACCGTCGATTCAAGCACTACGAGCGTTCCCTGAGTAATGTGTTTTCCCGCCTCTTGCAGTCCTGCACGCAGTGCGCGGAAATCGTGTTGCAGACTGCGTTTGTCAATGAATGGGGTCTGTATTGTGAACGTTAACGCGTCGACTTCAGCTATCTTCGAAAAATCAGATGTGCAGCGGAACTTCTTGCCTTGAACGACTTTTTGGATGAGTTCCTGCAAGCCAGGCTCGTCACCTACCAAAGGGTTTTCACCACGGTTGAGCATGTCGATCTTATACCCTGATGAGGGTGAATCTCTTTGAAAGCCCCATACCCATTCAAACGCGCGATCTGCGAAAAGCATCGCAGAAGGGATACCCACGTAACCCATACCTACGATACCTATCCGCCGTATTGGGCCTTTTGCGTCGAGTATCTGTGCTAATCGTCCCTTCATAAAAACCAACGTGTTTAGGTCATTTAATTGTCTTGATAGTTATCCGTATATGTTTGTTGTTATCAGTAATACACGCTACGCCTACTCAACACACAGCTTGCTATCATTGATTGCCGTACTGGCCCGGCATGTTTGTCAAAATATGGGCCAAAAAGATCCATTGGCAGATCGTGGGGCAATTTCACGAGTCATAACCTCCGAGTATGCTTTCAGCGCTACTTGCGAACTCCGAGCCTTTTAGACGCACGATGAGTTTGAAAAACTCGTTGGGCGATAAGCTGTATAATGCATCGCCGCTGAGTCAAACGGCTTGAGGAATTTCGTTTGCTGCATTGTGTGATTTTACCAAGTTTTTTCTTCGCAAAAACCGCTTAAAAATTCTGCTATACGCTTTGCGTTCGCGTGTATAGAGTGGTTATTTTTGAAGAGGCTATCGAAGCGATGATCCTTAAAAAAAGTGTTTAGCCTCATTATTGCTGTTGGCGAACTGTTACGGTTCGTCCACAATCGCATTCAAACACGTGCCCGCTTTCGGCTCGGACCGCTTTGTGCAATTTCTGTCCGCAGTAGCAAACATACCCCCTTAAATGTGCCGGGCTCCCGTACGCCAACCCAAATGGCGAAATACTCTTTGTGACGACGCTTCCTGCGCCGATCATGGCGTACTCCCCAATTGATACGCCGCAAATGACGGTCGAATTAGCGCCAATACTGGCTCCTTTCTTGACGAATGTGGACGTTATCTTCTCGCTTTCCCATATGAATGACCGTGGGTACAGATCGTTCGTGAAGGTAACAGAGGGGCCTATAAAAACATCATCATCCACGCGCACACCTTTATATATTGATACGAAATTTTGGATCTTGACTCGGTCTCCGATGATGACATCCTCATCAATATAGGTGCTTTTGCCGATAACGCAGTTGCTTCCGATTGACGCGCCGTCTCTGATGTGAACAAAATGCCATATTTTTGACCCGTCGCCTATTGCATCGCTCTCCACTACTGCGGTGGCGTGTTTGTAGTAACTCATAGGGGTTCTGTGCTTGTGTCAAAGACAAGCCTGTAATCATTTAGCAGCTACTTTAAACTTTTGCAGCTCTTTCAATATAAAACAGCTGACTCACTTTCGCAGCTGTACTTAGTTCACAATTCGCTTGAGCGCATTCTCGGAAACAGGATTTGCGCTGCTGGCCCACGCTAATCGCGTTTCTTCAAAAAGATCGTCGATCCCACTCGCGAATTTGCGCTATACAAACACAATTGATAATGCTAACCAGCACAAGTCGAGCCTATTACGCTTGATCATCAAGTGAAAGACAAGCGAGAAAAAAGTGTGTTTTATAGCTTTTTTGAGCTCTTAAAGAGGGTTGTCGGACGCTCTTGTGAGGCGAATTAGTCCGAAATGGTGCTGACAAGTACCTTCCACATTGGAACTTTAGGCGGGGTGGACGATGATGCTCGTGCGTACGATCAACTACGTAACGTGTCCAAATACTCGTTGATAATCGTGCAGACGTATTCGAGATCCTCGACCGTCAATCCCGGATGGACGGGCAAGCTCACAAGACAATCGGCTAATTCCAAAGCAGTAGGGCACTGGACGTTTTCGTCTGTATACCCAAGTTCGGCGTATAGGGGTTGTCTGAATATCGGGGTAGGGTAGTGAATCGCACACCTGATACCGTTACTCGCTAGATGGCGAATAAAAGCTTCTCGTTCCACGATATCAATATCTAATGTGAGTGCGTACTGGTTGTAGACGTGAGTCACGTCCTTAGCGGTAAAAGGCGTGACCAAGCCGTCTGCGTGGATGTACTTGTTTAAGTAAGCAGCATTGCGCCTCCTTGTAAGGTTGAACTTGTCAAGTTTTTTCAGTTGCACTTGCCCGAGAGCCGCTTGAATGTCTGTCATCCGATAATTGTATCCAAGCAGCGTGTGGGTATACTTCGAAGTCTGTCCGTGATCTCTGAGCAAATTAACGACGTTGGCTGCTTGTTCATCATCCATCGTCACCATGCCACCTTCTCCTGTTGTCATGTTCTTCGTTGGGTAGAAAGAGAAGCAGCCGACTCCAAAGCTTCCGACCTTTTTGCCGCGATATTCAGCTCCGTGAGCCTGAGCACAGTCTTCGACTAAAATGAGCTTGTTTTCGTCACAGACCTCTTGGATTGCTGTGATATCAAAAGGATGCCCGAACAAGTGCACACCCAGGATCGCCTTAGTCTTGGCTGTAACCTTGACAGCTGCATCGTCAGGATTTATATTGAAAGTCTTTCTGTCAACATCAGCGAAAACGGGCCGCGCTTTTTGGAACAAAATGCAGTTCGCAGTCGCAATAAAAGAGAACGGTGTTGTAAGTACCTCATCGCCCTGCTTAATGCCTAAAGCTTTGAGTGTGACATCTAACGCTGCCGTGCCGTTACTCACGGCGATAGCGCGTCTCACACCAACGTATCTAGCAAATTGGTATTCAAATAGAGCGACTGCTTCACCTTGTGCAAGCGTGCCAGATCGTATCACCGACTCAATTGCTTTAATCTCGTCGTCACCTACCTGCGGCCTTGCTATCATAATGTTTTTTTGCACAGTGCTCACCAAGTATCTGACAAACGCGGTGGCGATGAAAGATTCTTCTTTGATTGACAGATAGTGCATCAGCTTAAATATATATGAACTTTTAACTTGTATTGGTAGTTTGCTAACATATGTCAAAAAAAAGAAAGAGATTGTGAAAGAATCCTTTAGAAAAGCTAGATCACAGATATATAGTCTGCAAGGTCGAGCACAATCCTGTTTATGCGAGTTACAAACTGTTTTTAGGGAGTAAGATGAAAATAGGGTGTGGCATAACAGAGAGCTTTTGGCAATTTGTCACGTTCAAGCTCAGCTTGTAACGACCCCGTTAAATTGAGGCGCAAGATGAGAATTGGCATCATCGGTACTGGAGTGATGGGTAAGAATCATATCAGAATCTATTCTGATCTTAGAGGTGTGGATGAACTGTTGGTCTATGATAACAACGAAAATAGCATTCACAGTCTAAATGAATTCGATTTAACGATCTGTGAATCACTGGAGCAATTAATTAACTGCTCAGAGGCAGTAAGCATTTGTGTTCCCACGCAACATCACTTTACGGTCGCACGCAGCGTCATTGAAGAGAACGTGCCGTGCTTGATAGAAAAGCCAATTACTTCATCTGCGGATGAAGCGAAGGAACTCGTGAGCTGTTTACAGGGTCGAAAACTCGTCGTCGGTGTAGGGCATGTTGAACGCTTTAACCCGGTCGTCGCAGAAATAGCGAAGATTATTGAGAATCCATTCTTTGTGGAAGCACGGCGACACAACCCCTCATCGCTGAGGATAACCGATAGCTCAGTGGTAGAGGATTTGATGATTCACGATGTCGACATTGTCTTCAACGTTCTCTTTGATCGCAGTCAATACGCAGTTTACAGCGCCGGGAATGAAAATGTATGCAAGGCAGTGATTACGTTCGAAGGATCAATCGTCTCCCTTTCAGCAAGCAGGTTAGCGTGCAAAAAAACCCGATCGATCTACATTGAGGATGAACAGTTTACGGTTGAGGGAGATTTGATGACTCAGGAGGTTTACAGGTACAACCGCCCAGAAAAATTCAGCGTGCAAGACGAAAAGTACAGACAAGAGAACATCGTCGAAAAAGTGCTCGTCAACAAAGTCGAGCCGTTGGCGCTGGAACTAAGAACGTTCGTCAATTGTGTCAGAAGGGGAGTCGAGTTCCCCGTTACTCCCAGACAGGCTCTTGCCAACATGGCAGTTTGCCAGCAGATACAAGATGTTCTTAAGCGTAAGCAACCTCTTGCAGGCCCGATATAGAATAATGAAGATCGTAAGCATAGTCGGAGCGCGGCCTCAATTTATTAAGTACGAACCTCTCTCACGAGAGATACGACAAAAGCACGAAGAGATAATCGTGCATACAGGCCAGCATTACGATCCTCAAATGTCGATCGTCTTTTTTGAAGAACTTCAGATCCCGCGCCCAGAATACACCCTAGATATCGGGTCAAGCAGCCACGGAGAGCAGACCGGGAGAATGCTCATCGAAATTGAAAAGGTTCTAACGAAGGAATCTCCTGATCTAGTTCTCGTTTACGGGGATACCAACTCTACGATCGCTGGAGCGCTCGCGGCAGCCAAACTCAACGTTAGCGTTGCACACATCGAGGCAGGGTTGCGCAGTTTCGATCGTGACATGCCCGAAGAGATTAACCGGATAGTGACCGACCATTTGTCAGCGCTGCTTTTTTGTCCGACTCAAACGGCAATCGACAATCTCTCTAAGGAGGGTATCACGAAGGGCGCTTATTTGGTCGGCGATGTAATGGCAGACGCACTCGTGCATAACCTTGAAGTGGCCAATCATTCTTCGCGGATACTCGAATTATTGGAGTTAGACAATTGTAACTACTTAGTCCTAACGATACATCGACCGAACAACACCGACAACCAAGAGAACTTAAGTAACATCATAGAGGCAGCAGGTGTACTGGATCGTCTCGTGGTATTTCCCGTGCATCCGCGCACCAAGAGATACTTGCAAGAATATGGCATCTGGGACGCCATGCCGAAGAACATAAAAAAGGTACAGCCTCTTGGATATCTTGATATGCTCAAACTCATGGCCAATGCAGATAAAATACTCACTGATTCAGGTGGGATGCAGAAAGAGGCATTTATGCTCGATGTTCCCTGTATCACCTTGAGAGAGACCACTGAATGGGTGGAGACCCTTACCGACGGACGAAACGTATTAGTTGGGGCGAATAAGACTCGTATTATTCAGATGGCATCTAGAAACCTCGTTGCGGGCACAAGTCGGAGAGCTGTGTTTGGTACAGGAGCGTGCAAGCGGATAGCTAACGTCTTAGAAAGAGATACACAAACTCTTGCTTGACGCACGATATTGACATCCTACAACATCCAAGTAGGTTAAACACAGAGCAGTCGCATTTGGAGCGTCTTAAATAGAGTTAAGCATGGGGACACGGTCACGATACCTCGTCGCAGCCTTTTGGGCTGGGCTCATTCTCGTCTCCTGCACTGCGGGATGTACGTCGCTGACTACTGATAGTAGGCAGGCATCGGCCATCGTTAAAACCGGTCAATTAACGGTTGGTTACTCTCCTGACAAAACGCTCAGGAATGAGATATCGTACAATGAAAGGATAAAAAAAGCCGAAACGATACTTAACGTTTCAGATTACGCATGTTCGTTATGTCAAAAGGGCTCGATTTCGCCTCAGGATTATACAAAGTATTCCCTGATTATATTTGAATATTCTCAGTTGTTAAAGAAATATGCCGGATTGCCCGAAAGGAATAATGAATATATCGACCTATCTTATGTTTCAGATACTCTGCAGCAAAGTTACGACCAGAATATTCTTACACCACAACGGTTGCATAATATCGTCAATATGATGGAAATAAATTATCATTATTTTCTCAATAACGCGTCCCCGAAATCTGTGCAAGAGATGGATTTTCCGGGTGACAATCTGATGTGGTTGTATTATCCAGGCAAAGGAATTCAATTCCAGCCTGTAAGTACACTATTTGAGCTTCAATCTAAATATAAGGGAGGGGAATATCAGCAATTTTTAGATGGAATTAACGAATTTATTCAATACGGAGACAGGATTATTCTTGAAAATCGCATTTGTCTGGTATGGGAATACAATTTCTACGTTTATGACAATGCCAGCTATGTTAAGCTCGGCATTAATTCCCCCCATTTCTGGATATCGGGCATGGCGCAAGGATTGGCGATCCAAACACTCGGGTATGCGTATAACATCACTGGGGATACGTGCTACCTAAGAAACGCAGAGTGTGCGATGCAACCATTGTTTGTCAACTGGACAAAAGGCGGTGTGACCGATTTTCATCCTTCTCATAATGGCACTTGGTATCTCGAATACGCGTACACGAATAAAATACGCGTTTTAAATGGTTTTTTATACACATTGATTGCGCTTCATGATTACTATAAAATCACAAATAATGCAGATGCACTCTGCTTGTTTAAAATGGGTGTCAATGACCTTGTCGTGCATTTGAAGCAATATGATACGGGAGATTGGTCCGCATATTCCTTAACATCCGGGAGCGCCAATTTGTTTTACCATAAGATTCACATTGATTTATTGAGAACATTGTATGGAACCACTAGCAATTCGACTATCAAATATTATGCAGATCTGTTTCAAAAATATCTTGAAAGCGAACAAAGATAGAAGTTGAACGGTATTAATTGCCCCTTTCAAAAGCACGACATTAGTACGACGACTTGTTCTTGTTCCTTTCGATCTTTATACCCATCGGGGTAACGACAAGCATGTTCTTCCCGATGCCAACCATGTTACCTCACGGTGGACTCGTTAATGGACTTGTAGGTCTCATTCTCGAAGATAGTTTATAGAGTGTATTGCGCGCATGTGCTGCTAACTCTAGAACCCCACCAAATGCTTGAAAGTCTTGAAAATCCCGCGAATTATGTTTTTGTCAGCATCCGAAAAAGCCCTCAAAACAAAGAGAGCCAAAAGATAAATAGCGAAACTCAATCCCGCATAAAGGAATATTCTTGATGTTTCTCCGGTAGTTACTAAGAATAAAGGTAGGGCCATCACAATGCTTGCTGTGATGCATTTGCTTATAAAAATAAAATCAAGATGATAATCAACCTCTCTTTGAGCCCACAGAGTTACAAAGATAGCTAGACTGAAATATGCTAGAAGTGTAGAGATGGCGCCGCCCATGATTCCGATTATAGGAATAAGGGCAATATTAAGACCTATATTAATAGCAGCACTGACTGCACATATTACTGGTATCCATTTTGTTTTTTTGGCTAAGAGGATAATAAATTGATTGATTTGGTAAATGCCTAGCATTAGTGTTCCGATAGCAACGAGTAAGGTGAGCGTGCCTCCGATCGCAAATTCCGCTGTAGTGAGACTTGTGAGCAACTGTTTCGAGAAGAAGAAAAGCCCTACAGATGCTGGCACTGCTAGAAGCAGAAAGAGCTTCGTGGAGTATTCCATATAAAGCTTAACCCTTGACATATCCTGAAGTTCCCAGTATCTAGAAATTGTGGGGTAGAGAACGTAGCTTATGGGTGTATAAAAAATTGCAGTAAAGGCACCAACGTTATACGAAGCAGAGTATATACCAACTTGGGCTATGCCAAGATAATACACTATGAAATATCGGTCACTAGATTGTAAGATCCATAGAATTAAGCCTTGGGGTATTTGCGGGACGCTGAAGCCCAAGTACTCTTTTGCACGCGATATTGAAGGTAGCGACAGACCTGTCTCTCTGGAAACTAACCCAAACAATACTGCGACAAATGTAAGCTCAACAAGAATTTGCGAAAAAATCACTATTATGAGGGGATAGCCTAATATTGGAAGTGTTATGACGAGTGCTAACTTGATCATAGATGCACATTGTGAAAAAATAGAGAGCTTTTTTATCCTACGTTTTGCCCGGAAGTAAGATAGGAGAAAACTGAATAAGGCACTCGTTCCAGCCCACGATAACATAAGCGGAATAAACGCTGAATAGTTCGTGCTATTAAAAACAATGATCGAAAATGCATTTCTCAGGAATAGAGAGGCTAATAATACTGGAACTAGAAATGCAATTATTGTCCAAAACATAGAGGCAAATGCTTTGCCAAGGATACTTCTATCGTCTTCCGCGGCTAGATATCGAACTGTTGCAGTACTTAGATGAAGATTTAAAATAGGAGTCAGTAACCCGACCGTTATGACTATTTGAGTCCATACGCCATACAATTCAGTCCCATAATTTTTTGTTAAAGATGGGAGGGTAAAAATCGCGAAAAGCTGGACGATTATATTCGATGCCCCGACCCAAACGATATCACTCGCAAATTTGAAGCGTTCTCGTTGAGGTTCAGATTGAGGCGTCGGGTTTTTCATATTCGTTCGTGCTACGTGATCATCCAATCATGTTTATCGTAGGAAGGAAGGGACGCACTAAAGTTCTAACGCGAAAACTTGCTATTTACGCTAGTTGAAGCTCTTATGCCAAGTTAGGACCTGCAACTCTCCCACTGCCCGTGAACTATCATAACCAATCCAAGTGTAGGTGATGTGCGATGAGGATGAAAAAATCACATAAATTGCGCGTTTTCGTGGCTCATTCAAACGTCCATGCCTCCATGCTCCCCTTAAAGATAATAGATTGTCAGTTATGACCCCACTTCGCGTATGTCATTTGTGCTTTTTCTTATCACGCCCGCGAAAACTTTTGCTAGTTCCCTTGTGAGGTTCTTTCTCTCAAAGCGAACAGAATATTCTTTCAACCCATCTGGATTTACAGGATCGTCTCCTCTTTGCCATTTATGATATGCAGCAATAATATTGTCGGAGATCTCGTCCACACTGTTGGAGGTGATAACGCAACTGTGTGGTGAGTACTTTCGCACTAGTCTCGCAAGAGTACCCTCGCGAACTATGGCGAGAATCGGTCTTCCGGTTGCCAGATACTCGTACACTTTCTGTGTAAGCGCATTGGTTAACTCTATCAGAAGTAGTATGGAAGACGATGCAGCGCACGATAGGGCCTGTTCATACGGCACTTGTCCAGTAACAGTGCAGATTGTCTGAAGACCATAGTGCGTAAAATCCTTAACTAGCCGCTGCCCTTTTGGTCCTATGAATAAGACCTGTATCTCTTCTTCTTTAATGGCTCCTCTGTCAATTACATCCCGGAGAGCTTCAAGAAATAGCCGATAGGGTCGATGGCCTGAGCCAACTAGAGATCCTGTATACGTGATGGTAAACTTCTCAAATTTGGCCGGCGGTTGTTTGAAGTCTGCCGAGTCAAATCCATTACATATAGTCGTAATCTTGTCTTTTACTTCTGGATAAGCTATCGAATAGCCTTGCGCCATCGGGGGGGTTGCAGTAATTATTTGGTCAGCTTCCCTCAAAATGTGTCTTTCCAGCTGCTGGTCAATACTTTGGTGAAATCGAGAGGGGTAGCTCATAACTGGATCTTGAAGGAGGGTCCAAGGATCTCGAAAATCGATGACTAAAGGAATGTGAGTCCTTCTCTTAAGCAGATATCCAACGATCGTGGCACTCATAGGGGGACTTGAAACATAAATCAAATCAATGTCATCGGTGTGACATATATTCAAACCTTTGATATATGCAGTAGGCACCCATCCGACGAGCGGATCAGGCAAGAGAAACAATCGAGGACTAATTCCGAACTTGAGGAAATAGTAAACAAATTCGAAATGCAAAATGGCAGGAGTGCATACTGTTTTGATGGACTCCGGATTGACATAGCCCCTTTTGCTCGCGACGCTGCGAAACCCTCTGGATTCAGCAAGGATTGTTGGACTAAATCCAAATAAGGGTAGATACTTGCAGAACTTACCCGTTCTGAGAGTTCCATGATAATCAATTGTTAAGACTTTTTTCACACTACTAGCCGATTGTGATATCATCGCACAAGATCAAATATTCCGTTAAAGAGAAAGTATTAGATAAATACACGCATTAGGTAGTTCAAATCCGCATTGACTTTTCGCCTTTCCTATTTTTTATTTTGGGCCCGATCTGGAGAGCCATTTCACTCCGTTGGCTCAAGTCTCTAGAACCTGTATTTTTCTAGGTTAAAACTTTCACAATAGGTTACGCAGCAAGTGGTCGCAAGTAGTGGCCTGAACTTCGGGCTCCAACACCAATCTGATCGATCACAAGTGCTTTGCTTCGCCCACAAAGAAGTCTTTCATTGCTGCTTTTTTGACAAGGCTTGACAGCACAGACTATCTTCTCGAATCCGCAGCGCTCATCTTAGCCCGCAGGAGGGCTGTTTTACTAGGGCTGTGCCCGTCATTCGTTAAAAAAAACGTTTCATTTGCCCTATGCTTGGAAACTCCGATCTAAAGATCTAAGATTTCCACTCAGTTCTATCTACGATGACGCGCACGTGTGGCAATTTTGGCGGCGTTCTGCAGCTGCAGCATTTCTGTGAGAGAATCCTAAAGAAAAACCTAGCTCTTAAAGGACGACCCCCTTTAAATACATACCACACATAAGGTTTACCTGAAAAGAGAACGACCAAGGGGCTTTGCCCACCAGTCTCGAGGAATTCGCCAAGAGAGGGAGTGCAACAAATACTAATGATGGAACTTCGGTTTGTGGAGCAGGTTGCTGCAATGAGGCAAACTGTGACAAGCGAAAGCTTTGCAATAGCTTGACTGCTAACGATTTGTAATAGAAAAAGCGAAGCGTCTTGAAAGGTCGCGTAGTTTCATCAATGAAGTACAAGTGATAAAAACTGAGATCGCTGGAATGACGGTGAAAAGACCTTCCATCTTTCTGAAAGATACGGAATCACCGTCAAGGTTGTGGCGTCAGATACCACGTATCAAAGCCTCCGTTTGAAAATACCTTGTTAAGCGTCGTATCATTCTCCATCCTGCTAAAGTCTTCAGGCAGAATTCTTTTTGAAGCAATCTCTGGATATACATCCACGTACACTCGCTTGCTTTGTTCGGAAAACGCAACGTAAGTGTCTTTCCAGACGGTCTGCCCCATTTTAGTATAGTTATCGTAGCCGAGGTGTGGCGGAACTTCCTTTACATAGAACTGGTCTGGATAATACATAAGATCCGATCGTGCGCTCGAGCCATTTTGGGGCTTGTCCGGCAGCAGCCACAGAAACCGCCAAGGCGTAAAGACAACACCTCCCGTGAGTCCCTTAAAATCTACTTGGGGCACTGTTTTCTCCAGGAACCACAGATTGCCAGAGACTTCCGCATTTGTCGTCTGCAGCGTTGGCGAGCGGGTAAGCGTTGACGGATAGAGGATCAGCATGCCGTTTACGGACACAGCAACGATCAACGCGCATGTTACGACGATGTTAATGGCTTTTCCGTTCTTTTTAAACATAAGCCGCTGTTTGAACTCATAGAGCACAAAGCCGACAAAAACGGCGCTGAGTGTTAATATAAAACAAAGAACCCGAAACGGGCTAACTATTTGAGCGAAAAACAAGGGCACATAAACTGCAATAATCAGAACATACCCTCCAAACAACCCCTTAAGCTTCAACAGATCTTCGCCTTGCGACAATCGCTTCCACACAAGAACGAAAGCGACTGTCGAGAGCGCTATGTAGAGTGCGGTACCGCCGTACAACTTCAGTATTAGCTCGTATATGTTGTAGCCAAATCCCTGCGCCGCTGCTGCCAAGTCTGCATAAGAGGATATGTATGGTATTGTGCGGTACCTCCCCAACACTTTCTGCAGAGTGTGCGTAAGTATATACGTACGCGAAAGCCACCCGAATAACAAGGCAACAAAAAGCAACGCTAAGCTCCTGCTTGCCGTTAACCGTTTGAGGGTTCGGTCTGACCCGTGAAAAGGCGTTTTGAAACGTTGGAAAAGCCAGACACCTAATAAGAGCGCCAAGAGAGTTATAGCTCCAAGCGGGTGCAAAATCGCGCTGAAGACTGTCAGAATGATCGCGAGCAACGTGCAGGAATTCTTGCTTCTGCCTGCTGAATGAAAAACGATGTACGCGATAAACGGAAAAAACCACACGAGAACGGCGAACGGCGTCATAAAAGGGGAGGTGACGAGTAGTGGTATCCCTGCTAATGCTGCGAGTATTGCTTGCTCGTTACGCGCCACCACGGTTTTTGCCAAGAGATAGACCGATGCCATAAAAAACGCATTAAAAAAAGCGGGGAGATAGTCAAATATATCTAGAAGGGCGATGCCGGTGAAGTTATGCAGGGTTGCCATGTAATAGTGCATTAGCGGATAATAATTGCGAGAACCTGCGTGTCCCCAGGTGAGTAAATAGCTCACCGAGTAGAGATGGTTCCCAACATCTCCGGTTATATTAAGTAGATAACCCCTGAGCGCAAATACAAGAACAACGACCACTGCGCTAAAAGCTGCAATGCTAAGACCGAGGATCGGAAATCTGCTTTTGCAGCCTCTATTATATAGTGAGCTGACGGTAACGTAGACGCCGCACAACGTGCTTAGTGTAAGAGCGATCCAAACGAAAACTGGCGTGCTTTCATAGATTGAAGCCTCATACCCTGTTGCCTGTGAGTTGTAAGCGAGCGCTATTGCTAGGGTAATCAGTGCGAAACTGACAATTGAGATCGTTTTGAGAACTCTGTAGCTTCCCATGTCACTAGAGCGATATCGCTTGCCGACTTTTGCCGTTACAACTGAGCATATGCCGCTTATGGAGGTCTAAATATGGCAGTCCGAGTGAACTAGCTTGTTGCAAGCTTTAGCAAAGATTTATCACGGCCGCTAGTACTTAATAATTGGTAATTCGATTCCCGCAACTCAAATTGCCGCAAGACGCTGTATAAAGATGCCCGTTCCGAGCAACATTTCAAGCTTTACCCTGGAAGCCTTCGTCAAACGATGAGCTCGCTCGTGTAAAACGGATGTAGTGATATCGGATCCCACCTGCAGTTCTTGTCGTCATTCGGATCATTAAACAACCTATTTAACTAACACCTTCAATAGCTCAAAAAAGTGTGAGGGCTGCAAATTTTACAGTTTTTTGAGAGAGGGTAGTGTTGACGTAGACACAGTTTGAAACGCTTGAAGCTCTGTTAAGCAATGCGAAACTACGGTTATGGCAACGGTTACCGCATCGCTTAAGTAATTGAACTTCTCTTTGTCCATTCAGGGATTTCCCTTTGACGTTATACGCCTAGACGAGTAAATTAGCTTAATAAAATGGGGGGGTCGCCGGAGCCATGTATAATTAGGAAACGATCAGCGACCCCGCCGAGGCGATACTGACGGACGGTTAAAAGTAGGTCAGTTTTTTTTCGGCGATGCTTTGCATGAGATACAAGGGAATGGTACGCGATCGAGCAGAAAGCACCGACGGGGATTAATAGCGAAGAGATGCGTGTGAAAGGCGGCGATCAATGTGTCTGGCAAGAAAGTTGGAATCGTTGGGGCACGAGGCATAGACAATTACGGTGGATATGAGCGAATGCTTGTAGATCTCGTGCCGCGGCTTGTGCAAGAAGGTTACAGCGTCCGTTGCAGCTGCGAGCAACAGGGATGTGTGGGGTGCACCAACGATTCTATGGGGGCGACACTTGATTACTTCCCGCTTAAAGCACCTACTAACTACACTTTAAGAAAAGCATTCGAGCTCCTCTATGACTGTTACTTCATCTTGCGGTATTCGTTAGTTTGTGATATCCTTTATGTACTTGGAATCTATGGCGGACCTTCCCTGCTAGTCCCCAGATTTTTTCGAAAACAGGTAGTTGTCAACATCGATGGATTAGAATGGAAGCGCTCCAAATACCACATAATTGAGCAAAGCATTATCATATTGTTCTTTGCTACCTCAATTAATCTCGCTTCTAGAATCGTCATTGACAATAAACAGCTAAAGAGGTGCATTAGCAAGAAACATCTCAGCAAGGCCTTTTATGTCCCGTACGGAGTTTCCCCGCATAAACCTCAGTCGTGGGATAAGACCAAACTAAGCGGCTACTTCCGTGAGAAGACCGCCAACGGAACCTTAGATAAGGGCAAGTACTGGTTAGTCATAGCACGTTTGGAGCCTGAAAACAACATCCACATGATCGTCGAGGGATTCATCAATGCAAGACCTAAATATCCGTTGGTCATCGTTGGCGATTTTACGAGCAATAAGTACCGTGACCGAGTATATCAGCACGCATTTAACGCTAATTCAGCTAATATATTCTTTTTAGGAGCTATATACGACGCCGACGTGCTTTGGATGTTGCGGCAACACTGCCTCGCATATATCCACGGGCATTCGGTCGGCGGGACCAACCCCAGTCTCTTAGAGGCAATGATTTCAAAGAATCTTATCGTGTGTCATAATAACGTTTTTAACAGAGAGCTGTGCGGTCGGTTCGCACATTATTTCTGCCATAGCTTCGACTTAACCGATCTGGTGACGTCGATAGAAAGGTATGGTGGAGAGCAGACGGAGTTTCGCGCAGAGGTCTACAAAAGGGCACTAGCGGCTTATTCGTGGGATGGTATACTTGCCGCATACGATAGCCTGTTTAGAGGTGATGACAAACGGGCTTACGGACCTTTAAGTGACGCGGATGTGGCTCGAGAAAGTCAGCACTAAGGCATTTGTCAACTATCCTATCGAAGTGTGTTGGGGGGGTGGTCATCGTCCTCCTCAAGCTGGGGGCCGTGGTTTATTCTAGCCACAGTTTGCACCGATTCAACAGGCTACTACAACAAATTCTATCGGGGGACGGAACTCGATCAGTATAGGCCGTGTTCCCCTAGGGTACGGGCTCCGTTCACGACGTGACGCAAAAATCCAGACGGAAGCTTATAACACGCGAGCCGGATAGCGAAACGTGTATGATCAAAAGGCGTACTTTGCTTCGGCTTTCAGAAACGCTGGCATCGAACTCATTTTCACCGAGGACGCTTATAAACGCTTGAAGCTCTCCTGAGGTTCACAGGCGCCCTCAGAGCAAGTCGTTTTAAATATGGCAAACGAACCAAGATTGAATGGATAATCAAAGTCAAGAAAATCTTTGTTGTGAAGGGCTCAAATTCTTTATGAGGTGCCTGTAAACTTACCCAATCTCAGCTGTTTTTTTTGCTACACAAAACAAGCTACTTCCAAATGAGAAGTTTCTATATTTTAGAAAGAGGAGCTCAATTGAAAATAGGGAGGAGAATATTTTATTGAGTAAGGAGTTCAGTTTTAGTTCGCGAAACGCGAAATATTCTCTATGGCTACTTACTGCTCCCGTTTTTTTATCAGAGAAACGCATGAGTCGCCTGTAGGTATAAAGAATTGGAAAAAGGAAGGACATAAAATAGGTGCACCGAACAATGTGAAAACCAGCGTGTTCCACTTTTTGAATCAGTTCCTCCCTAGAATAGCGGCGCTTATGCTTCGCGTAGATATCTGTCTCTGACCAAAGCAAACAGTTCGCGGGCACGGTAATGAAAAGATAACCCCCCTCATGTATAGAATGATATAAATTATTTAGAGCTAATTCATCGTCATCAATATGCTCGAGGACATCAAACGTGCAGACTGCATCATAATGTTTAAAGAAAGGACAATACTTAAGATCAAACAAATAATATGCGTTTCCTCCACCTCTCTTTTCACAGTATTGTATAGCTGAGTGAAAAATATCACTGCAATCTATAAAGTTATATCCGACTTTCTTGAGATATGATGAAACAAAGCCTGTACCGCAGCCGATTTCTAAGATCGTTGAGTTTAGTTGAAGATAATTTGATACCATGTGCTTGATAAGTTGATTCCTGCCAAAAAACCAAAAACTGTTGCTCTCTAGTTGAAATAAGAGGTCATAGTCATCTTCGGAGAAAAAATTTTGTGTTTCGCTCTCATTGTGCAAAAAATTATATAAGCCGTTTTCATAAGCGAACAATGTATCGCAGTGTTCACACAAATACCCCCTGGTAGCTTGCTTGTGAATCAGTTCTTGATCGCAGTAGATGCATTTTAACAACTTTTATCCCTCTGGCATCTGCCTCTCAAACTATTTTTTTTCAAGATAACTTCATCACGCGACGCATCAGCTGTTGCTTGTTCATTTGGAAATAAGACGTAAAAGAGGTGATTATCTTGTTTTGCATAATGAGGAGTCGTTGGCAGTTTAATGCATCCGTCTTGTTCTTAGGGATGCAGTAATTTACAACACGCGTCATAAATCTTCATCCATTTCGCTTGAATTTCATCTAGAGCTTTAGAGCTGGGCATAGAGAGAGGTAGAACTCGGCAGGTAACTTGAGCAAATATCAACCCAGGTGTATTTATCTACTTCGCCACGAAAAAAATTGCTTCTATTCGCGCCTTTTTCCCTTATGATTTCTGCGCGCTCTTTTGTATACGTTTGTCATCAGTGTTCATTAGAAGCACCCTCCCTCGCCGCAGACGTAGTTTTTTGAATCCGGGAAACTATAGCATCCAAAATCGCCGATAGTGCCGAGATATCGCTGCTTCTGCTTAGCATTGACCCCTTGGGGCAGCATCTTCAACTACAGCGAGCGAAGTTAATTAGCCATATCCGATTTCATCCATATCGCATGCCACTCCTGCATAACGCACGGGGTATATTACTTTCGTTTCAAGCGTTATGTTTTGTTTGATTTCGCTAGTATCCATATTTAGAGTCTTTTTTGTCGATGTCTACAAAAACAGTTTTCACCCTCGCCATAACAACCGAATTGACAGTGGAAGCAAAAGTATGAGATGGCACAATGACCTTCACCCGGCTTTAAATTGATCAGCGTAGTCGCCATCTCTAACGTGCTTGTACACGAAGTTTTTAGTAGAACTCTTCCCGCACGAAAACGCTATTCGATAAACGTTTGTACTTTCTTCGTGTACTTGCTATCTGCTCTGGCAGCGCCTCTATCGACAGATTCTATGGCGCTTTTGATATATTTTAAATCTTTTCGAGCAACATAGGGCTTGTTAAAATCGATTTTCATTATAACGCCGCCAACGTCATTTAGCTGAAGTCAAATATTAAATATCTTATGTCTGTTATGTCGCTAGCCGTTCAAGGTGTAACCATCTCTATGCGTAATAAACGTTTCAATTCCGTACGTTGCTGAAAAAAGCCTTAATAGTAAATCTCACTTACATTAGTCAGGTTAAGAAATGACTAGTTTGTTAGCCCGAGTGCTGCATTCTGCAAGAATATATAGTCTTTCTAGCAAGTTACTGGGGAGATATAATAATTACAATCGCTTAGTTGTCAACAAGTATATTAGGCCGTGTGAAGATGATAAAATACTAGACATTGGGTGCGGACCAGGTGAAATAGTTCAATACCTTCCACACGTTACTTATTTTGGGTTTGATAGTAATAAGGATTATATCAATCAAGCTAAACAAAGATTCTGGCAACAGGGCTCGTTCATTTGCAGCTCGATAAGCACGTATTTGGAGGAAGATGCCCACAGCTATGACATCGCAATTGCGCTTGCTGTACTACATCACCTCAACGACACAGAGGCAACAAAGTTATTCAACATTGCGAGTACGGCTTTGAGACGCGGAGGCAGGCTGATAACTGTAGATAATTGTCACACAGACACCCAATCCCGATTTGAAAAGTTTTTGCTATCAAAGGACCGTGGCAAGTTCATTCGAACTCCTGAAGGATACAGAGATCTTGCGCTTCGTCATTTTAGAGACGTTAAAGTGAACGTAGAGACAAACTTGTTGCGCGTACCATACTCTCTCGTCATCTTGGAGTGTCACAACCAAACAGACAACAACAAAATCGTATAATGAATTGTAAGTGGAGCTGCAACAGCTTTGATCGCGTGATTTAGTACTTTTTTGGTGCCGTTCTGAAGCTCAACTCCGATTTGAGATACATCAAAGGCGACTTGTCAAAGCCATTTGGCTACCTTGTGACGTACCAAAGCCGATGACGCTGAGGTCAATGGATCGCGCGTTTTCGGGATCTCGAATCATACGGTCTGTCCACGGCGGTCTACATCCTAAACGTCGCAGTCTCCGTCGACATGATCAGAATGCACGTGTGCACACGATAGCGTCGGGGTATGTGATCCCATTTGCGACGAGGAAGGCAATGCGAACTGTTCAGCAGAATTGCCTCCACTTTCGGCGTGCACGTGCTCGTCATTATGAAACTTGAGGAGGAACACGTCGCCTTTGCCGACGTTGATTACCGTCGTCTGTCCGCGAAGCGTTAGATTGTAGTGCGGCCATGATTTCTGCGATTCTTTGTTTCCAGCGACCAGCTCAAGCGAAAAAAAAATAGGATTGCCGCTTATTTGACCGAGAACCGGATCACCAAAGCGATTTACGTGTCTTTTTTCAGCACGTGCAGATACCAGCATCCGGTCTGCCTTCGTACGCTAATTGGGAGAAAGAGTGTGTGGATCGTATTTTTTGCGAAGTCGTGCGGGACAAACGTGTTCACCGCTCGTGCCAACCCCGGATGACTAAAGTAGAAACGCGCTAGATGCTCACGTCTAACGACAGACGGCATTACCCATTGGGTGATGTCCTTCGAAACTGTTACGGAAAACTTCTGTTGCATGTAGTCTTCCACTACACTGACACGTTCAATAGTCTCACACGCAATGCTCTTGGCAATTAATCTCCACAGTAGCTCCTCAGATACGCTGAGTGACTCAGCGCGATCTCGTTGATAAAGGTCAATGACGATAAAAAGCCCGCCTTTTCTTAGTTTCTTCCAGACCTCGCGAAAAACTATCGACTTGTTAGTAGAATAGAGTAAAGACTCTACGACAAAGATTATATCGTACGAATTATCCTCAAATTGACTCAAGTCGTGGAAATCCCCACAATAGAAATGTGCGTTTGATGACTTTTTATGCCGGCGCAGTGGTTTATTAAACAAATCAACTCCGGTGAATGCGACATCTGGGTTTCGGCGTGCGAGGAATGCGATATTTGGACCCAATCCGGATGCAAGTTCCATTACTTTTTCGGCTTCTCTCTCTCGGATATAGCCCTCAATTATTCTTGCAGGCTCGTTCAGATCGACCTCCTTATATTTCCCGTCATAACTGATCCCATAGTGAAAAAAGCCACCCGGATTGTAGAAATGCAACGCTAGTCTGTTTATGAGATAGAAATGACTGATCTGCGACGTCGCTTGTGACTCGTTGAGGATTTTAGATAGGTCAAATATATTTCCCACCTGACTAATGCAGCGCTCCAAATTACCGTTGTCTTCCACTATCTCGTGTTCCATTGTTCATCAGCTCCGTATGGAAGTCTTTAATCTTGTGGTTTGCAAGCGTTCCCCTATTTTTGCGAGAGCTCTTATAAACTATTCGAATCAGCCATGATTGGCATCTATTGCGTTCTCTCGGACAGTCATTGCCACGTAGGAGCAACTTTGCAGGTACTCTTTGTATGGACTGCATGTGTAACCAAGTGTAGGATTCTTCAGGGATCAATAATTTGATATATTTTAGGTGCTTGTCATTATCCGCGCTCCATCAACATCTTAATCGACTTCTTTCGGCCGCAATAAGCTGAACAACTGCTCGAATTGGTATAAATGACTAATACTTTCGTATGATCTGCACCGTATCAAACGTATCTTCACCAAAACACATGTTGCTTGGTTCGGCACAATCAAAAAGTGATAAGACCGCTTGTTCACTTCCTTATGCTGTCAGTCGTTCGTTTACTAGTTTACTTGATGCTGCTGTGATTAAGTGGCGAGCCCCCATAGCTCAACATGCAACTTTAAAATCTGTTATATCCACGGAACCAATTTCTGGTAGATTTCTGGTAGTTTAGGTGTCAAACCATGAGACAAACCCGATATTTCGCATTTATTTTACTATCGATAATTTTTCAAGGTTCCGGCTGGGCATTTAGCGAGCTGGCAGCACAAACTACGGCCGGTTTTTCGGTCTCCGCAATTCTATCAAATAGTTATTATCAGGTTTCACTTGCTTTGTTACTCCCTCAGGCCGTTGTATGGCAACAGGCATTGAAACATTATCCACTGTCGTTTGCGTATCCCATGATGAGCCTTGTCAATTTTTTGGTGCTTTTTATAGCTGCATTTTTCTTTGAAGAGCAAGTTACTTCTCTTAACATTATTAGCCTTATGATAATCTCTTTTGGGGTTTTGTTGCTGTCACAATCTGAGGAAAAAAAATGATTTATCTCATATTTGCTTTTGCTGCGATAATATTGACCGGCTTCTCACAATTGCTGTTGAAACTTGGAGCGCGCCGCGATGAAACACCCCTAAGCATCTACTTGAACCCGTCAACGATCACTGGCTACTGTTTGTTTCTAATCGTCACAATATTGTCTGTACTTGCGTTGAAAGGCCTTGATTTAAAGCTTTTTGCTGCGCTTACTTCTTTGAATTATGGGGTCACGTTAGTATTTTCAAGATTGTTCTTACTCGAGTCCTTAACTCGGATAAAAATTGTGGCAGTTCTTGTCATAATCCTCGGAGTTATCGTATTCAATATTTAAGGTGTATGGAAAACGAGAAAATACAACTATCGCGCAAACAGTGCTCATTAGGAGGAATTTCAACCCTTAAAGAAGCATCGGACATTCATTCGAGCTCCTAAAGGTTACCAAGATCTGGCGCTCGTCTTGATTTTGGTATGCAAAGTCGCTTCGCCTCAGATTTAGTTCGTTTACGTGCGAAAGCCTATATAGAAGCTTATAGCAACAAAGGCTATAATCAATAGTATTAAACAGAACGGTCAAGTGACCACACAAACCATACTATGTTGTTACAATAAGATGCGAGAATATCCTGTGACCCACCAAACCACATCGAGTTAATGTTGTTAAAAATTCAAGAGAGATGTATTTAGTCCGTGGGTAGCATCGTAACTTTGAAACTTGCTAAGTCGCCGAACACAGTTCAAGTGAATAAAATTGTCATTGAAAGGATTGACGTTCAAGCCGAAATAACCAGCTTGCGTTAGGTCTCTCAACACTGCAAGGATAACTGGTTAGGCGGATGACTGAAGCGAGGGACTACCTAAACGGTTCGAATAGTAGCTTCTGACACCTTTGATTCACGGAACACAGCCATCATCATATATTTTCCTCAGCGACTATGTACTGTTGCTCGTAGGAGATCTCTGCTATAATTCTCCTGAGATATTCTCCTACAACTGCCATAGCTGTTAGTGTCAATCCGCCTAGCATGGTAGTTGCTACCATTAACGAGTTCCACCCTAGCAGCCCGTAGGATGGATTACGGATGAATTCTATGATTATATAGAGCCCATACGTGAGACTCACACAACTCGCAATGATGCCCACTCCTGCAACAACTGCAAGAGGCAAAGAGGAGTAGTTTATTACCAGATCAAATAACAGTCCCAGCCACCGCAGAACGCTATAGTTTGATTCTCCAGTTTCTCGTTCTAAATGCTCGACGTAAACGTTCGCAACGTTATCCACCGATGTATTTCGCACTGTGAGTGCAGGAAGAAAGGGGAAAGCGGTTCTTGTAGTTACCGCGTTTCGTATGACGTCGCTTGTGCAAATCATAAAACTTGAGATGAATATTGATGAGGGGATATGCAAAACGGAGTGCATCAGTTTCTGAAAGATGCTACTGAGCACATTTTCTATGAAACCGTGTCTTTTTTGTTCATAGGCCCCATAAACCACCGCGTACCCTTGTTCTATTTTTTTGATTAGTTTCGGTATTTCTTCGGGCGGTTGTTGCAAATCGTCGTCGATAACAATTACGTACCTACCTTGAGCGTAACGAAACCCACAAAGCGTTGCATTGTGTTGGCCAAAGTTTCTAGCTAAGTGAATTATCTTTATGTTGCTACGCCCTTCCCTAAGCCTCTTCATCACGCTCCAACTGTCATCATGACTCCCGTCATTTACCAAGATTATTTCAAAAGAAGATCTTAAGTCAGTAAATGTTGCTGAGATCCTATGAACGAGTTCATCCAATGTTCTCTCGCTGTTATAAACAGGGATTACAACCGAAAATTCAGTCTCTGTGTTTGTCATTAGAAACCTTGCAAAGCTATAAAGCGCCTCTATTGAAGGTGTTGTCACCCCGATAACTTCAGTGTCGTTTTCGTCAATACTCCCGGTAATTATCACGCGCAAGTTATCACGTAACTGCAGACGTGGCATACTAAACTGCCAATACGCCACCCGTTTCGCTAAATTTTGTGAACGTCATTTTTAATATAGTCAAAAAACCTCTTGACAAACTTCTTTCGTTAACCGTGCTTCATTTGGCGCCACTCCCAAATAAAATAGGCAGCGTCTTCGCCACAATTGAATAAGAGGTCAATGACCGAAACGTAGGGGTCGTACTCCCCCCAGAGTTGTGGGTACTCTGGATAGCCGTCATAATCCTTATAAACTAAAGAAATGCCGGCTTTTTTGAATTTGTTAACATCAATATAGTTCCTGGCAGCAGGGCCAGATATGTACACGTCGGCACCAATTTGATCGCAGATATCAATTACTTTATCCTCTTTTATACCCTCAGTGCACAAATCTGTAGAGTTGATGAACTTCACTTCTATTCCTAATAAACGCGCTATCATTTTAGTTGCGTAAATATTTAGCTCACTGATCGTTTCAAACCTTTTCTCAAAAATATCAAACACCTTGCTTGCTTGACTCTTATAAAAGGGGCTTGCAGCATAATAGGCATGTATCATTTTGACATGTTTCTCTCTCCAATCTCGCGAGTAATCAATTCTTGTCTCGCAAAGGAGCTGATGTATCCCACCAACAACCGGCACAATGATCCACTGCGTCCCATTTGGAGTTTTTATTCTGTTACGATTTCGCCAATCTTGTTTTGTATATTGCACATCATCTAAAAAAACGAAGATATCAACATCGTGGATTATGTCAAAATAGCCTTTCCAAGGTAAGAATGATGACTGTATAATTGCTGCTTTTTTATTTTCACTTGAAGTATCTGTCATACCCAGAAAAAACGGCCTTCATGAATTCTTTTCTAAAACATATACGAAAAATTCGAAAAGGGGAAGATCATGGGAGATAACAAAAAACCCCTATAAGTACTTAGCTGTATAGCCACTAAATATCGTTGTAAAAATCTGAAATGCAGAGAAAATTGATGCAAATCCCCTTTATTGCCATCCTAAATGTATTCTTTGTGGCTTTTACGACGAACTTGTTCCAATAGTTACTTGTAGTATCTTCTTCTAAACTAAACGTGCCATCGAAGCAGTAGTAGTCCTTGTATTTGATATTTTATTGATTGTGTGGTCACATTGGGAAAAAGGAGATACCCGTTCCTATTTAAGAAAAACTAAAACACCCCAAATCTAATTTCGCGGTACCCGGGATATATTTTATAATCACTCGCCCTATCCACAGCTCTGCCCTCCGAATAATCCGCAGGTTTCAATCGCGGATGTATTATCTATGACCGGTCCGGATGCGATCAAACACATCGTCTTTAACAAGAAGGTAAAAACAGTGCGTAAAGAGAAAATACAAGGCAAAGTACAGGAGTTCTTCAGGCAAAAATTACAAGATTGTGGGTCTACCCCCCAGGGTTTGGATTACAACTCTCAAGAGGCCATGGATATCAGATTTGATCAACTGTTGAAGATCATCGAAGATCCCAAGAAGGCTTTCTCCATCATAGATTATGGCTGTGGCTATGGGGCCTTGATTGATTACATGCAAAAAAAGCATCTTAGATTCGAATTCTATGGCATCGATTATGTTGAAGAAATGGTCCAGGCGGGGATTAAGAATCATCCAGATCGCCAGGATTGTCATTGGACAACCCGAGAAGATGAGTTGCCTTTTGCAGATTATTTGATCGCCGGATCGATTTTTAATAAGAAATTGGAAGCCACGGACGAAGAATGGAAAACGATTGTTAGTGAGACATTACATAAAATGGATTCTCACTGTAAAAAAGGCTTTTCATTCAACATGTTGACTAAATATTCTGATGCCGACCGAATGAGAAATGATCTTTATTATGCAGATCCTTGTTTCTACCTTGATTTTTGCAAGACTCATTTTTCAACTAATATTGCATTATTACATGATTATCAACTTTATGATTTTACGCTTCTGATCAGAAAAGATGGTTGATACTAAATGGACACCCCCCATAAGAATAGATTTTAATAAACTGTGCATATCCAGCAGGAAATAGAATATAGCTGCGGTAGCAACAGGTGGTCAAATATCTGGAGATGACTTTTGCTAAAAAGGCTAGTGCGTCTCTTGAAAATCCCTTCAATCTGCCGAAAGTTCTGCTGACCACGAATATGCTCTTGAGATGTCTACCTCATTGCTTACCCCCCAGCCTGAGATTAAGTAATTGTTACGACATTTACTTCTGTCTCAACAGTCAACGCTTTTTGTTTTAGGGGGGGCTCGTCCTTTTTTATCGATTGCCGCGACGATACCCTCAATCCTATTGAGACAAAATTGGAAGCCTTGATCTATTTCAAGATCGCTGAAGATAATGCCCAAGGATTATTTGGACATAAAAGTGGCATATCTCGGCACCTTCGGAGCCCAGCCACTCAAAGCTTTCACGAAACTAAAATATTGGTTGTGTAGAAGGTTGCGCATTGCTGATAGATGATCGTTCATTAACCGAAGAAGAACATCATCGGCGAAAGGGGAGCCAACCCCAGCCGGTTCTTTCGTGGTCATGTTCGTAAATACAGCTGGGTTAATTATAGGTCCAGTTATCTGCTTTCTGAAAATATGTCCTGCTTTTTAATCCGGTCTTGCCACTTTCACGTAACGTTACCCACTATTGGGTAAACAATCAAGGTGATGTGTAAATTTTCTCGCTAGATACGCATACTCGGCCCCACTCATCCCTGCGTAGAACGGCAGCCTCAGCAAGCGTTCGCTTATCATTTCGGTGACGGGCAACTCTCTATTTCCGAATTTCTTGCCCATTGAAGAGGTATGCAGCGGCACATAGTGAAAAACAGTCTCGATACCACTATCTTGTAATTTCGCTATCA
>CAYHCZ010000003.1:0-41101 GCA_964355295.1 uncultured Methanomicrobia archaeon
CCCAAGTCGAGGGAGTGAGAGTCCCTCATGATTGGCCGGACTACACTACCGGAGCATAGCTTCACCTTTCGTGTGCACGCTCATAAACTTTGCTAGCTCAGTATAATGCTGGTTCCCGTCTCGTGATACCCCCCCATATTAAGAGGGGCTCCGAGTTCGCATTGGTCAGCCCTCCGGCTTTATTTGATTCGACCTATTCTGCATTCACAGCCACCAAACGTCTATTTCGTGCTGGTTTCGGATCGACTTTGTGCCAGCAGGCTTTGCAGGCTTTATGCAGCCTATGCTGCTCTTAGAAATGCAAGCCTGAATACTGGAGAAAAAATGAGATGAAATAGACAAGCGCCGTTCCTTTGATTATTTTTGCTACCAAAATGAGTACTACAAAGTGCGACATGTCGTAGTTTTCCATGCCAGCAACGAGTGAAACAAGATCCCCTGCAAACGGAATCCATGGAGAGGCCAACAGAAGCGCCCCCCCGTACTTTCGAAACCACTGTTGAGCTCTCTCGTCACGTTCGCTGTCATGAAACGGGATAATTCTCCTAAGGCCGTACTTGCCGATGATAAAGCCAACAGCTGCGCCAATGAATGAGCCTACGATCACTACTACCAAAACTAGCAGCGGGCTGACCTGTTTATCGAGCAAAATCGCTATCGTGGGCTCAGCGGGGATAGGGTGAAAGACTGCCGTGACATTTACCAAGAATAATTCCAGCAAAAGATAGTCAGTGACTGAGGGCAGCTGTTGTCACCTGTACGCTTTTGTCATTACATCTAGCGCTTGTTATAAAAAACGCACGTAACGGTGGTATTACTCAGAAACCAGAGAGTGAGCTCAATGCAATTCCTAAAAAACAACACTATGAAAGCCATGTGCTACTATATCTCAACGAAGTCGTTCAAAAACGTGTATTCCTCACGGGTCTTGCGGACGAGCGTGACGTCAGTGTCCGCCTCAACAATTGCCTCCGTACGTCCCGCCTTGGCGATTACCTCTCCCCACGGATCGGTAATCATGCTGCAACCGGCCAAAGTTGTCGTCGGTGTCGGTGCACCGACTTGATTACAGCCAACGAAGTAGCATTGCGCTTCGATCGCACGTGCCCTGTTAAGCGTAAACCAGTGATCAACACGCGGGTATGGCCAAGCTGCAGGACAGACAATGATCTCAGCCCCTTTCTTAACCAGAGCTCGATAGAGCTCAGGAAAGCGCAGATCATAACAGATCGAAAACCCGATGACGCCGAGCTCAGTGTGAGCGGTGACAACATCCTTCCCAGCAACTAGTGAACGTTTCTCTTTCGAATGGTATGAGAACAGGTGGATCTTGCGGTAACGAGCGAGGATACGCCCTCGCCTATCGATGAGCGCACTTGTGTTGTGCTTCTTATTCTGGTCGTCCACCTCTAGAATGCTCCCCATAAGGATGTAACTGCCCTTTTCGCGAGCGAGTCGAGCAAAGATTTCAGTTGTACGTCCTGGAATGGACTCTCCTACTTTGAAATTCCTGCAGTGAGCGAAGAGCTCAGGAAGAACGATGAGGTCGGCGTCCGTTTTTTTGGTTAGAGTGACCGCATGGTTTACGTTTTCCTCCCACGTGCCGAGCGCACCCATCTGAATACACGCTATCCTATGTATCATATGATCGATCGAAGCAACCAAACCTTACGTTCGCATGTCCTCAATACCCGTTGAGGCATATAGCCTTTGAGGGCGGGCGTCGCCCTTTATGCGCATTATCGGACCGATCGCACGCTTAAAGGCGATATTACAGGAAAATATTTGTATACTCAGTCGGAACTACAGGTCAATGAAGCGGGAGCAACTCCTTATAGAAGCGTTGCCTTACATCCGTGAGTTTTACGGATCGTTCGTCGTTATCAAGATTGGCGGGCACGCGATGATCGATAAGCGCCTTATGGAGGGCATTATCGAAGACATCGTGCTCTTGCGATACGTTGGGATGCAGCCAGTTCTCGTCCACGGAGGAGGGCCGGAAATCAGCGAAAAGATGGAGCGGATGGGCAAAACGCCTGAATTCGCAGCAGGTTTGCGTGTCACCGACGAAGAAACACTCGAGATCGCCCGTATGGTCCTCGTTGGGAACATCAACACCCGTCTCGTTGCGCTCATCGGCAAACACGGAGGCAAAGGGGTCGGGCTATCCGGAAAGGATGGCCGCATGATTGTCGCTCGTAAGAAAAGCCCGCAGCGCATAGTCTATGATGGCATCGAACGCGAAGTCGATCTCGGCTGGGTTGGCGAAACCGAAATAATCAACCCGGAGATCCTAATGATCATGGCAGGCAAAGGATATATTCCGGTGATATCGCCAATCGCCGTTGACAGCGCGTGTCATAGCCTTAATCTTAACGCCGACACCGTTGCAGGAGACATAGCTGCCGCCCTTATGGCCCGCAAGCTCATTTCCCTGACTGACGTCAACGGCATTCAACGCGACTCGAGCGATCCGAAGACGGTTATCTCCCGCTTGACGTTCGCTGAGGCTCAACGTGCGATCGAATTGGGGGGCATCAAGGGAGGAATGATTCCAAAAGTGCATGCCTGCATAAAGGCCATCGAAGCTGGGGTGCAGAATGCGCATATCATCAACGGTAATGTTCATCATGCGCTCCTGCTAGAGCTGTTTACTGACAAAGGCATCGGAACCATGATTGTAAGGGGGTAAACTAGCGCACAGTTTAGCTGACGCAAGGACTGTAATTATGACAACGATTCGCGAAGTGGAACTGCAGGGACACATTATTGACTCGCTGACGTTGACGCGAGTCCTCGACAAGATCATGGATCTTGACGGCGAGTTTGATATCATCACCTTTAAGATAGGCGAGCACAAGAGCGATCCGAGCTACGTGCGGCTTGCTGTTAAGGGGCGCGACGAGGCACATCTCGATACGATCATGAGCGACCTTCATCGGCTTGGTGCGCAAGTTCCCGAGATTGAGGATGTCCGACTCGGTACAGCTGATAAGGACAAGGTTCCCCCAGAAGAGTTCTACTCGACTACGAATCACCCCACGTTTGTTCACCAGCATGGCGCCTGGATACCCGTAGAGGGTATCGAAATGGACTGCATGATCGTCGTCCGCGACGACCGCGCGGTATGTACGCCACTCCACCACGTCGTGGCAGGAGATCGGGTCGTACTCGGACAGCGCGGCGTGCGTGTCATCCCTCCCGAACGCCCGCGTACGCGCTCTCTTTTTGAGTTTATGGGCGGCGCAGTGTCTTCTGAGCGTCCCTCCGCAACGCTCATCCACCAAATCGCCGTAGAAATGTTGAACGCGAAGGTGCAGGGAAAGAAGATCGCCGTCGTTGCAGGACCAGCAGTGTCGCATACTGGCGCTGCTGAGGCACTGTCGAGAATTATCCGTCGCGGGTATGTCGACGCTCTGCTTGCCGGCAACGCGCTTGCGGTTCACGATATCGAGCGTGACCTCTACGGAACGTCGCTCGGCCTTGATATTAAAACGGCAGAGCTTGTAAGCGGGGGGCACAAGAACCACCTCTACGCCATCAGCCAAGTGGTCCGCTGCGGATCTATTACAGCGGCGGTGCGCCAAGGACTCGTCAAAAGTGGCGTCATGTACGAAAGCGTGGTCAATAACGTGCCGTTCGTGCTCGCCGGGTCCATCCGCGACGACGGCCCATTGCCGGAAGTCATTACGGACACAATGGCCGCACAGGACGCCATGTATGAGCTCATTAAAGACGTCGACCTTGTGCTTATGATGGCCACGATGTTGCACTCCATCGCTGTCGGGAACATGCTTCCCTCGTACGTAAAGACGATATGCGTCGATATTAACCCATCCACCGTAACAAAGCTTATCGATCGCGGCACGGCGCAGGCAATCGGCATCGTGACAGATGTGGGAACCTTTTTGCCTGCGCTGGCATCTGAACTTGAGATTATCGATATTGAATAGCAACTAGTAGCGACGCACGCTCCGTCTACGTACGCGTACCGTGCCAACGATGTGAGACGGTGCTTCATCAAAGAGTTATATTGTGTCTTACAACAGAAAGCAAGACTTGTCGCTTTTGGGAAAAATGAAGACCTATTACTCGCTACTGCTGTGCAATGATCGTGTCAATTCTTAGCTATGAAAAATAACAAAGTCTTCTGCAAGAAATACTTAACTGAAATTAATTAATAAGCCATAGCACTCAAGCGGACGTATATATGGACAAGAAAAATCGGGACCACAAATATTTAAAAGGTATCTGAATCTGTGAAAATTATACAAACTCTCTCGTGGGACAACTTCCGAGCCAAAATAGACCGATTATGCTGCCGAAACGATATCATGGCAGTAATAGACGGCAACAAAAAAGAACTGAAATTAGCAAAATGGGCAGCTGATGAGGCAGGCGGTTTTTTATCTGACATCGAGGGAGCAGTACTGTATGCGCTGGCTCAAAAATGTTCAGGACAAGGGGTGATTGTGGAAATCGGCTCTTACAAAGGTAAATCAACCATCTACTTAGGCAAAGGATCCAGGGCAGGTAAAAATGTAAAAATCTACGCGATAGACCCACATCGTGAGCCTTTTCAGAGCAAAGAGGACGCTACGGGCACATATGAGAAATTCAAAAAGAATATTGAAAATGCGCAGCTAGGGGGCTTAGTGAACCCGATCCTTGCGACGTCAATTGAGGCAGCAGATCTTATTTCTGCACCGTGTGAACTCCTTTTTATTGATGGCCGTCACGAGTACGATTACGTCAAGAAAGACTTTGATACCTGGTCTCCCAAAGTCATCGATGGGGGGATTGTTGCATTCCATGACACGCTGTCTGGCGGACCAAAGAAGGTCGTACGAGACTCACTTTACCGATCAAAGATGTTTAAAAAAATTGGGTTTGCTGGGTCGATAACCTTCGGAGAGAAAACAAAAGAGACGGTTATGTTTGACAGACTGAAAAATAGGTACGTCTTTGCAATACACAACTTATACGCGTTCATTATAGCTTGTAATGCTCAACTTCGCAGGCTCGTGAGCGGTAAGCCTGACAATGTGTCCTTATAACGCGCCTCAAGAAAGGTGTCTATAATGTGCAACAACTGCTTTTTGGCGTGACAAGATTTGTCCCAAACGCGATGGATTAGCTGCTATAGACCGCATCACTAAGCACGCTGCCAATCTATGACCCCGTGTGTCTCAGCACGACCGATGTATCGATCTGTCTTTCTGGTATTGTCCAGTATCTGTGAAACCAGTCTGTCTTTTTCTTCACGTAAGACCAATTCAAATCCGTGTCGCTCATGGCATATGGAACAGCTGTGGTCATAGAAAAGAGATAACAGGGTGGTTGTCCTAATTCCGCATCGCGAGGTGCAAGCACGAGTTATGTGCGCTGCGCGACTTCAGTTGTTTTGAAAGCAACGAATTTCGCTAGCAAGAGGTGAATCGGGCTTTATAGCCAGTTTCAGAAGCAAGAAGTTAACCTTAAGATTAACTGCTGCTGCGGATTCAAAAGGACGAATGACAAAGGGGGGTTCGAGTGTTCCCCAGTGCTAACGCGGCAACTTTAGTTGTCTTTGATTTGTTGACGATCTATAAGTTATAATCAAGAGTTCAGAGATTGCGATTGATCCATAACAAGTAGCTGCGTCCAGATTGAGAATCCTTGAATACTTTGCTGTAGGGCTGCCCATTGTGACGACGTTGAATGGAATTGAAGGAATTGACGCAACGAGTCAAGAGCACGCACTAATCGTTGATACGACGGAGGAGGTTGCCCAAGCGTTGACTTTCTTTATCGATAACAAGCAAGCGCGAACGGATAGGCGAAAAGCGTTCAAACTGGTCAGAAACAAGTATGATTGAGGCGACACTGGCAAGAGCTTAAATGAGCATACTTATAACTCATTCGCACACCCCGGTAGTCCCCTCAAATGGGACGATTGGAGCGGAAGGGTAACGCGTGACCCTATACGTAGCTGTTCAATGTCTAGTGCGAATACACATTGAGCGCTTTACTTCTACACTGGGGCAGGAGTTACCGCGCCCACAGTCCGCTTCTGTGAAGCAGGCTTTTCAGAAGCGATAAAAAAATGGCAGACTCGGAAATCTTTAACACCCATCAGAACCTAACCATTTGACAAATAAAGATTCCGCAGCTTAGTAAGGAAGAACTAACGTTCGCTAGGTATGAACGCAAGGGGTCTAAACCCAGCAACTCAAAAGAGCGCGTGTCTGATATTCTACTTATAGGTAGTCGGTGTAGCCCAAACAGTAGTGCAAACATATTTCGAGCTCGTTTATAGCCATTCACAGCAGATCGTGTAAGAGAGAGTGTGTGGATATGCGTGACAACCAAACCTTAAGCGCCAAGCTAATGGCAGTGAATCCTTCGAGCGTCGACGCGCCTAAGGAGGGCTGGCTGGGAGAACAGATCACTGACTTTGTGTTTAGGACGATCGGCACCATAACTTTCCCAAGGCAAATCGAGTGGCATTTAATGCTTAAATGGCTTAGGCCACAGATAGGCGAACGCATACTCGACGTCGCGTGTGGTGAAGGGCAGCTGACTCTTAAAATTGGGCTAAAGGGTTGCACGGTTTATGGGATTGACTCATCAACATCCGAAATTGGACGGGCACGGCGTTTGGCAGAGCGTCAAAGAATCGACAGCACGTTTGACGTGGGGGATGCGCAGCAGTTACCATACCCCGACGAGTCTTTCGATAAGATAGTATGCAGTTCTTCTTTGGAACACTTCAAGAATGCTGTAAGAGCGTTGCGCGAGATGCATCGGGTTCTTAAACGGAATGGCACACTGGTTGTGACAGTTGACAGTTTCACCTATGCGATAGATCCTGCGTGGAAATCCCGCCACAAGAAGTGGTTTTACGTTGAAAATTACTATGATAAGGGCACGTTGCGCGCGCGATTTGCCGAGTCAGGGTTTGAGATGGTGAGGAGCAACTATCTCCTCCATTCACGGGCGGCAACGCTTTTCTTCAAGAACCACTTGGCTATTCATAGTATGGCTCTTCACAAGTACCCTTCCTTTTTTTTGACCAGTGCCAACTCGGTTATCGCTTACCCCATTGTGCTCATTCTTGATCAGTTGTCAAACGAGAACAACGGGGGCTACACACTACTCGCCGAAGGGAAGAAAATACCTTCACGGTCATAACTTTAAACGTGAAGATTTTGCCGCAACAGCAACGCTCACGATCGCGTCTAGAATCGGATGGCCCACGTAGCGTCTTCCCATGTACCGACAAGGACTGTAGGGGCGCGCGCCTAATTCAAGAGATATCGAAGAAGAGCACTGCCTATGCCACGGCCCTGGTAGTCAGTAAATACATAACAGTGCCGTATCAGATCTACATCGCCGTAGTGCTGAATACCTGCGACGCCCAGCAATGTGCCCTCTTTAATCAATCCATAAAATTGAACGCCAGTCTCTACCTCTTCAGCTAACTCTTCAGCAGACATTTAGGGCTCTTTCCAACGATCCTCGGGGATGATGCCCTGACATCCCGCTATCGCTCTGTCCGGCCGGCTTTCGTATTTAGGCTATTACCCGTGGATGTACTCTCACGGGATCAATACGGTCGATCGTATCGCAAACGTCAGCGCCATCTATAATGCCACTAACTTGACTACGATGCGAGAGAAGCAAAAACAGGATAAACAGGAACAATGCTACTGTGTTCGGAGGCCACCCTGACTGTTTGTCCTGACGAAAATGACAGAGCATTCGCTTTTTGCCAAGAGAGTTGGACTAACGGCCGTTTCAACGTTGATCGCGAGCCTAGCCCCTATCATTTTGCTCGCTGTTCTGACAAAGACGACTGCAGCTACGGGTTACGGGGTATGGATTCAAGTCACGGTCACGGCTGACGTATTGCCATTGCTAACAACGCTCGGGCTGACGGTCTCAATGATGCGGCTGCTAGCCGGAGTCAAGATCCAAGACGAAGTTCGAGAGGGATTCTATACAAGCTTGTCCATTGCGCTGCTATCAAGCGCTTTAGTCTCGTTCGCTTTCTATTTCTTAGCCGAACCCCTTGCAAGTATTTTGTTTGACGGTAACACCGCTGTGGCGACTATCTTGTCCGCCATCATATTTGTTGCGAGTTTTAACTATGTATGTTTGGGGTACCTTCGGGCCACGCAACAGATAAAGCGATTCGCTTTTTTTACTGCTTTGCTACCCTGTTGCAGCGTTATTATCGTGTCGACATTCGTACTGTTAGGCTACGGCATCTCAGGTGCCGTTCTCGGGCTCTTGCTGGCACAACTTTTACTATCTTTCTTGTTAGCGATCCAAATCGTCTCAGAGCTTGGCGTTGCGCTCCCTAAGTTTTCCCATGCGCGCTCTTATTTGGCGCTCGGGTTGCCTACCGTACCGAGTAACTTGTCATATTGGATTGTCAACTCAAGTGATCGTTACATTATTAGCATCTTTTTAGGCGCCGCCGCGGTCGGGTACTACTCACCAGGCTACACTCTCGGGTACTGTATCGTCCTAGCCGTTTCGCCAGTCGCCATAATTTTGCTGCCTACGCTTTCGGCCTATTTCGAAAATCACCGCATCGACCAAGTGAAGACAACCCTGTCATATTGCCTCAAGTACTTTCTGGCGCTAGCCTTACCCGCTGCGTTTTTCATATCACTGCTCTCGAAGCAGATTCTCACCGTCTTGACAACGCCAGACATTGCCGCGCAAGGATACGCTGTGACGCCCTATATCACTGCAAGCGCTTTGCTGTTCGGAGTGTATGGTCTCGTCGGAAACGTCCTCGTGCTTGAAAAGCGGACCTATGTATTAGCTACAATATGGCTCCTCGCCGCCGTGTTGAATCTCACACTTACACTCTTCTTAGTACCTCGTATCGGGATTATCGGCGCTGCGATTGCAACGCTGTTTGCCTTCGCCTGCGTTTTTGTGCTCGTGGCGTACTACGCGCGTCAATACGTGAGAGGTGGCGCTAGCATACGGTTCGCGCTGAAGAGTGGCGCCGCATCGCTGGCAATGTCATTTGTAATCATTGCAGTGAATCCACAAGGCCTATTGCCTATCGTGCTTGTCACGGCTTTATGCGCCTGCATTTATGTCATCTTGCTATGGGTTCTCAAAGGTATAGGTTACGAAGAGCTTACCTTCTTCAAGAATCTGCTGCGCCGTACCACGTAAGTCCAGTTTTTGCTGCGTAATATCCTCTTGAAGTGCGTGCGTGCTTGAAGCCACGTCATTTTTTTTAGTTCGGTGACTCCAGAGTCTCCTAGTGAAAAAAATATCGGCCGCACCGAGTGCCAGAATGCTTACCGACTTAAACGTTTTATATTAAACCGCCAGAGTGACCTTCGTTATACGGAGTACCGCAATGTCGGTTTTTGGCGGATAATGCATCCGACCAAGTCCCACAGCTCACCGATCCCCGCTACTGTAAGCGAACGACCTTCAAATAAGAGGTAATTCAATGATACATCAGGCTACGAAAGAGTCGCATACCCGAAAGGAGTTTCTACCCGCGTTTAGGCCTTTCCTTGAAGCGGCAGAACTGCGCGAGGTTATCGATACGCTAGAATCGGATTGGATTACAACAGGTCCAAAGACGCACACATTTGAAGAGCAATTCAAAGAATACGTTGGTAGTCGTTTCGCTGTGGCTGTCAGTTCTTGTACGGCAGCTTTGCATCTCTCGCTTGCAGCGAGCGGAATCGGGCCCGGCGACGAGGTCATCACTTCTCCACTTACGTTCGCAGCCACGTCGAACGTGATCATTCACCAAGGCGCAAAACCGACCTTTGCTGACATCGATCGCAAGACGAACAACATAGCCCCGGAGAGCGTCGAAGAGAAGCTGACCGAACAGACAAAGGCGATTATTCCGGTGCACTACGCGGGCCATCCGTGTGAGATGGACGAAATCGACAGAATTGCTAAAGAACACGATTTGCTCATTATTGAAGACGCAGCCCACGCGCTCGCCGCATCGTACAAAAATCGGACTATAGGGACGCTCGGAGACGCGACATGCTTTAGTTTTTACGCCACAAAAAACATAACGACAGCAGAAGGCGGTATGCTGACGACGAATGATGAAAAGCTTGCACAAAGGGCACGGATACTCAGTCTACACGGAATAAGCACAGACGCCTGGAAAAGGTACGCGTCTAGGGGCTCTTGGTACTATGAAGTCATGTATCCTGGCTATAAGTACAACATGACAGACATACAAGCAGCCATCGGAATACATCAACTGAAAAGACTACCCGAAATGCAGAAGCGACGAGAGGAGATCGCAAAAGCTTATAACGATGCCTTTGGTAACACCGAGGGGATTATAATTCCCATGAGCAGACCTTACGTTCGGCACGCCTGGCACTTGTATGCCATTCAAGTGAATACCAACGTGTTGAAGGCTAATAGGGACACGGTGATCGATGCACTGAAAGCGAGGAATATCGGCACAAGCGTGCATTTTATTCCGTTGCACCTACATCCTTATTATCGTTCACAATACGGATACAAGCGTGGCGATTTCCCTAACGCAGAACATTTCTTTGACCGAGAGATATCGCTCCCACTATATCCGCGGATGACAGACGACGATGTTGAAGATGTCATAACGGCAGTCAAACATGTGACTAACGAGTATAAATGATAAAAAAATGAGATCAATCGAGATTGGCGACAGGCGAATCGGAGACAGCGAGCCTGCTTACGTCATAGCTGAGGCGGGCTTAAACCACGACGGGGACGTGATACAGGCGAAGCGACTGATCGAAGCGGCAGCTCACGCTGGCGCAGATGCAGTTAAGTTTCAAGTCTTTCACACGGAAGAGCTCTGCAGCAAAAATAGCGAGCATTTCTCCCTTTTTAAGTCGCTTGAGCTAAGCACAGATGACTGGGCTGAACTCGCAGCAGTTGCGGCCGATTGCAAGATTCCTTTCTTCGCGAGTGTCTTCGGCAACGACAGCACCGACATTCTGGAAAGGATCAACGTGCCCGCGTACAAGATTGCATCGGGCGACCTCACATATTGGTCGCTCCTACAATATGTGGCGAAAAAACGCAGGCCTGTGATCCTATCAACGGGAATGGCAACTATTGGTGAAATTGACGACGCATTACGCCAAATCTATGAAACTGAAAACCGTGAGGTAGTGCTTCTTCACTGTGTCTCTGCTTATCCGCCCTCTTTTTCCAATCTCAATCTGCGCGCCATTAATGCCTTAAAAACAACATTCCACGTGCCTGTAGGTTTTTCTGACCACACCTTGCGTTCAATTGCTTCAGTTGCTGCTGTGGCAAAGGGCGCAAACCTAATCGAGAAGCATTTTACGCTAGACCCGAATCTGCCAGGGCCTGATCATAAGCTCTCTCTCAGCCCGAACGACTTCGCAGCGATGATTCAAGATATTAGACTAGTAGAACGCTCACTGGGTAACGGCTATAAGACCGCGACTTCTGTAGAAGAAGATGTCAAAAAGTTTGCTCGGCGAAGTATAACGGCAAAAGTTGAGATTCCCCAAGGGTCGGTTATTTCCGCAGACTGCATTCAGATACTCCGCCCCGCGGATGGAATTGAGCCACGTTTCGCTGATCTCGTCATCGGCCGGATTGCTAAGCGAACAATCGGTCAAGGAGTGAGTATCAATTGGAACGATATCTGAACAAGCAGACAGCAGACGACGGAAATAGGAGTTCAAAGTTTCCGTGATTTATAGAGGCCGACCTAGATATAGCCACGACCACGAAACAAGATCTTTCCTCACTCCAATGGGAGTCGCAGGCGGCAAACTTTGGTCATTTTATGTCCCGGTCAAATCTAGCTGCCGGCGGAAGAATACGGTCATCCGCAACCAGTTTCTGCACTAACGGACGGCGCTGATCTGTTGATGATGTTTCTATCATTAAATCTTCTCGAACGAAAGATAAGAACTAGTGAAATCACCTCTTGCTGGTCTAATCACTATCAGATGATTTGCCTTTGAATTTTGCGCGCGACAAGCGGACTGGACAAGGAGATCTCAGAGCGGCTTCACTAGCCCCTTAGGCCGGTCTTGCTTTCGTCAAGGTGAGCGATTTCTTTTAAGAACCTCGCAGGAGCCCCCGCCCATATTTCGTTGGGAGGGACATCGTGATTGACAAAGCTATTTGCGCCGACAATAGAATTCTCGCCGATTGTTATTCCAGGCATGATAGTAGAGTTGCTGCCAATCCTACAATGCTTTTCAAGCTTCACTTTTCCACATCTTTCATCTATTGACGAGTAACTCAGTACGGCGCACCCAAATCCTATCAAAACGTAGTCTTCAATCTCAACTTCACAAAGCGCGTCGATAGTGGTAAATGATCCTATCTGAGTATGCCGGCCGAGCTTAAGATTCTCAGGATGCAGCACACGCCAATACCATTGCGTCATGCCTTTTTCATCAAATCTCGGCTCTTCTATCAACGCTTCATTGTCGTTCATACTACTTCATTAGTAATCCCTGACATTCACTTTTTTTCCGTATTTACTGTACAGCTGATCTAAACCTCTCTTGACAAGCTCCTTATCGGCGGTTAAGCTGCCGTGGTGTCTTGTATAGGTGAAGAGAGGCTTCGGGACGTACGCGTGTTTCCGTCCTTCTCTCATGAGCCTGATAAGCAGCTCATACTCGGGGAAGATCAGCGATTCGTTGTAACCACCAAGGGCTAAAACGAGCTTGCATTTAAAAAGTATCCCCGCCGCCACGGAGTTGAAGATATTATCTTTCAAGGAGATTGCCACTTCTTTGCCCGACTGAACATCTCGTTCAAGATAGTCACTGTAAACAAAGTCAGATCTCGATCGTTCAATCTCCTTATATAATTCGTCAAGTGCTTTTGAATCTAGAATGTCGTCCGAATCAAGTAAGATATAATAGTAGCCTTTGGCACTGCTGACCCCCAAGTTAAGCGCTTTGATTGGTCCCAGTCCTTCTGTTTTGACGACTCTTATGGAATCCTTGTAGGTTTTCAAAATTGTCTGCGTATTGTCCACGGATCCATCATCGATGACAAGAATCTCGTAAAGCTCTCGCGGGAAAGATTGGTCTAGCGCACTATCTATAGAATCTCTTATGAAGTTTTCAGAGTTGTGGGCTCGCGTGATAACGCTAATTCTTGCGTTTTCAGTCGCGTGCTGCCCAAGAGTCATGGCATTTCAGTAGAGCCGCATCATAATATTTAACTTAACCTAGGCACTCGGATTTCGAGCGAGAACGAGCCTCTTGTGCGCAAGGCTTTGCTTTTAATTCGGACCTCATCAGGTTTAGCCATCGGGTCTGCCCACCGGAACGTCTACTAAATTCGCTTGTAGAGTATCCGAGGTTCGTGCATCTGCGCTGTCCTCTCGAGGCGACAGTATTATCGCTGTCTTCAATACGAAAGTAGCATAATGACGTGCTGTTTTCATCGGACTTGCCGTTACTGAAGCGAACACTCCTTTAGAAGTGCTGTGATCCGTTCTCTCGAGA
This sequence comes from uncultured Methanomicrobia archaeon, assembly GCA_964355295.1. GTDB lineage: Archaea > Halobacteriota > Bog-38 > Methanoflorentales > Methanoflorentaceae > Methanoflorens. The sequence continues at coordinate 13,500 of CAYHCZ010000003.1, forward strand.
GTCGCTCACAGACGTCTGACGTATATTTTCGGCCAGTGCTTTTTTCGACGTTCGGATGCTTTGAGTCGATAACATATAGATCGTCAATTTCAGTTGCATATTCTGCTTCGTCGTCTGTCATCAGCTCTTCGCACATTTTTTCTCCGGCACGCTTTCCGATGCGTCTTATGCTTACGTCCTTAGGATCCGTCCCGTAGAGCGGTGCTATTTCTTGGATCACTACCTTTGCAAGATCGACTAGGCGGCATGATGGCATCTTAAGGACAAAGATCTCGCCGCCTTTTGCTATATGTGCCGCTTTTAAGATGAGAGCAACTGCTTGCTTATGGCTCATCACGAATCGCGTCATCGTATCGTCTGTGACGGTGATGCAATTATTCTCCTTAATCTGTTTGGCAAATAGAGGGACTACAGATCCTCGTGAGTTTAGAACATTGCCGAATCTAACGCACGAGAACGCAGTCCTTACGCTTCCCTTATAATCATTTGCTGATATCATAAGACGCTCAGCTACTAGTTTTGTTGCACCCATCACATTTCTTGGGTTCACCGCTTTATCCGTGCTGATTAGAATCACTTTTTCAACTTGTGCATCTAGAGCTGCATCAATGACATTCTGCGTGCCGATCACATTCGTCTCGACCGCTTCAAACGGATTATACTCACATAACGGCACATGCTTTAACGCAGCGGCATGGAATACAATGTCAACGTTTTTGAGCGCTCGAGCGAGTCGCTTACTGTTTCTGATGTCGCCGATGAACGCTCGGGCCTTAGAAGATCGCAGGTCGTTTTCGAGGTCATACAGTCCCGTTTCATTATTATCAAAAATCCGAACGACTCGCGGGTTAAATTTGAGGAGTGCTCGAACTAGCTGACTCCCGATGGAGCCGCATCCGCCTGTAACAAGTATAACCTTGTCGGTGTAAAAAGCCTCTAGTGTTGCCATTCTAGCTGCGCCAACCTACTACTGCTTAACCTCATTGACATAAAAAACCATAGCCTTACGGGACGAGAGCTGCGCCAAATGTGCTTGAGAATTTGACTTTGCTAGTCTCTCGACGTCACGTCGTGTGCCTAGCGCCAGCGTGAGCGATATTGCCAGTAGCGCGCTTCGTATATACTATAGACTTCTATTGGACGTGTTGATCAACGCGTCTCAGAACTCATTGCCGTCTCGTACGCGATCACTTTCTATGTCTAGGCCTATTATCTTACTAATCAACAGCTTGTGTTTGTAAGGTGGCGCCGACTACGTCGATAACCCACCCCAATTTGAATGCGGGAGTTTCTTAAAGCCGCGCTTCTCGATATAGACACATTCGCATCTGCCGGATCGTACAATTCGTTTCTTTTAGCGCCAAACGGCGCTGAGATTGGCAGTCGACAGAGAGACTCAAGCTCTCGTGCACCGCCGTTACGTACGATATAGGTAGTTACCCAGCCACATTGAAAAAGCAAAATCTTTAAACTAGACAACGATCGGGTTATGCATGGAAGTTGTTGGCAAACGCATTAGACTCAAGTTATTATCCCCCGAGGATGTAAGCGTTGACTACGTTGAATGGATGCGAGACGCGAGTATTACACAGTTTCTTGAGAGTAGATGGACGGTTTACGAACTAGGGGATCTCAAGGAATATGTCAAGCAGATAAATAGCAGCCACAACAATTTCCTATTTGGCATCTTCTTACTGCAGAATTTTAGGCATATCGGCAACATAAAAATCGGAAATATCGACTATGTGCATCGCTTCGGAGATATTGGCTTGCTCATCGGAAACAAAGAATATCACGGACAGGGTTACGGTTCTGAAGCAATAGAAATAGCGACCGAGTACGCTTTCAATGAGCTTAATTTGAATAAACTTGTTGCTGGAATTTATGCTCCAAATCTCGCCTCTTGTCGTGCATTTGCAAAAGCGGGGTATAGGAAGGTTGGCATATTGAAATACCACAGGTACTACAAAGGAAATTATGTGGATGAAGTGCTGCTAGAGAGAAGCAACAGGAAGATGCAACAGGAGGCCTGATAGAGCGTTACCGTTGGGATGGACAGAGCAAGACAGAGCATCGAAAAGACTGTCCCGATAGGCCGCCTTATCTTGTTGGCAGCGGACCGTTGGCATTGGAATTTTCGCGACCGCTGTACGGTAAGAAATTGAGACTTACGTCTTCGCAGCTGAAGATATCTTGAAGAAAGCGTTGATTGTAAAAAAATCCGACTCTAAAAAATGCCTAGCGAGTTCTACTGCACGCTTTCAAGCGCGTGACGAAATGTTGAAACGAATTTTACGTTCTGATGATGACTTAACGTCTGTGTTCACATGACCGCGCAGCCACAGTGCTCCGGCTCCTCGTAGTGCTTTTCTAAGGCGCTACCACGACGTCCACCCACCGTCAACAATCATATTGGCGCCTGTCATGTACGAAGAAGCGTCAGCTGCCAAGTAGACTATCGCGCCGCGGTATTCAGATTTGTCGGCCATCCTGCCGAGGTGTGTTCGAGCGCTGTATTGCGCGACAAAATCAGCATCTTGATCGTTAAAAACGCCGCCCAGCGTCAACGTGTTTACGCGTATGTTCGTCTCTGCGAAATACGCTGAGAGATAGCGCGTAAAATTCACGATGCCCCCTTTACTTGCTGCATAGGCGACTGATGAGTTGATACCTGAGCTGCCATAGATCCTTTGGTCAGCACCAATGATTCCGTATATTGATGAAATATTGATAACGTTTCCGTGCCCTTGCTCCAGCATGTGCTTTGTCACTGCCTGAGTGCAAAGGAATGTGCCTGTGAGGTTCACGGCGATGATCTTGTTCCAACTCTCTAAAGAGAACTCGTGAAACGGTGCGTGAAACTCTCTTTGCTGTGGATTATACGCGGCATTGTTGATAAGGACGTCAATCTTCGCATACTTGGAAAGCACGCGAGTGACCATCTCTTGAATCGAAGACCGACTGGTAAGATCTAAGAATGTTCCGACGCTTTCGGTGTTATATTGAGTCGAAAGCATCTTTGCTCGCCGTGAACACTCGTCCTCTCTGATATCTGCTAGTATGAGGTCCGCCCCAGTAACGCTCAACGCATCGGCAAATTCCCACGCGAGCAGTCCCGCCCCTCCTGTTAGTACGATTACTTTGTCTGACAAGTCGAACGTGTTGTTGATGAATTGCCGCATACTTACCGCATATCCCGCGTTTTAGGTCAACCTTTTAAATCCTTGGTGGGCGACAGGCCCTTTTAATAAATCGTAGACGGTTCCGCGCTCAATGGCAGTCTTTATCATGCCGAATACCGTGTCGACATGACTGAGGTATTTTTTAACGTGATCTTCTGAGTGTGCATAGGAGACATACACGCTTCTCGAAGCGAGATATCCCCGATTCAGCATCTCCTGTGTAAATAAGGTCTGTAACGCTTGTGCATCCTCGTGTTCAAACGAAAACGTGATGAGCGGGGGGACGTAATCCAAGACGTCGATGGCTAAATCGAGGTCCTCGGCGCATTTCTTCCACCCAGCTCCAATCATCTTGCCGATATGAGAAAGGTGTGAGCTGACGTTTTTTGTGCGAAGTTTATTGATCGTCGCAAGTGCTGCAGTGGGCCCTATGCGTTCTGTCCAGTAGGTGCTACTAATGAAACTGCTCTGTGCGGCGTCCATCACCTCTCTTGTACCCACAACGGCCGTCATTGGGAACCCGTTACTCATTGCTTTGCCATAGACCGCTATGTCGGGGAAAACATTAAACAAAGCATGAATCCCCCCGACGTTCATGCGCCAGCCTGAAGTTATTTCGTCGAATATCAAAACTGCGCCGACCTCATCTGCTATTGCACGTACATTTTGCAAAAAATTTTCCTGTGGTTTGTGATGCCTCACTGGCTCAAGCACAATGGTCCCTACATCATGCTTTTTGATTATCGCCTCCAACTCATCAATGCAGTTATGATTGAACGGAATTGACGTGCCTTGGAGTGCACGCGGAACGCCAGCCGGCTCGAGGCCGGGCAAGAGGTGCCCGTCAAGGAGGTGCTGCCCCGCCAAGTTCGCCCCAAGATACCAATCGTGGAACCCATGGTATCCTGAAAAGGCAACCGTGTCCTTTTTCGAGTATGCACGAGCTATACGCACCGCTACTGCCATCGCCTCGCCGCCCGTTCGGGCATATCTCACCATGTCTGCCCATGCGTTCAGCTTTAGTAAGAGCTCCGCAAGCTCAATCTCCTCAGGGCAGTTGAGGGTGGCCATTGACCCTTTGTCGATGCTTTCTTTCACTGCAGCATCAACGTCCGTGTCAGCGTACCCTAAGATGCACGTTCCAATCCCCATGAGCGACATGTCTGTTAACACGTTGCCGTCCAAATCCCACACTTCTACTCCTTTAGCCTGCTTATAGAATGAGGGCCATTGCTCAGGCAGGAACTGCTCACTTTGCTTCGACAGTAACTGTGACCCGCCCGGAATTATGTTCTTGGCTTTTTTCCAAAGCGCTCTCCCATTCGCGGTCTGCATCACTCTCTGCATCATTAAATTCATTCACCGCATTAAGCTTTTGCATATAAGCACACACGTAGCAGTAGGGCTGTAGACATAGCCCCCATTTTGAAGGCTAGGCCCCCTGGTAGTCTCTCATAGTAATTCCTAGATCAGTTGCCTTTATACTACAAGATCTGCTAGTGTGCACATATTCACCTTACTTCTATCGATCCTTTACGTACAACCTTCCACCGATGTGGCTACCACCAGAACATTGGAGAGATACCGATGCATTAACTAATAAAACAAACCACATGTTCAAGAGGTATAAGATACTAACATTAGTTAGACCCCACAGAGTAGGATGTCTAAGATTTGAACTAGCTTTTTGCAGGTGTCCAGCTCAATCTTCGCAAAGACAGTTTTTTCGGAACTGTTGTGAAAATAGCGGGAATCCGTACCGTTAAGTCCCCTGGTTCATTTTCAATAGATCTGGGTTTTTTCCCAAAAACTCGATTACTTCATCTAGGGAGAATAAGTCTCGGCCGAATGCCTCATAGATCGCTTTTATCAATTGATAATCTTCGACGTGGTCGAGGGTAAGCCTATAAGCTGGATAACTTTTAGGAGCAAGGATATTCTTGATCTTGAACCGCTTACTGCTCCTTAGATAAGGCGTTACATGCTCCCTCTCGTATGGGAGTTGAGCACACCTCCAAGCCCGTTCTAGTGCCTTAAAGGAAAAGACCTCTACATCCAAGCCGTCTGGATAAGTGTACTCAATAGTGTTTGATACATAATCATAACCATTTCGGAGATATCCTCCGATCACGCGGTCGATAACTGCAGGATCATGCAGCGGGCAATCCGCAGTTATTCTCACAATGTCCGATACTTGAAGCGTTGTGGCACAACGAAAAAACCGATCCAGCACATCAGTTTCCGATCCTCTGAAAAGTGTGATCTTATTGTTTTTGCAGAATCGCTCAATGATATCATCCTCTCGCTTGATCGTTGTAGCAACAACTACTCCCGCTGCTCGATCCGCTTCCATTGCACGAGTAACGACATGCCATAAAGCAGGCTTTTTCAAGAGCGGTTTCATGACTTTGCCCGGCAATCGCGTAGAGCCCATTCGTGCTTGAATGATGATGCAAGGGTTTTTTTTCATACATGGCTCCGCGTGATCGGATCATTATCCAACATATTGCGTCGTTCCGTTCACCAATTAGAAAGGGATGAATTGTTCAATCCCGCGCTCTCCTCGTTTTTGAGTGTGTCGCTCGTTCGAATAAGTATTAGAGTAAGTTATGGGCGCTATCTATTAATTCTCTTGAAGGAGCTCAGCCTTATTGGATTATTCGTCGATTTGATGTGCGGTCCTATTCGACTCTCCAGCGGATTCACGAGTTTATCTCTTTATCGGCACGAAAGAATACGTGCTGATGAGAAGCATCTTTTTACTGTCATCTCTGGGCCTCTTTTTGGTTATGTGCCAGTGCATTGATTACTTCGACCACTCGTGCAGACGCTTGCCCATCCTTAAGGTAGGTATAGTCGTATACGTACCTACTTCTTGACTCTGCTAACTTGTCACGCACTTCTTCATCGTATAAAGCCGCTGTAATTGCCGATTCTAGTTCTTTAGGGTCGTACACGCCAATAGCTGCCCCTGATTTCACGTAGTCCATCTCGTCTCGCTCTTCACGTCCTTTGCCCCTATATATATCAGCGATGATAACAGGCACACCCATAAGCATAGCCTCCAATCCTAGTGTTGAGTGAAGCGTAATGACTACATCGGAAGAAGCCAGGAGCACTGGCGTATTGATTTCGTCCTGTACTATCGCGATGTGCTCGTTGTTGAGTTTTGACAAAAAAGAGTCGTATGCAGCTTTGCTCTGCTCTCTCGGATGTAGCTTCACAAGCAATTGACAACCCGCTTCGCGCGCGGCGCTTAAAACTAGCTTGAAAAAGTCTTCTCTTCGCTCTTCGCTCCACAAACCGTGCTCAACCATAGGCTGTGTTGCGAGCAAGACAAGTGGCTTGTCTGTCTTTAACCCAAGACATCCCAGGAGTGCATCGTGTTTTCCGTGAACGTCCTGTAGTATCATATCATCATAACGTGGCTGTCCTGTTACAACAATTGCGTTTTCAGGAATGCCATTACGAATAAACATCTCTTTGCTCAATGGCCCGTGAACGCACACCTTCTCCCATGCGCGCGCGATGTACCGACGAGAGAAAAACTTCCGAGACCATATGGTAGCTGCTCGCAGGAAACACCCAGAGCAGACATACCTCAAGAAGTAAATGGACATGCCTGACCTTGCACTACGGAATATCGTTCTCAACGCGATTCTCCTCTTTCGTGGGGCGGAGCTCAAACTAGCGTGCGGAATGAAAACAGAAGGGATGCCTACCCTCTCAGCGGCGAGCAAGAACAAGGTGCCTATGAAAGACGCATCGTGTGCCGTCAAAACAAGCGAAACGCGATTTTTAATTAGGAATTCACCCACATCGACTGGCACAGATCCAATAGGCACCCTGGAAACCTCGCGATAACTCAGTCCGTCCAGCAGGTCGAGCACTGTATATAGCGGATCAATAACCACAGTTATGACGTACTCCTCTGGAAGTTCTTTAATTACAGGTATCAGCGTTTCTAACTCAACACGGGTGTAACAAGGAATTAAGATGTGCAAGCCTTCACCTCTTTTTAGCTGATCTTGAACGAGACTAGATCGCTCCTGCAGGGTTTTCCAACGCTCTCAGCTGTAATCAATCCCAAACATAAAGCTATACGTTATTAAACGTGCTCGAAACATAGTTTGCCGCCTCGGTGCTCTTTTCGTGAGATCGGGACTAGCAGCGCTCAGATATACAGGTATACAAATCAAGAGAGCAACTTGAAGTATTATATAATCAATACGCAATATGAAAGGCATAAGAAGGTTTTTTCGATGAGGGGGAGATCAAACTATGAAATACAAATTATCTCGATATTGTTGATTCTCTGTCTTCTGCTTGTATCTCTCCCCCTACTATCAGAAGCGCAGGAAACGACGGGAACGCAAGCCAAGCGTGTGATGTTCCGAGATGATGATGTTGCATCGTTGTCGGACGCTCTCCGAGCGGTGAACCAAGTTCATATTGATGAGGGTGTGCCAGTGACGCTCGGCGTCATACCGGCTAGATCGTTTCCATCGCAGAACGCCACTGACTTTGATCTGTGGAATTCGCCATTTGCTCAATATATGCGTACTTTGGAATCAACGACCCTATTTGAAATAGCACAACACGGTTGGAATCATTCGAACAACAGCGGACGATACAACGTGTCCCGTGCAAGTGAGTTTCGAGGGATGCCGTACGATGAGCAATACGGACTCATAGAGAATGGCCAGGGTATAATACAGAAAGCGTTCGGATTTAAACCAACGACATTTATTGCACCATATAACACAGGCGACGAAAACACCCTGAAGGCGTTGTCTGCGCTTGGCTATACTGTTTATAGCTCTTACGATGGAGAGTTTAATAATAAACATGAGGGGAATCTCACACATGAATCGACGCAGCTGGCATTAACATACGACACTAACGGGACGAACTTTACCTATGAGTCTTTCGTAAACCAGACTGAAAAGTTGCTTAACGACCCGCACGTTAAAGAAATTGTCATTGTTTATCACAACTGGGCCTTCACTAAGAACGGGGGCCAAAGCGTCGACCCTGCGAAGGTGGACGCGTTGAGATTCTATATACGGTATTTGAAAACACAAAATGTCACATTTTCAACGTTAAACGGCACATCTCCAAATCTTGATCTATTAAGTCTCCTGTCAAACGAGACGCAAACGGGCACTGAGCCCGCGATGCTCCAACGTGCAGGAACTGAGTGGATATACGTAGTGTTAGCACTTACCGCAACCGGAGTTGTAGGTACTCTGGCAGAACGTAAGAAATCAGGTAAATAATCCTGCGCCCTCCGACATTAAATAATAGACCGCGGTACGCCCTCTAAAGCTGACGATTGTGTTTTTCTCTGCACAACGGGCAGTTGGCTCGCACACGAACCGAGCCCAACCTTGTACTAGAAGCAAGCTGAGCCTACCTAACTACAAACTTTCGTGCGTTTTCAAGATAGAGTGGCAGCTATTATTCTTTGGTTACCCGCGTTAACAAAACTAAACGCAGAGCGCAGCATTTTGCGGAGGCAACAATGATCGATCGCCTGCATTCCCCAATCGTCTGATAATTGACGCTGCTGCCTATCTCAAGCCCCGTCGACTTATACTGGAGAACAACGCTAGCTAGGCCGCACTTGGTAGATAGAGACGTCTGACGCAGAGTAGATCAAGTTTAGATAAAGGGCCTCTGCTGTCAAGTTTTTCACGTTCTGGTAATCATTCACTCGAGGGGCATATAACGTCCTAATAATTGCATCATCTCCGCTCGTGAAGAATACGTACGATGCCCCTGCACTTGAGAGGCTAGATTGCTCAGTTGCGTTGAGACCCCCTTCGCTTACAAGTGAGACAAACTGAAGCACATTTCTGCTTGAGTAATTCTGCTGGTTGACGTACTCCGCGACAGGAAAGCCACCAAAAATCGACCCGTTAGAAACGGTCCGGTAAAAGAACTCGTAACTCGAAATCTCTGAAGGACTTACGTAGTTGAAGCTTTCGTTGCCATAAGCGACAGCAACGTGCAGTATCGGACCGGCAAGCAGGATCATTACCGCTGCGATCTTTACGGCGCGAAAACTTACGTTTTTAACGAAATAGTATACGAGCGCTGGGAGCACTAATAAAAAACCTCGAAACAGTAGCTCTCCGCCGTACCCGGGAAGCAACAGGATTGGCGTTATGCCAACAAGCAGCGTTAGAAAGCCGGCTTCAGTCTTGTCAAGCTTCCTTAATGAAGCGTATCTGTATATGAGCCAAACGCCCATAACGCCAGCTACAGCTACAGCCCATGAGATTCCTACGTTCGCTATGATCGCGTGCGAAACGCTCCCGACTCCCGTAACCCCTGGCTGCAGCCCTTGCGAGAGGCTTTCCGAAACAGGCGTTGCAGCCTGCCTGTTGAGCATGTAGTTAAAATAAGCAGCTGAACCGAACAGCGTCCAGCCGGCGAACCCGACCACATACGGCACAACAAACCGGTTCAGTTGCACCTTCGCGATTATTCGCGAAGAAACGGCAAATACGATAACAAAAAGCAGGAGGGCTAAAGATGTTAAAAAGTGCGTTGCGACCAGTGACAGGAAGATGATAAACAGAAGTGATGAGGTAGCGACTGTTGGATATCTCATAGTCGTCGAGGGGGGGCGAATAATGTATACAAACGTAAGCGCCAAATAGGCAAGGAACAAGAGGTAAGCTACCGATTGAGGGCTCAAGTAATCCTGTCCGACGTAGTTCATTGAATAAAAAAGAAAAAGCGCTAAATAAATTTGTTTCTTGCTTAAGAATGGCCTAAACAGCACGTAGAGTACCACGCCGTACGCGACCTCTATAAGCGGCGCATAGTATTTGACAAAAACGCTCAGCGTGTCAGGGGAGGGCAACGCAACTTGGAACATCGCGGAGAATAGCGTCCATGCGCTCGGCCAGTTGAGCAGTATACTAGCGGCCGGATTGACCGCACCATTAGCTATACAGAGGTACGTAAGCCCAACAACCTTGTAAGTCGTTCGAAACCGCGGAAACGGCTCGATCAACGCCGGCGTGACAAAAAGGAACGCTAATAAAAGGGCGATTTGGCATACAAAGAGAGCATCTCTCCACCGGTCGGCGCCCGGCGTCCCGAGGTTAAGGATGAACGCAAGGCTTAGAGCAGCGCAAGCGGCAAAGAAACTTGGAGGCAGGCTGCCGACCAATCCGTAGGCGCCGAGGTGTAACCCGCTGTTTTTAATCGTAATAAGCGCGAACGCCCAAAGCGCCCATGAAGTTGCGGTAAGTATAGCTGACGAGAGCGGTATCGTTCTCGAATTTACTGCGATGTTGCACCCTCCATCTTTAGTGCCCGTTCCAAGGACGATCAACGTGTTTTTTTCGAACCGGAATCGATTCCGTCAATGCCGAACAAAATCATAAGCTTTGCCGTTCGGACCAGCGCGAGAGCGCGAGATTATAAAGGCGCGCCGATTATATATTTATCAACTTTAACCATATCCGTCAATTTGATAAACTTCAAAGCAATGATGTTGTCCATCGGTTCAGAACGTGTCAGTGTAGATTTTTTCGTAGTTCATCAACTTGGTGGTGTTGATACGGGTCGTCGGATCTGTTGCAACTTCCTATTATTGTGTAACCTAGTTCTGCTGGTTTGCAGTCATTTAATCGATAATATTCGGGATTCAAGCCTTTTTTGCTGTATGCTTCTTGACTGCCTTCCGATAAATTTAAACTGCTCGTATCTGAAGCAAAGAGACTTTGACCATCAAAATTATAATACAAGATCCTTCTATACTCAAAAATCGTTAGGTTCGACGGTTAGCGTTTTGATCAGCAACGTCAACGATGCTGGCTTTCTCATAAGCGTAGTAAAAGTCCATCATAGACGCCCCCTCATTATCAAGAAGGTAAGAGGAGGGCACATCAAACCACGTATCAGCACGAGCGAAAACGTTTGCAAAAGCAACAAGCCAGTCGCATACTTCCCCCTATAACGTTTACGTATTAAAAATCCAGGAACGCATGAAACGGCAGTATTTGCGACGTGAAAGCGCTGCCCCCATATAAATCATTTTATCTATCTGAAAAACAAAGGCGCCACAACAAGCCGCGCAGAAGGGGCACTGCGCAGCACTTGCTAGATGCCAGAGGTTTTTCGTGAAAATCAGCGTTGTTGTTTGTGCATATTCGCTTGAACGCTATCATTATCTACTCCAAACAATACAGTCACTGCGCGAACAGGTCTTTCCCGTCGAAGAGATCGTCGTGGTCATTGATAAGAACGAATCGCTGTACCGTCAAATTGTGTCTGATGCGAGGCACTATGACTGGGGCAATGTGAAGCTCATCTTCAACGAGGAGCTCAAGGGCGTGTCTTATGCGAGAAATGTCGGCATAAAGAACACCAACGGCGACATCATAGCGTTGATCGATGATGATGCGATGGCCGATCCAACGTGGACACAAACGATGGTTGCGTCTTTTGCCGAGGACGAACGTATCGGCGCGATCACGGGGTCGACCATCCCTCGGTGGGAAAGCAACGCCTCCTGGTTCCCAAAGGAGCTCTATTGGATGATCAGTTGCTCGTATGAGATGGCGGCGACCACATATGAGGTTGAGCGCAGTTTCGGCACTAATATGGCATTCAGAAGGCCGGTGCTCGACCAAGTCGGACTATTTGACGAACGTCTCGGGTTGCAGGGAAATAAGTGGATCGGCGGCGAGGACACGGAGCTCGCGTGGCGCGTGAAACAAGCGGGCTTTAAGATCGTGTGTAACCCTGACGTGAAGGTATTTCACGCAATTCCGGCAAAAAGGCTAACATTCAACGCGTTGCTAAAGCGGGCGTATGCCGGTGGCGTGTCAGAAGGAAATATGATACGGGTCACCGGACATCGAGTCTCCCCTCACACAAGACGCGATTACTTATCGAAAATCTTGTTCGAGTTCTTCCCGAACAGAATGCGCGAGGCAATCTTTCATCGGTCGCGCTTTGCGCTGAAACAAGCATTGCTTGTCGGCGCCATCCTTATCTTCTGGGGGGTTGGCTTCTGCTACGGCTACATCACGTATACCAAGTCCAGCGCGTGAGGGCCGTCCTTACCGACATAAGGCGCGAAAACAACCACATTCGGAGCGCGCAGAGTCTGCGCTTGCAGCTTAGCAATACAACGCTGTCCAAGACCGTCAGCAGGCAGCAATAGCTATATATCAGTGTCATTCGTACCTCAAACCAACTGTCACGCGTGTGCATTACCGCTATGAAAAAGGAGTGTCGACAGAAGCCACGTGACACAAAGCAATCCAAGCCCCAACCACAAAGAGCACAGCGAAAGCTCTAAAAACACACTTCTCTCTCTTGTATACCTCGATTTAGTGCTTATTTTGATTATAACCGCTACAGCGATCGTTATCGTTTTCGCGCCTTCCGAGAGCGTGATTATACCCCGCGCTGTCGTCGGATTGCTGCTTATCCTTTTCGCCCCTGGCTATACGTTGCTCGCTGCTGTTTTCCCGCACAAGGAGAGTATAACGAACGTAGAACGGGGCATCTTCTCGCTGGTTTTTAGCATGATTATCGTTGGCGGCGTCGGCCTTCTCCTAAGCTATGCCAAATCAGGCCTGAGTTCAGCGTCACTCGTTGTGTCGATAGCAGTCTTCGTCGTCGTAGGCACGTGCGCCGCGTTCGTGCGACGCCGCTCTCTTTCCCCGGGGCAGTCTTTTGTCATCTTCGTTCCTCGCGTTTCAGACGTGAGACGGGCGCTTTCATTGCCAAAAGTTACAGGAACGCTCGACAAGACGCTTGTTGTCGTGTTAATGCTTATCGTTGTAACGTCGCTTGTCGCGACGGTCTACTTGGTAGCGACGCCGTTCAGTAGTCAGCCCTATACTGAACTGTATATTCTTGGTAAGGACGGTAAAGCGCAAGACTACCCTTCTCAGTTCCGCTTAGGAGAGGGACAATCGATGATTGTAGGTATCACGAACCACGAGCAGCGCATCGTAGAGTACAGGCTTGTCACAACGCTTAACGGCACGACAGGATCGAGCACGCTTTCCACCGAAAAATTTAGCCTTGAAAACAACCAGAATTGGGAGCAAACTGTGGCAATATCCCCCGACCAAACCGGGACGAACCTAAAACTGAGTTTCCTCCTTTACGCCAACAACGACACCTCACCGCTCCAAACGACCCATCTCTGGATGAACGTCACGGCGTGAGCTGAACGTTTAATCGCACTCACGCTAAATAACGCGCGATGTTTGTACGCGACACGCATTTAAGTATAAAGATGCCCATTTTCAGTTGTGTCATCTACACCCGTCGCTATCGCTGTTGCGAGTTTGCTCCCAAATATATCCAGCGATAAGGTTATGTTCATCGGTTCTTTTTTAACGATCATTGTAATGTTATTGTTTTTTACGAGGGCTGCCCTAATAGGGACATCATACTGGAGCGAAAACATCGAGAGAGCGTTCTATGTGTTTGCCATACCAACTAGCGCCGTTTTTCTCTTAGTCATCGGAGTAAGAATCGCGCTCGCTTTTAGTGGACAATAACCACATTCTCGCGGTGTTGGGGGCACAAGCCCGGGGCGTGTCTGATGAGCAAGTAGTCGTCTAAAAACCTTTTTGATACCGCCGAGTGGCTCACTGCACGAGGTGCCTTAACTTGCGACGTTTGAAGATGAGGTGCAATAAGGGGTATTGAATCAGCGGTAGGATTGACAGCGGTTATAGTTAAAAGCGTCCCTTACTCCCCCCGTAATAGATAGCGGCCCCTCCATCGTCATAGACCTTGCTGCGAATTGCACTTGTGGTGCCAAGAGAAGCGTAGCTGGTGCCTTGAAGTAACGTATTCGTTTGCATCTGTGCAACCTGTCCGGTTTCCACGTTATAGGTGCCCAGGTAAACGTATCCAATAAGCGGAGTTGCCGTTGGCGGCTGTCGCAGTGAATACGCACCATTGTTTATGAAACTTCTCAACAGCGCCGCACGATGCGCATCCGCATAAATTGGTAAGTACTTTCCGCTCTCGTTCTTGCCGCGTGCTTGGTATAGCCATTGGCCCGCAGCCACCTCCTTCTCGTTAAAGCGCGCCGCGTCAATGTTGCTGGTCAAGATAAAGGAGGTTGACTCCTGGTGCGTGACCTCGTAGACAAACCCGGTATTGAACAAAAAGAGTGCCACAAAAAAGGCGGCCACAATTTTCAATGCGTATACGTCGTTTGCTTTGTCCCGCCACCCAATGACGCGAGCCGCTATCTGCAGAACGAACAGAGCACCGGTGACGCAAAACGGCGCCAGCAACAACGTTGAGATGTGGAAAAGCCGAGTAGCGTTCACAATAAAAGAGAGCCGGGGTACGATCGTTGACGCAGCTAAAACGGCGAAACTGGCGAGTGCAAGCGCGACAAGCTCCTTGTCGAAACGACGCCTGTAGCAACGGAACGCTAAAGCGCAGAGCCCAGCAGCGATCAGAAGCACGCTAATAATATAGAGGGCGCGGCCTACATCGTGAAGTGGTGACTGGGTGCCAATCTGGAGCAGGTCATTGAGCACCGCCTTCCAGTTGTTCAGTGCGGTCGCACAGAGCGCTGCTAAGAGCGCGATAGGAGCGACACTAAACAGCCTCGGCTGTAATTTGTGCGCCCGCCGAGACGCGATAACATAGATGAGTGCAAAAGCGATAAGGTAGACTACAGTCCCGATCCCAACGGCGAGGGCAATCGCGCTCGGCGTAAAGATGGTGTACACAATGCTAGTGAGCGTCTTGCCGATTCCGATAGAAGCAGCAGCCCCCATGCTCGCATACCAGACGATAGTAAACGTAGCGAACGCGAGAACAAAGACGAGCGTCAGCATGCGGTGCGGCGTCGTAGATCGATCTGTCGACGCGCCCTCGGCTGATCGCTGTAAGCGGCGCACGGCCGGATTGTCTGTCAGAAACAGCAGCAGCCAAGCGATGATGAGGTAAATAAGATAGATAACAGCGAGCGAATAATGCGATACTATGAGCGAGACGGCGAAAATTCCATATAGCACGTAAACACGCTTTTTTTCCTCTCTGGATCGATACTTATCCACCATAACGACCAACAGCAGGACGAGGAAGAGTTCCGCGATTTCCTGCCGGGCTAGCGCGGGCATCTCACTAAAGAACGTAAACAACAATGAGACAAAAAAGGCGGCAAGAAACGCAATTTTTTCGTTCGTTTGTTTTTGAACGACTACGAAGAGTCCGAGCGGCACCAACGCGAACAACAAAGGATAGACAACTTTAAACAGCCATACCAAGCTCAGACCTGACGTTTGCGCGAGCATAGGCGCGAGCATCGTAACGCTGATGACGGCGTTCGTCACGTCGGGCAACGTTGAATACCACACGCCGTTCATAAGCACGAGGTTCGCGTGATAGAGCTCCTTTTGGATGTCCCATCCCCAGATGTACGAAGAGACGAGCGATCCGAAGTAGAGCAAGGCTAGGGCGATCGTAAAGACGGCGAACGGGCACAAACGTTTGGGAAAAGAGGCCGACGTGCAGACCCAGAAAGCCGTGGCGCCAATCACGACCAGCGCGCCGAGCAGCCCTAAATTGTTTTGATACGCGTTCATTAGGAAGGATCCTAAAACGACGATAAACGGCAGGATGCAGAGAATGAGAACGGAGGGCACTGACACCTCTCGAGCGCTAATCTGTGGATCATCAGCGAAGTCCCGATCGCGCCAATAGCTCGCCACAGCCAACAGGGCAACGAATATGGTCATCGTCCCTACGGCAGGGAGGAGGTCGAAAGGTCGCCCAACCCCGACCAGCGGGTAGACGAAGTTTATAAAAATCCCCGTGACCATGACGGTTGCGACGCTGAGCCCAACGGCAAAGAGCACGGTTCGCTCACTGCCGAGGCGGTGGGTGCGGAGCACGCGTAGAAGGAGGATGCCCGGAACAAACAAGAGGGATACAATAGCAAAGAGAGCGCGCACGAGGGGTACGTGCACGCCCGCAGCGTCGAGGCCTATGAATGCCCACGTTACGAGATACAGCGCGAGGCTCGTTTTGAGTGTCGCGGTGATTCTCCAATCATTCATCTGAAATGGATTGGCAAACATCGCGCCCTCTGACCCGAGTTGCGTATTCACGAGCGCTCTTTGGTACAGCTGTCCATGTCAGCAGCCACCATGATGCGCACGAGTTCACTAAATGAGGTATCAGGCGTCCATCCCAATACGGCGCGCGCTTTTGAAGCGTTTCCGCATAAGTCAGCGACGTCAGCAGGTCGCTTAAACCGCTCATCGACGGTGACGTACTCTTTCCAGTCTAAGCCGACTTCTTCGAAGGCGAGTTGCGCAAACTCACGCACGGAATGACTCACGCCCGTGGCGATGACGTAATCATCTGGTTCATCCTGTTGGAGCATGAGCCACATCGCCTTTACGTAGTCAGGGGCATACCCCCAGTCACGCCGCACCTCGAGATCGCCCAGCCGGAGCTCGTTTGCTCGACCGTGCGCTATGCGCGAGACGCCGTCTGAAATCTTTTTAGTCACGAACTCGATGCCACGGCGAGGCGATTCGTGGTTGAAAAGGATGCCATTGCAACAGAAAAGCTCGTAGCTTTCGCGGTAGTTGATCGACGTATAGTGCCCGTATACCTTGGCGATCGCATAGGGACTCCGTGGATAAAATGGCGTCGATTCGTCCTTGAACGACTGCGGTGATGCGCCAAACATCTCACTGCTTGACGCTTGGTAGAAGCGCGCGATAGGACATATACGCCTCACGGCCTCGAGCATACGAACGACGCCAAGTCCGGTAACGTCGCCCGTCAGCACAGGCTGACTCCACGATGTGGCGACAAACGATTGTGCGGCAAGATGATAGACCTCGTCAGGCATCGCCCGTTGCACCGCATTATCGAGTGACGACTGGTCGCTGATATCGCCTTCAAGCAAGATCAGTTGATCGGCGATCGCGTCGATTCGCGACCGATTTGGAGTGCTAAGGCGCCGAATAAGTCCGTAGACCTCGTAGCCTTTTTCTAGCAGGTATTCAGCTAAGTACGACCCATCCTGTCCTGTAATGCCGGTAATGAGTGCAGAGGGCATAAGATCAACAAATCTCCTTATTGTGATACAATTCGAGCACGCTAAACTTATAAGAACCTACGGTCATCACTTCACGTTTACAAACAGATAGACTGAACGGTACACGTTCGCGTCGCTTTCTTTGTATAAATCAAACGTCACCTTTTGCGAGCCTCGTTGTGTTGCCGTGAATGTAAGAGGCTGTTCCCACTTCTCGTTGTTGGCGAGGGTGAATGACCGCTTATCGAACGTCGTGTTGTTTAACTGTGCGACTAAGCGGTAACTTACTTCGGCGTTCTCGTGGTTGACAACGCCCACAACCACTGTACCATTCTGGCCTACCGACAAATTCGTCGGATATCCACTCGCCTTGCCGCTTGGCCCAAGGAGGTAGAGCTCCGTGAACGATTCTCCTGGAAGGGGAAAGGCGGCGATATAAACGGTCGCACAGATAGCCACTGCCAAGATAATGATCAATAAGATGCTCAACGGAGAGAGTGAGTTGACACGCGTCACGCGAGTTCTTATGTGCACCAGTAGTATAAACTTTCTCGTTTGCGAAGAACATGCAAGTAGGTACTAAACGTTTAGCCCTTTCGGTCCGCCGATACTGAGAGCGAGGACAAGGAGTGTAGGAGAATGCCTGTGATTAACATAAGCACCCCAATAACGGTAAGTAGGATCATGAGCATCGTCGGGCCATACACGACCTTGTTCCAGCGAAGAAAGATCCGTACGACGTATAAACCCACCGCGAGCCCCAGCACGACGAGGATCGCACCTGGAACGGCGAACACGAGCAAGGGCTTCTGAAACTCGATGTTACGTACCACCCCCATAAGCACCTGCGCGCCGTGGCTCACGGGGTTTTTGGATGAACGACCGACGTCATAGCGAACTTCGACACCTACTTCCTTGATCCGCAACTGTGCTTTTGCCGCATCCATGAGCATTTCGCTGTCGATCGCGAGTTCGTCTGAACGAAACGTGAAAAAAGGCGCGCTTTTCATCGAGAACGCTCGGAAACCGCTTTGCGTGTCAGTAATGGTAAGGTTGTCGCTTAGGCCCCAATGGGTGACCCGGTCGAGAAACACCTGCCCAAACCTGCGATAGCGTGGCGTGTCCTTCCTTGCCCCCTTGAGGTAGCGGCTTCCATTAACGACATCGGCTTCGTCGAGCACAATTGGCTTTATAAGCTTAGGAATGTCGTCCGGATTGTGTTGGCCGTCGCCATCGATGATGACGATGATATCAGCCCCCGAGCGCGTGGCGTACTCAAAGATGCTACGCAACGCAGCGCCTTTACCAAGGTTTTCGTCGTGGACTAACACGTGAGCGCCAGCGAGGCGTGCGACCTCCCCCGTTTTATCATTAGACCCGTCGTCGATGACGACGACTTCGTCAGCGTACTGCGAAGCTCGCAAAACCATGCTACCTATTGCGATCTCTTCGTTGTAGCACGGTATGCCGACTAAGACCCGCGAGAGGCCCCTACCAACAGGCGTATCGTCCTCTATCGTCATCCTTGCTAGCGAGTCTAGTCTAAACCTCGTCGATTCCATGATGGGTGGCGCTTAACGTTTGGTGATACTCTCTATGCGGATGACATAAAGGTTGCTGTTTCGCCCTTTTAAGCATCATTTGGCGATCATAAGACTTTTTTTTTGCGGTTTGTTAAGGGGGGGCTTCCCGTTACAATACTTTTACCAAGCGGTCACCAACACGATCATTTCGTGCCTTGTGACCTAATTTGCTGATATCGACCACGGTGAAAAATGTAGGAAAAATGTGGTGCAGCAGGGCAAGATTAACGATAATATGGTGCCCTATGTAACGACAGAACGATCGACAATATAGGTGCGGTTTTGCCTCCTCTGTTGTCATAAGGACATTTCTAAAGCAGTGATTTACATGAACGTGTTGATAGTCACGCCGAGCTACTACCCCTGTATCGGGGGCTTAGAGGTCGTCGTAAAGAAAGTTACAGAACGAGTGGCAGATACAGGCAACCCCTGTTCGCTCTTGACGCTCAATAAATGCGCCGCAAAAGAGGAGGAGGAGTTAAATCACGTTTATATCAAGCGATTTTCAACGCGCTTTAGCAAGCATCTGTTCGACTTAAGTCCTGAAATACTCGCGTATACGCTTCGAAACCGGAATAGTTTCAGCGCTTTCGACATCGTTCACGTGCACGGTTATTGGTCGCTGTTGACTTTTCAGATGATTTTCCTCACGAAAAGGGTGGCCGACGCGAAACCAAAGGTTATATGCTCCCCGTTCTATCACGCGAAGGGGCATTCAAAGGTCGCGAGCATCTTGCACAGAATCTTGCTGCCTTTAGGGCGGTGGACGCTTCGGCAAGCTGACGCAGTCATTTGTGTGTCAGATTATGAATCATCGTTGATTAAGCAGAGTTTCCCCGTGACGCGTGAGAAGATTTGGACCATCCCTATTGGGGTGGAAAGAATACAGATGCACAGAAAATCAAAGGAAGCGGGCAGCCCCATCTCTCTTCTTTATGTTGGGCGCGTTGAACGATACAAAGGAATTCAGTTCATCCTGAGCGCTATGGCACGACTCAGGACCGACTACCACGTGAACGCTTCGTTGACCATCGTCGGGGTGGGGCCGTACGCTCGCGAACTTAGAGAGAACATTAAAAGACTTGACCTTGAAGGGGCAGTGAGATGGCGGTCCAATCTCCAAGCTACAGAGTTAGATGGGGAATATACAAACGCAGATATGGTGCTTTTACTTTCAGAGATGGAATCATACGGGCTTGTGATAGCTGAGTCACTGGCTCACGGAACGCCCTGTATTGTAAGCAAAACGTCAGCTCTAACGGAGTTCTTAAGCGAACCAGGGTGCTTTGGCGTTGACCATCCACCCGATGATGCCGCGCTTGCTGACTTGATACTTACTATCTACAACAGTGGTGTGGCTGTCGGTCCACTAAGCAGCAAGGTACGCGTATGGGGCGCAGTGGCTGACGATTACATGCGTGTTTACAAAAGGACGCTTGGGGCCTGATTCAATTCGCGCGTAGAGTCGTAAATTTCTTCAATCTTATCTACCATTTGCCGATCGCCAAAGTTTGACGATTGACTGAGCGCCCTCTTCTGAAGCTGCTCTAGCAGATCGGGATCGTCGATGAGCCGTTTGCAGCAGTCGTACAGGTCAGTTTCTGTATTGACAAGAAAGCCAGACACTTCATGTGTGATATAAGAGTTGAACGGGTACACGTTGAAAGCAATGACCGCTTTGCCAGCGGCCATAGCTTCTTTTGCAGTGATGGCCCCCGCCTCCCTAAAGCTCGGGAGAACGACAACATCGCACTGCTCAAAAAACGTAATTGAATCATGCAGGTTACTTAGATAACTGAAATTGGCGTACTGCTTCATTTCATTCAGAATACGGTTGAAATATGCACGATCCTGCTGAGGGCCAGCGAATATGACCTTAGCGCTGTCATATTCGCGGAGTATCTTAGAAAGGGGTGAAACGAGGCGATGCACCCCCTTTAGCGGTGCAAAACGGCCGAGATAGCCAAAGACGATTTCATTCGGCGGCCTTACCCTATTTGCAGCAGTTTGGAATTTGGTTAAATTCACTCCAATCGGAACGACCCATATCTTGTCCCTCTCGATCCCGAGGTCAGTCAGGTATTCTTTTTCAGCAGCGGTGAATGTGGTAATGGCATCTGCGCTCCTGAACTGTGCACGTAATAGTGATTGCCAGAAGCGGCTCCTTTTAGCCCGTTTGTACCCCAATTCATTAAAATCAGCTCGCATGACCACAGGAACTTTTATAACCCTCTTTAAGATGCACGCGAGATATGAAGAGTAGGACCACGGCCCATATGCGTGAATTACGTCATAGTGACCTAAAGCGTGTACGCCAGGATAGTACACTACTGTGAGAAAAAAAGGAAGTTTAGCCGCTGCATTGTGGTGTATGTCAACGCTCTTAAAATTAGCCTCCCAGGTTTCAAACGAGCTGCGTTGATCCCGCCGCCATTCATCGTTATAGGTGGACGTGAGAACGGTCACGGTATTCCCGCGTTCCGCCTGTACGAACACGATCCGCTGCTGATCACGTTCATAACGGACGTCGAATATGTCAATTAAGTGGAGGACGGAATAACCGTTTTTCGCAGCACCTTGTAATTCTTCCATTGGTTCGAACCGATCATCTGTGTTCGTGGGAGCGCTCTGCCTCGAGGCAACTGTGTTATCCTCGCTTAAAACGAGCGGGATTTATGCTTATATGGTCACATGCCCATCCTAAAGCGTACTAGTTGTGCTTCGTATAATGGGGTAGGGCTCTTTCGTTTTCGATATTTTACCCACCCGTTAACCACTATCGCCTGCACAGGATTTAAATGCAGGTTATGCTAGCTCGTATCGCGCCTTTCTATTCGGTGCCTGCCCTCCAACCCCTTACCTTGGGAATTTCGATCTTTTTTTATCTACGCATTTGGCACAGTCAAGAGCGCGATTCTCCGTAAAGCGATAGACTTTCGCACACTTACGTCCGTCCAGCTCGCGGCCGTGGTGGTTTCGGATGGCACCGAGATCTACCTCGCGTTGGGCGGCTATGGCGTACGGAGTCGCATCGCGATGCATGTCTCCTCTTCCATTGTGTCCGTTGCAGCCTTGTGGATTATAACCCCGTGGCGACCTAACCTCTCGCTGCGGTGTCACGCTTCGTGGTGCGATCAGTATTGCGGCTTGTCGCATCGAAGGGGATATCTATAGGCGAAATCACTTAACCCTACGTGTGTCTCGGAGCAGACAAAATGAAGAACGTTCATATTGGGTCTAGGTCACATCGGTCTGCCGACGGCGATTTTAGTTGCGCATAGTGGGTTTCAAGTTGTGAGAGTCTACTCCGACGCTGATATTGTCACGATGCTAAACAACGGGGATTCAGACTTGCAAGTGACAGGTATTGATGTCCTATTGAAGAATTTCTCTACTGTACACAAAAGTGAATATAAAAACTGGCGGGAGTCCTTGTTTGGGGTACCTACACGATGAGATTGATGCTGATGTTGGAAGATTATCCTCCAGATGTTACTGCACCGGCGGTACGCTTGCAAAATTTGGTTGACGTTATAATCGACCGCGCCGAAGTGGACGCACGAATTGTAGTTTATAGCTCTAAATCAACGTCCAAAGAAAGGAGGGCGGTCAAGAGAATAACAAACAACGTGAGCGTTGTAAGATATGAACTCAAACATTTGCGACAACTACTCGCTAAACTTCCACAAGATAATCCTCTTGCACTCTTAATAACAACTCTTGTTGCCATAAGAGAAGTGCGGGAGTATACGCCTGATCTCATTCTGACTACCGTCCCGACATATAATCCTACGATCGCAATCTATCTAACATCTCTTTTGCTGGGAAATCAATCTTGCATTGATATCAGGGACGACTGGACCAACAAGCGGATAGCAAAATGGGCGATCCGCAACTATCCATGGTCTAGCCGGCTCATCAAAGCCCTTACTTCCGGTCTTGCCTATAGACTATTCATCAACGCATGTCAGAAAGCATTTTTATTGACCTCGGTTTACGAGTCTTTTGTGAAGGATCTTCAGCGACTTACTAATCTTGAGAAACCGGTGACGGTTGTCCCAAACGGGATAAATTTGTCCGAACTCGAAGCTGTTCGGCAAACGTCGGACAAGTGCGCGATATTGCGTAAATATGGCATTCCCATTGATGATGGCCTCAAATATGTGATTCATGTCGGGACGATAAGAGATTATTACAAGCCTGAAATACTCATCAAGCCGCTCCAAGACATGGTTCGTGAGGGGAGAAAGATATGCTACATAATAGTCGGAGATGAGGACTCTGATAGTATCACCACAGAGATTGAAGCAAACGGTGACCCAGAAAACGACATTTTTTTAACGAAAGTCGCCCACAGCGACGTGCTTGAGCTGCTTCTGGCAAGTGACGTAGGATTTTATGCACTTTCGAGTGGATTTCCCGTCGAATCCATGCTCGGCGTTAAGATATTGGAATACGTCGGGTGCAAACTACCGATACTTGCCGTTGCCGATGAATATATTTTGACGACAAAATTCATCAAAGCGCACGGAATAGGAATAGCACTGGGTTGGGATGAAACTTCGCTCATAAGGTCTTCGATTGAGAGGCTAATACAAGATCCGCGGTTTGCGAACAACATTGATGCATATTATCCCACTTTCATCACAGAATTTGAACGGAAAATGAACAGTGAAAAACTGTATGAAGCAATTCTGCAGAATTACCAGAGAGTTGCCCGTTAAAATCTGCTTCGGGTGAGCTTTAAGAAATGAGCACGTTTGCACCCTCGGCCTGGCGTTTTTTCAAAGAACGTACGATCGCGGTCCGACAAAAAATTGAATGGACCGCATTTCGTAAACGTTACGGACTGCCACGGTCTATGTCCAGAAAGCTGTGGTCAATGGACAGCCGTGACTTTGAAGCCATTTTTGATACTGTGCGCGGCTGCCAAGCCCGCGGCCGCATGAGCGTTGTCGAACTTGGGTCAGGGGTTTCAACGATTGTTCTTGCAAGCGTGCTTCCTCGAATGGTTAAAGAACTAGATATTACTGCTATTGAGGGTGAAAAATACTACGTGCACCACGTGCAAGAGCTGGTGCGACGATACGATTTGGACCGTTATATCACAGTTAGGTGGGTACCGTTCGCGAAGACCGCGTTAGGTATCTGGTTCAGCAAGCCAGAGCTGCAGCAAGTCATGAGCGATAAGAGGGTCGACATGCTGATAGTAGATTCCCCACCGGGAGTATCGTCGCGATGCGCACGGCAACCCGCTATTCCGTTTTTCTTACCATATCTAAAGCCAAACGCCACGGTTATGCTGCACGACGCGTTACGTCCAGACGAATCTCTTATCGCGAAGGACTGGAGACAGTACTTCCGCGTCTGCTACCGAATCAAAACGCTTCGAGGATTTGCCGTCTTTGAGGGACGCAACGATTAATATCGACCCCACGTGAGTTCCTCCCGCCTAAGACTTTCGCACGGTGAGTCTTCGTCGCTTCTGCCAACTAGCGCACGTGAGTTTACAAAAACAAACACTAGTAAGAACAGTCGTGCTCACAAAGCAAAATACCACACGTCAGGAAGTAGCGTGATGGTTGCGGGAAGATGATTTTTTCTCAACGTGCAGTCACCGAATAACCGTTCAGAGGCAAGAAAGACTCCAAATGCCGCTAAAAGGGTGCGAGAGCTTTTTGCGGAGAAACATGCTGCGCTCACGAGTAAGATAAGCCGCCCCAGTTGCGCATGATTCACTTAGCAGATGCAAAAAGCAACGCTTATTAGCCGTTCTTGTTTTAAGTCATCGTGTCTAAGAGGGGGCTTTTTTGCGCGACACGTGATAAACTATTACTTTCCGCACGAGTATGACGATAAATATGGGGCTAGCAAGCTATTTGAGGGCTGAAAAACGCTTACTGAAGATTTTATTAGTCGCTCTTGGATTATTTTATTTCTTTGCCTCAATGTTCCCTAAACATAGCGACTTCTGGATAATCACCAACATATCTATGGCATTCGCCATCGATCCACTACACTTTATGGCAGGGATGGAAGGAGTTGCGTATCCTCCAACTTTTTACACACTGCAAGGCACATGGCTCAAGTTCGGCGCATTCCTCTTTCATTACGGTTTGGCGACTAACTATAGCCAAACGACCTCCCCCGTTTATTCATATAACAACATTAGCCTCAGAATTCTCCCGTTCTGGGGTATGATACCAATCCTACTGGCATTATATGCCTTCGTCGGCGTTTCCTTCAGAGGGCTCAAAAATAAGTGGCTGTCGCTCTTATGCTTTGGCCCCATCACGTTCGTATCGGTCGTCCTCTGGGGACAGATAGACGTCTTTTGCGCCCTGTTCATATTTATCTCGCTGATTTTAATGCAAAAGGCCCTAAACGCTGAGAAAAATCTTCCCTTGTTGCTTCTCGCTTATCTCAGCTTAGGAATATCCATGCAGTTCAAGACATATGGTGGATTGCTACTGCCTGCTTATCTCATATACACGGTGGCGCTTGTCAAGGACAAAAGATTGGACCTTACAAAATGCTGCTTCACCTTGTTGACGTGCCTGGGAACGTTCGTTATCCCAGCGTTGGTAGTGTGGGTACCCTATCCCGGGTGGTTCACAACGATACTACTTCACGGCGAGTCAAACTGGTTGTTGACGCGTCCATCACCTCTTTTTCGAGTGCCAATATGGGCAATCGGTTATGCACTCATAGTGTGTTATATGGCACTGCGCGTCCTTAGGAACCCGAACAGGGCTCTGCGGGATAACCGCCATCTTATCTTTTACGCCTTTATTATCGTTTCTTGGTTCTTCATAGCTGTCTACACCCACCCCCAGTGGTGGATGTTCCTTGTACCTGTAGCATTACTGAGCCTCGACAACTTTACAGATAAACGTGGGATGATATTCTGTCTCCTCATTTTCGCAGTGTTCCCCGTCTTCATATTCACATTTCAAACTGCCCCCGCTCTTTTTGCGCTCTATCACGTCACCGTAACAACAATATCCTATTTCTCAGGATTCGTTTCTTTTGCCTTGGCGAGCGCGCTATTTTTGTGGACCTATGTGTTGAGGCAAGAACTCCAGGCTGCTGAAACGTGAGCGCCCCGGGCTGGAAGGTGGCTCGCGGCAACGCACAGACACCGTGCTATCGAATCTTTGATATCGGCAATCGTCACGGAAGGCGATACTGCTCGCCCACAATCAGAAACGCGACGTGTGTTATCGTCGATTCAGCATTCGCACGCGCATATTAGCATGGTGTAAAGCGCCAGCGAAAAGCATCGTATGCGTGCGCTCACACGACGACAATAAAACATAAAACGTCATATATCAAAAGGTCGTCAGCTGTTGCTAGGGCACTTTTTTTGAGCTGCAACGATCAAATCCAGCTATCACGGTCACGATACGCCCAACATTGAACACGCTCAAAGTGAGCCGAGCGCTGTGGTGAAAAAGTGGAAGAATTAGACAGTAAGATCCGTGCAGGGGTGGCATGGAATGGCGTCGCCCAAGTCGGGGCGCAGCTCGCATTCTTTGTCACATCCATTATGCTGACTCGTCTTTTGTCACCCGAAGACTTTGGACTTGTCGGTATGGTTCTTGTGTTCACGGGATTCGCCACGATATTCAAGGACTTTGGATTTAGTTCGGCCCTCATTCAGCGATTGGAGTTGGAACAGCGCCACAAGAATGCCGTCTTTTGGATCAGCGTTGTCGCAGGAGCACTCGTCACGCTTATCGTAGCTGCGGCGGCCCCGCTGATCGCCTCCTTCTATGGCGAACCTGCCCTCGAAAGCCTCACCGTGGGAATTTCGGTCATTTTTTTTATTAACGCATTTGGCACGGTCAAGAGTGCGCTCCTCAGTAGAGCGATGGACTTTCGCACCCTTGCGGCGGTCCAGCTCGCGGCCGTGGTGATTTCGGGTGGCACCGCGATCTACCTCGCGTTGAGCGGCTATGGCGTGTGGAGCCTCATAGCGATGCATGTCTCCTTGTCTGTCGTGTCGGTTGCAGCCTTGTGGGCCATTACCCCGTGGCGACCGAATCTCTCGCTGCAATGGGACGCGGTAAGAGACCTTGCTAAGTACAGCACCAACCTCTTGGGCTTCACCGCGTTCAACTATTGGACGAAAAACGGCGACAATCTGCTCATCGGCCGGTATCTTGGATCGGCGGCTCTCGGGGTGTATGCACGTTCGTACACCCTTCTCTTGCTGCCGGTGGCGGATCTGGCAGGCGTCGTTTCAAACGTGATGTTTCCCGCACTCTCTGCTATCCAAAAAGACCGGGAACGGGTCAGGGAGATGTACTTGAAATCGATCAGCGTGATTTCGCTCGTTATCTTTCCCCTGCTGTTGGGGCTGCTCGTCGTTTCCCCCTTCTTTGTTGTCACCGTGTTTGGGGACAAGTGGGCTGGGATGATTCCCATCCTCCAGGTCTTCGGGATTCTCGGCGTTATTCAATCAATTAGCTATACCACGGAGTGGATCTATAAGTCACAGGGACGGACTGATATCATGTTTCGGTGGGGGCTCATCACCGGATCGACATACATCGTCTCTTTTATCGTTGGCCTGCGCTGGGGCGTCGTTGGCGTCGCCGTCGCGTACACCCTCGCTAACGTTGTGCTGTGGTACCCGAGCTGGTCAATTCCCGCCCGTATTATCGGCCTCAACTTTGTTACGATGCTCAAAAGGCTCGCGCCGACGTTTTGTTGCGCCGCGACGATGACGTTGGTCGTGTGGGCGCTTAACCTGATGCTCCC
>CAYHCZ010000003.1:41201-46260 GCA_964355295.1 uncultured Methanomicrobia archaeon
TGGCGAAACTCCTGCGGATTAAAGATTCGCCGTGCATCGACCACTATCGGCTCAGTCATATGTGCGATAAAATCATCCGGCGTTAAGGCTTTGAATTCCTCCCACTCAGTGACGACGACACAGCAGTGAGCGCCAGCGAGACACGCCTGAACTGAGTTACAACGCGTGACCGCCTCGAATTCCGGTCGGTCGATCTTCTTGACGACTGGATCATATGCGCTGACACAGGTTCCGGCCGCTACAAGCTGTGACGCGATCTTCAGTGAGGGTGCGTCCCGCAGGTCATCGGTATTTGGCTTAAAAGCAAGACCCAGAAGCGCAACCTTCTTCCCTTCTGGTCTGTCAAGAGAGGAGAGCACTAACTGCGCCACGTGGCGCGCTTGCGCTTCGTTCACGGTCAATACGGCGCCCAAAAGAGGCGCCTGATACCCGTGTTTTTTGGCGAACGTGCGAAACTCCTTGACGTCTTTAGGCAAACACGAGCCGCCAAAGCCGGCTCCTGCGTCAAGAAACTGGGGACTGATTCTCGGATCCAGTCCAACGCCCGCCATGACGTGCGAAACGTCAACTCCGGGAACCGTCTCGCAGACGTTGGCTATCTCATTGGCATAGGATATCTTCGTTGCGAGAAACGCATTGCTTGCGTATTTCACCATTTCAGCAGATTCAAGCCCCATTTTCAACAGAGGGACCGTGTCCGTATAGAACCCGGTAAGCAGGTCTTCAAGACGGGTGCCCGATGTTCCGTCGAATTCGCCAACGATGAGCCGGTTGGGATGCAGCGTATCCTCAATCGCCGAGCCCTGCCGTAAGAATTCAGGGTTCATACACAGTCCGAAGTCGCGCCCCGCACCGAGGTGCGACGCTTTCTCGATCACCGGCTTCACGACCTCTCGCGTCGTGCCCGGGGTGACGGTGCTCTTTACGACGACTAAGTGGTATGCGTCCTTTTTGTGCAACGCTCTGCCGATGTCCTCGCTCGCGCTAATCACATAGCGCAGATCGATGGTACCATCCGGTTGAGCGGGCGTGGCAACGGTGATGAAGCTTACATCAGTTTCGGACACCGCTGTGGCGCGACTGGTTTCGGTTCGTAAGCATTTCGACCGAATGCCATACGTAAGGGCAGCATCTAATCCCGGCTCGTAAAACGGTGCCCGCTGCGCGTTGATGGCCCGCGCGTTCTCCTTATTCTGCGTGGCCGCAATGACGTGGTAGCCACGTGACGCAAAACACACCGCGGTGCTCAGGCCGACGTACCCAGTGCCAATGATCGATATCCGTTGCTTCGGGATCATGTTACTTCTTTTCTGGTGTTGAGAGTTTCTCCTCAAGATGACGCGCTAGCTCTCCGCGCAGATCGGGCCTTTCGAGGGCAAAATCAATGACTGCTTTTATATAGCCGATTTTATCGCCGGCGTCATATCTCGTGCCTTCTATCACGTGCGCGTAGATGTCACGCGTGCGCATGAGCACGCGAATGGCGTCAGTAAGTTGCAGCTCGCCCTGCACCGTGCGCGCAACGTATTTGATGCACTCAAAGAGATCGGGAGTCATCAGGTACCGTCCCACGATGCCCAGGTGTGAGGGCGCTTCTGATAGCGTCGGCTTCTCGACAACATCGCTCAGGCGATAAACGGACTCGTTTATTCGGTCTCCTCGAATGATCCCGTAGTGTGGAATCTTATCAAGCGGCACATGTTCTACCGCAATAAGGGGGGCGTGATATATCGCAAAAAGGTCTATAAGTTGTCTTGTGCACGGCACCGTGGAACGTACGATGTCATCGCCGAGTAACACGGCAAACGGTTCCATTCCTACGTGTTTCTCCGCTTTTAAGACCGCATCCCCAAGCCCTTTTGGCTCTTTTTGCCGTATGTAATGTATGTCAGCGAGCGTCGAGATCCTCTGTATTTCCTCCAATGTCTCCTGCTTGCTGCTGTTGGCGAGATGCGTCTCGAGTTCCGGAGAGAGGTCGAAGTAGTCCTCGATCGTTCGCTTGCCCCGCCCTGTGATGATGATGATGTCGTCAATGCCCGACGCTATCGCCTCTTCGACCACAAACTGGATGACGGGCTTGTCCACAATGGGCAGCATCTCTTTTGGCTGCACCTTAGTGACCGGAAGAAACCGGGTCCCCAATCCCGCAGCGGGGATGACTGCTTTTTTTATGGCTGCCATACGCAGAGTACGATTCAACAATGGTCTTAAAAAAGGTTGTTATTACGGTTATAACGTCGCGTGCTCGCTGTACACCCTGGAGACGTGAGAAGCGCCACGAACATAGAGTAGGTGTTCAGTCAGTTGGAGCGGCAGAGCTCACCGTAAACTGTACAAAAAACTGACTGAGCGCCCCGATACGAATGTAACGTCAACTAGCGAGTTAAAACGCTGCGCGAGCGTGTTTTTTGGGTCTATAGAGCGCGTTCGAACGGCGCCCTCACCGAGGATAGAGGTCGTCAAACAACGCGCTGTGTTTTTCGGGTGCGGTTAAAAACTCGAGCAGCAACGGTTCTTCGATAAGCTCATACATCGGTTTTCGCTTAACCAATCCGTACGCGGGGGCCTCTTTCGGATACGCGACCCGTATCTCAGGGGCGGCGTCGTACGCTTGGTTGCGCAGCAGCCTGCCATTGATGAGCTCATAGTACGCCCCTCCACGAAGCTGTGCGTAGGGCTCATAGAACGACTCGAACGAGCGGCACACCCAGTTAGCCATCTTGAGGGTTCGCTCAGACGGGTTGATCGTCACGTGGCCATAGTGTGGCGGGATGATGACCTTATCGCCCTGCGTCGCCTTCACCAAGATGACGTCATCGACGCTGTGTTCGTTGTGTGCGCGCTGCAGCAGGTAGTGGGCGTCGCCGTCGAGCACCTCGTAGACCTCAGGATACGTGTCACTCAGCTTCGGATTCACGCGCGGATGGTAGTGTCCGTACGTCTTGACGAGTTCGAGCCCCATTTGAAGCGGCGGGACGAGCGTGATGTCGTAGCGAAGCGTATGGCGCTCAATGGTCTCCGCGTGGGCTGGCGTGAGGGCAAGATCGCGGAACATGAAGTAAACGTCACGGTCCTCTGCTCCCTCAAACCACGCGGTGTCAAACGCAACGTCGCGAAGGTCATAGAGCCGTCGGATATTCGATTCAGTTAGCTGTTCGCCAAACTTGAGTTTCATGAGACCATTCACCCCCACACACAGAATAGCCCAAATATCTCACTCCCCTCTTAACTACCTTGTGTTTTAGCACGTTTGCACGGAGGGGTGGACGCTTATGCGTTCTGTGGTCGTCGCGCACGCGCCCGGGAGCTTACACAGAACCCTTCATGGCACATGTGAGCACCACGCACTGATTCGTTTATGGCTTGATGTTATAACCGAGAAGTGCATTGGTACTCCCAACTAGTCGCTCTCGAGCATACACATATGCAGGCCATCATACTCGCTGAAAACGATAACAAAGAGCTGCGCCCGCTCAACAGCCGAAAACCGGGCGCGTTGATCAAGATCAACGGGATTCCGGTGCTCGAGCATCAGCTCCGGAGCTACCTGAAGGCAGGCGTAGCCGAATCTTCGGTGACCGTTGTTTCGGGCTACCGCCACAACGCGGTCAAACGCTTCCTTGCAGGGGCGTACCCTGCAGTGCACCTTGTCAGAAACACCGACTATCGTTTCAAAAATGCCGCGCGTTCGTTGCACCTCGCGCTTGAGACCGCAGAATTCGACGGTGAGGGGCTCTTCGTCAGCAGCGGCGAGTGCATGTATGACGATCGCGTGGTTGAGCTCCTGTCACCGCCGAGCACAAACGCCGTGGCGGGAGATACTAATAGGTCGGGCGGCGAGGTGATCCTGACACAGAATGGACGCGTCGTCGATACAATCGTCACCGAGGCAACTGCGGCAGCCTCGGCCGACGTATGGAGGCTTGACGCTCACGCGGTTTCCACCCTCAAACGCGTCGTGGCGCAGCGTGCCGTTGAAAAAAAAGACGTGTCGATGACGGCGGTGCTAAGCGATCTCGCGCACGTCGTGCGGGTTTCGCGTGTTGATCTCGCCGGTATGAGGTGGGCGCCCATACGGTCTATGGGCGACGTGCACGACGCGGATAAGCGGTTCAGCCGTTTTGCCGTGTCTGACGCGCGCTGTTTCGTCCTCGACCTTGACGGGACGGTGTACGTGGGAGATCGGCCGATCCGCGGCACCGTTGAATTCATCAACCGCACCGCACAGGAACGGGCGTTCTATTTTGTCACGAACAACACGTCAAAGCTCCCCGAGGAGTATCTCATCAAGCTCAACTCGATGGGCATCACGACCGACACCGACCACGTCGTCACGCCGCTCGCGCCGCTTATCGCGTATATACAGTCGCACGACATACGAAACGTGTATTTGCTCGGAAACGTCCGGCTTGAGACCTACCTGCACCAGTGGATTCCCGACCTGCAGCTCACCACGGATCCGGACGTGTGTGAAGCGCTGATCGTGGCGTACGATACTGAGCTGACGTACGATAAGCTGCGAAACGCCGCGGTGCTGCTGCAACAGAGCCCACGTTTGCCGTTTCTGGCAACGCACGGCGATCTCGTATGTCCGGCTGAGGAGGGTTTCGTCCCCGACTGTGGGTGCATCCTTTCAGTGCTCGAGCAGACGACGGGACGACGGCCTACCGAGGTCTTTGGCAAGCCGAGCCCCCGCCTTTTGGAACACGTGACTGAGCAATGCGGCAGGGACCGCATGGCAATCGTCGGTGATCGGCTGTACACCGACGGGAAGATGGCGCGCAACGTCGGATGCAGTTTTATCTGCGTGTTGAGCGGCGAAACGACCCGCGAACAGATCGAGGATTTGAGCGAGGAGGAGTTTCCTTCACTGATTGTTAAGGATCTCGGCGAGCTTCTGACGTAACGGTGCTCGCCTATAGAGGCTTGATATTTTCAGTTGTCCTTACGTTCAGGCCTTTCCGGACAACGCCGACGACCCCGCTGGACGTCATTTTGGCTTTGGTTAGGTGGCGGAAAGTATATATCACAAGGTCAGACACCTCGCTAGTATGCGGCG
>CAYHCZ010000004.1:0-44221 GCA_964355295.1 uncultured Methanomicrobia archaeon
CGTGCAATTCGAATTCCTCAGCTTTTTTTAAACAGAGGTAGTAGAGGACATTTGGCCTATAAAGCTTTCCTTTTAAAGATACGTCGCTTAACTATGCAGAATTAAGCGCGTTTCGCCGTTTGATAGACTTGAAGCAGCCTTTTGCTTAGTACGCTGACATCGTGGATTTGAACGGTCTTTCGTGCGTTTTCGCCGAGCGCTTTTGCAGCTGTTTTATGTTTCAGGAGTTCTTTGATTGCGCTTTCAAATCCATCAGTTGAAGTGAATTTGACACAATTTTGCCCGTCGACGAAGTCGCTATAAACGGATAGATCGCGCAAGATTAGAGGCAAGCTGCACGCAGCTGCTTCAAGAACAGCAATCCCTTGATTCTCTTCGTAGCTGGGAAAAACAAAGATTTCACCTGCACTGAGAGCTTGGCAAATACTATTCACTCTACCGGTAAACAGTACATTTTTAGGAGCCGTTGTGATAACTTTTCTAGCAGCTCGGGGAAAAAACGGCCAGGTCACGATTCGCCCTGCCCACACAAACTGAAAATGCGGGAGTCGCTTAGCGACGGTGACGAAATCAACGATGCCTTTTCGTAAAAAAACTAATCCTACTGAGAGCACCACTGGTCGGTCGTCCAAAGCGTATTCCGCTTTAAATTCCGAGGCGCGCTTCTCATTGCAAACGTATAAGCTCGAATCAATGCCGTTGCTGATAACTTCAATTCTACGCTTAATTTTGAGCGTTTTTATTAGCACGTCCTTAGTGTGGGTGGAAGGAACAATGCAGACGTCTGCTAGATTGTAGTAGAGGTGCAGATACCCTTTTAAGCAGATACTGATCAAGTTAGCTGCAAAATAGCTGTTCGTAACATCTTGTGGCGTCGTGTGTGCGTGCAGTATCACTGTTTTGTGCAATGCTTTGTGAAAGAGCACTAACAAAACTGCTATCGGTCCGAACGTGTGTGCGTGCAATACATCGCAAATCTTGAAAGCGTTTTTGTAAAAGCGCACTCCGTCTCGCTCCAGTAGTCTCAACATCCGCTTCGTATTTTCAATGCTTGTTAGGATACCGCTCTCGCCATACGTTCCATAAATCAGGTTGACGCTCAACATGTTGAATGCAGGTGTGCAACAGGTGCAAGAATCTATTTAGTCCATCATACTGTCACTCAGAATATTGAGACTCCGCTTGACAAGTTCCAATGGGAGCGTAAGCGAATTATCGCTAATTATTATAGAGAGGCGCTCCTTACCGACAGTTCCAATCGAAGCGAATGGAACGTCTCGCGCCTCAAGTAAGGTCAGAATGGAGCCGAGATCTCTGTTATTGACGGTCAAAATCGCTCTTCCAGACGTCTCGGAAAATAACTCGTTCTCTTCTGCGAGAACATGAGATAAGTCAACTCTCGCACCAAAACGTGCGCACATGTGTGCAAGCGCGATCAGAATACCCCCCCGTCCAACATCGTTAGCAGCAGAGATCTTCCCGGTTTCTATAGTCTCCACTAGTGCTTCAATGGTTTTCTTGATCTCCGTGCGTGGCTTAGGAGTGACGCCATCTATCCCAAACAGTTCAGCGAACTCTGATCCTCCATATTCTGGATAAGTTTCGCCTACCAGCACTATAGTGTCTCCTTCGCGGTTGAAAAAAGCTGAGGGGACTTTAGATACGTCCTTAAGAATTCCTACCATTCCGATTGAAGGTGTAGGGATTATAGCGGTGTGAAATTCTTCGCTTTCATTGTAGAGCGATACATTTCCACCAACGATGGGCGTCTCGATGATGCGTGCAGCGTGAGAAAGTCCGTTTACAGCTCGTTCAAGCTGGTAGAAGATTCCTTCTTTTTCTGGGTTGCCAAAGTTTAGACAATTGACAAACGCGACTGGTATCGCACCTTTAACCGCTACATTCATTGCATTTTCTAAAACAGTTGCAGCAGCTCCATTAAATGGATCTAACGCTACTTGTGTAGGATTGCAGCCAGAGGATAACGCTATACCTAGAGAAGCGTCGATCGAGATGACTGCAGCTCCTTGGCCTGGTTTAACGATGGTCCGCGTTTGGACTTCGTGATCATATTGACTAAAAACCCACTCTTTTGAAGCGATGTTTAAGGATGAAAGCACGCGCAGTGCCTTTTCTTGAAGCGTAGCGCTCTTGGCTTCGGGCTTTTTACTACGCGGGTATTCTCCAGGATACTCAGGTGTGCAAAGTGGCGCTCCGTCAGTGAGCAGTTTGATTGGTATATTCGCGACTATACATCCACGAAACTCAACGACATAATTCGGATCTTCGACGACTTCACCAATAACGGCACCGTTTAAATCGTACTTACTGGCAATAGCAAGCGCATCGTCAACGTGTTCCGGCGAAACCTCTAACACCATACGTTCTTGTGACTCTGAGACTAATATTTCTCGAGGTGTCATTCCGGTCTCTCGCAACGGAATGGCGTCGAGCGTAATACGCCCGCCTAACGTTGAACACATCTCAGCAGAAGCGCCTGATAAACCAGCAGCGCCTAGATCGCGACATGCCAGAACGTAACCTTGGTCGATCATTTCGAGAGTTGCATCGATAAGCAGTTTCTCTGTATAAGGGTCGCCAATTTGGACCGAAGGCCGATCAGATGCTTCTGCTTCTTCACTGAGATCGCGTGAAGCAAACGATGCGCCACCCAGGCCGTCACGGCCGGTAGATGATCCAATAAGGATGATTTTACTGCCTATCTTTTTTACGTGAGCGGTAACGTGTTTTTCAACTTGGCAAAGGCCAACGCACACTACATTAACGAGTGGATTTCCATCATAACTCGGATGAAAGAAGACTTCTCCGTTAACCACAGGCACACCTATGCAGTTGCCGTAGTCGCTTATGCCTTGAACGACATGCTCAAATAGGTACCGGTTCTTCTCTTTTTCTAGACTTCCGAAATAGAGGCAATCCATAAGGGCTATCGGCTGAGCTCCCATCGAAATTACATCACGAACAATCCCACCCACTCCAGTAGCAGCTCCATCGTATGGATCGACGTACGAAGGATGATTGTGACTTTCCATCGCTATTGCCAGAGCAAGGCCGTCGCTTAACTTGATAATAGCTGCATCGTCACCAGGACCTACAACGACTATTTCTCCGTCGGAGGGCATTGTCTGCAAAAGCGGCTTGCTTGTTCGATAAGCGCAGTGCTCTGACCAGAGATTCTCAAATATAGCAACTTCGACTTCATTTAGTGGGCGACCAAGTGCTTCTGCAATTATTCGAGCGTCTGAGTCTTTCAGTACCATCTCTGGTCTCCTATGGCTCCTTCATTAGTTAAACTTTAGCAATCCTTTTTTTATGTAATAGAATTCGTTCATAGTCGCTCATAGATGCAGCTGAACAGGCTTACGGCAAGCATTTATCTTAGTTGCATCTGATGGGATTAAATCACGGCTAGGCGCGTCTTTGACTAATAGCCTATCTAGAGCTGCGATCTCATTTATTAACCACGCCGAAGTCAATTCGGCGTTTATTAATTTAAAAGGAAGCATAGTTAAAAACTAGTACAATACTGATCGAGAGACTTCTTTTTGAACATCCGTAGACGGATTTTAATGTAGCAGATGTCACGCGAGCATCCGAAATCTGGCATTAGTAATGAGAAGAAAAAGACTGTCAAATGTGTCTGATGAGCAAAATTGCACAGCAAGCGAGTATTTTTTACGAGAACAACAACGCACGCGACAATGCGCTTAAGACTGTTTGGA
This sequence comes from uncultured Methanomicrobia archaeon, assembly GCA_964355295.1. Taxonomy (GTDB): domain Archaea; phylum Halobacteriota; class Bog-38; order Methanoflorentales; family Methanoflorentaceae; genus Methanoflorens. Next base: position 3,744 of record CAYHCZ010000004.1, read on the forward strand.
TTTAGCTCATTAGTTCATATGCTGAATATGCGACATTCGATACCGTCAACAGTTATAGGGGTGAATCTGATACCGGGGTGCTAGCGATAAAGCACAGCCAAAATGGGTCGCGCACCCCCCATCAGATTGCTCTGCGAGGCCAATTAACAAAAAGTCTACTGGCTAATTTTTGATGCAAAAAGAAGACACAAGCGCAGATATGACGTCGGAAGCGCAAAAGAAGGGGATATTACCCAAATAGGGCTCCCAGTCCTTCCATCCCTGTTTCTTCTTCTTCCTCTTTCTCTTTCTCCTCTTCGACTTTCGCTTCTTCAATCTCTTCTTTGTGTTCAGAAGCGGCCGGTGCAGCTACAGCAGGTGTTCCGGTAAATGCCGCTTTAGATATGGCATCGTCTATATCAATGTCTTCCAGCGCTGCGATAAGTGCCTTGGTTCTCGCTTCATTCACTGTCGCGCCTGCTGCGTTAAGAACGTTCGTCACGCTCTCCTCAGTTACCTCTTTACCTGTTGCGTGCACAACTAGTGCTGCATATACATATTCCATTTCGTTATCACCTTCTCTATATAATGACCTTTAAATTATTCAAATAACGCCCCCAAACCGGCCATTCCCGATTCAGCGTCCTTCGTTTCGCTTGTCTCTTCTTCCTCTTGTGTTTGAGTCTCTTCCTCTGCCTGCTCGGTCTTAACTGACTGAGGTATAATCGTAGAGATGCCTTTTAAGGCGACGAGATCATCATCCAAGGCGTCTTTTGGAAGAGCATTAGCAAGCCACATTGCTACATTGTTTGCCCGTAAGAGTAGAATTTTCAGCGCTTCAGGCTCAAAGATTTCAGCTTCTAACGCGAGATTCATCCCTTCAAATGAACCTTTCTGAAGGAGCGTTACAACGGTTTGTGACGTTGGATATTCTACGTTAATCGACAGATTAAACGCACTTGAGATAGCCGATACAAACTGGTTGAAGTAAGCTTGTTCGTCGATTTGCAGATCTTCAGAAGTATAAATAACTTCACCGTCGTATGCTGCCCGAAGGTACAAACCAACTTCCATGGGATAGATTTCAAGGCGCTGAAGCACGTCAGCGAGCCGTGCACTTATAGGCTCACCCGTTTTAGCGACTGTTTTTGTCTCACGTATTACGATTTTACCTTTCTCGATGGCGGCGGGTATTCCAGCATTTTGGAGATCGCCAACTATCGGTCCAGGCCTGAAAGAAGTAGGTCCTTTATCGACGATTATATCTCGGGGTGCTTTCTCTCCCGCTTTTGCAGGTGCGGGGGTTCTACTGCTCTCAAGCAGCTTGAAAATCTTGAACGGATTAAGATTAGTAAAGATAAGGGCTGTTTGTCCTTCGACATTCTCGAACAACTTTAGCGTCGACTCGCCCGATTGTTCTAGTGCGCGGTGAATGAGGGTATTCCGGGCCACTTGTATTTTAGCAACGTCCTTGAGTTCTGCTCGCATCGCTTGAAATTGGCGCGCAGGTATACCTTGGATACTGACCACTGCGACGACATCGTGCGTTTCGACGTCAGACTTAATGCGACTGACCTCCTCCTCCTTCCAAACTGGGCGGTGCACGTTTTCAGCTGCTGTCATCTATATCAGCCTCACTGCAGGACCCATCGTCGTCTTTACGTAAACAGAGGCTATGTTCTGTGTTCCATTCTCAAGTTTTGATTCAATAGTACTAAGAAGTGCTTCAACATTTGCCGCAATGTCTTCGGCGCTCATGCTTAGATTTCCGACTAAAGCGTGAAACGTTGGCTTGTCTTTAGTGCGAATCTTCACTGTTCGCTTAAGTCTACTAATGATCGGTGTCGGATCGACGCTAGATGGTATGGGGTCGGGCATTTTGCCTTTAGGACCGAGAATTGGCCCGAAACTTTTACCTATAGCGGGCATTAACGGGGCTTCTGCAACAAAAAAGTCAATATCTCTCGTCGTTGTTCTTATGCTTTTCTTGTCGCCACTCATCTTGTCAATATCTTCAGGAGAAATGATGATATCCGCTCCGCTGCTTTGAGATTTGATGGCGAGGTCACCCTTAGCAAAAACGCCAATTTTTGTCTCTTTGCCTCGTCCTTTCGGCAGCACAATCGACTCGGTAATACGGTTCTTTGGCTGGCTTAAATCGATATTCTTTAGATTGACAACAAGATCAACGCTCTCGGTAAACTTTCGCTTAGGCGCTGACTCAATGGCGTCATTAACAGCTCGAATAGTATTCTCGTTGACCATATTCCCTCCGTAGTATCGTCGACCACGCTTGTAATCTCCTACGGTACATTCTCAAGATGGAGTAACCTTACTTCAATCTTTCGCCGTCTAAGAACCCTCAGCAAATAGACCTGTATATTCGCCGGCATCAATAGCACGTTGAATATCCTTTGCAGGTTGTTCATCGACAGTAACACCCATTGAAACACAAGTGCCAAGGATCTCTTTAACTGTGTTTTTCAGCTCGTATGAAAGTGATTTCGGCTGTTTCAGCTTTGCAATCTTGATTACTTGAGTCACGTTGATGTTGCCAACCTTGTCTTCTCCAGACGATCCTTTCTCTATACCTGCTTCTATGAGGATAAGGGCTGATGCTGGAGGTATACCTATTTCGAGCGTCACATTTTTTTTGTCGTCAACAATGACCTTAACCGGCACTTGCATGCCGTTATATGACCCCGTTTTTTCGTTAATATCGTCAACAACCGACTTGATGTTTATTCCAAGTGGACCTAAAGCGGGTCCTATCGGCGGACCGGGACTTGCTTTGCCTCCAGGGACTAATATCTCTATTATATCAACCATGTCATTCACGCTCCTCTTTACTCAGTACTCGCACGTTATCACCGCGCACTGTAATAGGTATTGGAACCATTGCTTCGAAAAGTTCTACCGTGATCTCTTCACGGCGCTCGTCAATTCGCTTTACGCGGGCTCTTTCTCCTTTGAACGGCCCTGCAATGAGCTCAATGATGTCTCCATCTTCAATACCTGCTACCGCTGGTTTTGGCGTTAAGAAATGTTCGATCTCAGCAAATTTGGTATTTCCTTTTACCACACCACGTGCATGCGGTATACCTTGAATAGCTTGCTCTACGGTTTCAAACGAGTTGGTCTCAACGAGCAAATATCCTTTAAGCTCTTTTGGCACTAGTATAGCGCGAATGTCATAGTTCTCCTTCTTAGCAGCAAGTGCAAGCAGGTTAGCTACTGCGCGTTCTTGATTCGCCGTGGTCTTTATGGCGTATATTGAAGATTCGAGCTCATCTTGCTCCTGACTGGACATTTTCCTCTCCATTTGATAATATATTAACTAGTGACTGACTGTGTAGTCGAAGTCCCTGTGTTATTCGCTACCGAGGTAATGCCACTCTTAGCCGTTACGTTGGTTATTTGCTGAATGACATTCTCTTCGCTGCTTGTTGACGGGCTTGCCGTCTTTTGCGTCGTGTTGGTCGCAGCAAAGCTCTGAGGTGCTTGTACCATAGCTAAATATATAAGAAAACCAGCCACTCCGATTATTATTATTCCTAGTGCAGCAACCTTTGCTATTGTTGAGAACTCCTCTCGCGTCGGCCTTCTTGTTAACGTTAAGATTCTCCGATACTCACCAAGCTTTCGCTCGATCGCCTTTCGAGAGAAACGACCTTCCGTTAAAGCCTCTTGTGGCTTCGAAAGTTTAGACGCAATACCCTCTCGTTTATTTTCTTTTTTGGGGGGTTCTCGTTGTTTCTCAGATTTGGACGAAGAAGTCCCCTGTTTTTTAACCATCGTACATTCACCGAACTAATGCAGCAAAAATGCGCAAAGTGAATTTTAGCGCCCGCGGCGACGCTTAATATCACCTTGCGTCTCGATAGTATAAATTTTTTTGTGGAGGAATGACTGTTGAGGCTTTTATTTAACGAAGTCTATCCCGTATCGTTGAGCCCCGGTTTTTATCTTGACTGCTTCACTTTTACCATAGATCTGAGGTGATTTAACGCCCGTGACGATGAGCAACGTCCGCACCATGTGGTCCAGTTCGGGGTCGATCTGTGCACCCCAAATGATGCGCGCATCGGGATCGATCCGCTCATAAACTTCCTGTACGACTCCTTCTGCTTCAGTCACGGTCATATCAGTGCCTCCGATGACGTTGACTATGGCAGCAGTAGCACCTGAGATGTCGACGTCCAAAAGTGGACTTCTCAGGGCTTTCTTTACTGAGTCTACAGCTTTGTCCTCAGCATCCGACTCACCAAGCCCGATCATTGCTACGCCACCTCTTTGCATAACTGTTCTGACGTCAGCGAAATCAAGGTTAATAAGCCCAGGTTTAGTAATAAGCTCGGTTATACCCTTAACAGCTCGCATCAATACTTCGTCCGACACTTTGAATGCGGCTTGTAGTGGTAATCGAGGCACCACTTCTAAAAGTCGGTCGTTTGGCACGACTATAACCGTATCCGCCATATCACGAAGCCGTTCGAGCCCTGCCTCGGCATTTGCCCTTCGCACCATGCCCTCTACACTAAACGGTAGTGTTACTATAGCGATTGTAAGAGCCCCAGCGTCTCGTGCTGCTTCTGCGATGACAGGCACTGCACCAGTTCCTGTTCCACCACCTAAACCGGCAGTTATAAACACCATGTCCGCCCCGGCAACGCTCGCGCGCAGTTCCTCTTGGCTTTCGAGAGCGGCTTCTTCCCCTATTTGGGGCAGTGAACCAGCACCGAGACCACGTGTTCGCTCTTTTCCTATCAGGATCTTCCGATCAGCTATCGTGCCCCGTAGGTGCTGAGCGTCCGTGTTGAGTGCGATCAGTTCGGCTCCTTCTATTCCCTCTTCCATCATCCGCGTTATTGTGTTAGATCCAGCGCCGCCACATCCAACAACAATAATGTTGGTTTGTAGCGTTTTGAGCACTTCTTCGAGCTCTTGGTCAGCGGTATAGGATCGCTGCGGTGATTCGCTTTTTTCGTCGCTTGCGCCGCGTGCAAGCGCATCTTCAATTATGGACTTCATGTCGTATCCTCCACATCCAGTCTTCAAAACATGTTAATGTTGCCCGAGTTTGTCAGCATCAGTGACATCAAATGCCTGTTTAACCTTCGTAAATACATCCTCGGGTTTAATTACCTTGCTATTTATTCTGATCGGCTCTCCGTGCGCTAGTTTCGCAAATAATGGCCCATCAGCCACGCCAAGCGATCGTGCTAATCGTGCGTTAAATTTGCGTTCGGATATATATAGTTTTGATTTTTGCTGAGAATATTCAACCTCATATCGATTTTTCAGTATTTCCACACATCCAAGTAGTAGGGCGTTGTTAACATCCTGCAGGTTTAGTTCTGCAGGAATGAAGATAGCAACGACGTTTCCGTCTTTACGTTCAAGGTATACTATTTTTTCGATTTCAATTAGGCGCTTAAAGGCTCCACTATCGACAGCGCGAGCCAGTTTAATTATTCCTAGGTTTAGATTAAGACGTTTGAATTCAAAGTAGTCCGTTGACAGAACACGGGCGGTGAGGGAGTCTAGCAAGGCCGCACTTACGCGTATACGTACTCCATCCAATACAACACCGCTTAATCTCAACACGCGTCTAATTTTGAGGTATTGTTCCCATGAAATGTCGCCACGGCTCTCGATGTCGCCTTTTCTAAGTACCTCATAACCCAGCTCATGCACTACAGACAGCAAACGATTTTTTTCTGCACCCATTTGTTTTCGATCAAAGTACGCGAAGTGTGCCCGCGATCTCTCGAACGCCTCTTGAACGACTGTTGGCGACAAACGTTCCAGTTGATAGGATGCAAAAATATGCCCATAACAAATATCGGTTTCAAGAAGAACGTTAGTATGGCGCAGAGCGTAGTGCGGTCCCCCGAACCCGACTGCTGTCACGCACTGTAAGTTAAGAGTTAGTGAATCAAGCGAGAGAATAACCTGTGCCATTGTATCGCCAAGGTATTCATCTGTCCATTCGGATTTTGAACTACCAATCTCCACGAAGAGTGACGGCGTGTCAATGGCGTAAGGACCGTGGTGAGTTACCTCGACGAGGACTTCGATTCTCGACAATTGTTTTAGCCGTTTTACTACAAGTTTTAAAGCACAAGGTGCAGCGCGCGCTAAGGCAGGACGTTGGGATCCTTCGATGTCACCAGTAAAGTGCGCTGTAAATACCGCTCCCTTTCGTTTCTCACTTTGGTGCCTAGATAAAAATATAAGCAAGTCAGCATTAATCTCTTGGTCCAACGCTTCTTGTTTGATTAGTCTACCTTTAGTTACCAGCAACTGAAAGTTACTATAGCTCCATTGAGCAGGCCCTTCTGAACATCGCACCCAGGGTACACGTTTAAGAAGATGACGCGCTACATTTTGCGAGGCGTCGTCTATTTCTGAGCAGATAATCGCAACGTCCATGCACCACTATAATCGTAGGCGTACGCGATAAAGCTTTAGCGATCGTGTACTTTGTGCTCTAATGCGCGTTTAATCAAGCTCTTTAAGTCAAATGAAAATACATATGAGCGCCTATCTAAGCGTTTAAAGCTTAGTCAGTGATGAGATCATATAGACTTTTTTTGTAGACGGGCCTTCATTAATGACCTGCACTCCGTATTGGTCGACCTTGCGTCTAGTGACAGACTTATACATCAACATGAATGACCCGGATCATAGACGCATTAAGTCCTAAACCGTCTTTCTATCCTTCTACTGACGAATCCGTTCGCGCAGGGCATTCAAACATCACATATTTAAATGAATAGCACTTATCAGAATCCACAGCGGGGTGGGGTAGTCAGGAGATCCCGACGGGCTCATAACCCGTAGACCAGTGGTTCAAATCCACTCCCCGCTATTTAGTTGTAATTGGAGCGTTCTCCACTGTATTATTTGGTTTTTTAGTCCCATTAACTGCAGGATTTGCTTATTACTATCGCGCTGAAAATAAAAAATCAGCATAATCGAAAAGTAAGGTTCAAAAAAGGCAGAATGTTGTAACGTCGCACTAATTTATTCAGTACACGACTCAGCTGCTTTGTTCAGGTCCGCTTCGAGAATTTCAGGGCGCGTTACGCCGATATAATGCTCGATAATCTTTCCGTTACATTCGAGTATGAGGGTCGGGACGACACGGATCCCATATTTATTTGCGAGCTGCAAGTTATCATCCACATTGATCTTCTTAAATTCTATTTTGTCTCCAAGCTTTTCCTGGAGCTTTTCTAGTATGGGGTCTTGTATCTTACACGGTCCGCACCAATCAGCATAAAAATCCATTAATATAGGTTTTGCCATAACGATGTTCCTCGCTATTCCTCTTGTTGAAGGTGCATATATATGGTTTTGCCTAGCTGAACCCACCTATACTTTTCAATTCTTAAATCGTTTAATCTCTTCAACAACTAGCTTTATCACGGCGTCAATAGCAGCCTCAACTCGAGGTGAAAGGTCTGTGTAAATCCCTTCGACTCGTTCAACTTCTATACCAATTATGGTGATATTTTTCGGCATGAGCTCCGGCTGAATCTCTCGACCTAAACGAAGCGTATCAACAAGACTTAGATCGTGTAACGACATCATAAAGAGGTTTGCAGGGGGCAGCTCTTTGTCTGTGAATTTGTAGATCGACCCTGGCTCCCCCCCACCCCTGCAAACAGCATCGATGATGATCACATAGTCTGCATCTTCCATGTAATCGAGAATCGCAAGGCCACCAACGCCAACATTCTCCAATTCAACGTCGCTCAGGTTCATCTGTTTGAGCTTTTCGAGAACATGGATACCTACTCCATCGTCCGCCATTAGATAATTGCCTGCACCGAGTATTTTGATCACTTGATGTCCGCCTTTCACTACATCACCACAGCGTCGGTTCCGTTCATAGTTGGCTTCTTTAACTTTCTCTGAGGCTTAAGTATTTTCCGCCAAGTATTAAAATAGGCTAAACCATATACTGACAGCGGAAGTGCAAGCAGAACTTGTAAAAAGCGATCAGGAACGGTAAAGCCGTGGAAATAACCTCAAAGACATCAGAACAGCGTAACCACAGAATCTCAAAGGACGAGTATTATATGGCTCTCGCGCAGACGGTATCGTTGCGTTCCACGTGCATGCGACGCCAGTACGGCGCAATTATCGTTTCAACTGGTGATCACATATTATCAACTGGATACAATGGGGCCGCACGTAATGAACCACATTGTCTGAACATCGGATGTGAACGAGATCGTTTAAAGGTGCCTAAGGGCGAACGATACGAGCTCTGCGTTAGCGTCCATGCCGAGGCAAACGCGATAATACAAGCTGCTCGAGGAGGGGCTTCCATCAGTGGCGCAACGCTTTATGTTAATGGAACCCCTTGCAAGATGTGCTGGCGGCTCATTAAGAACGCTGGAATCGATGAGGTTGTGTTTGTTGAAGATAATCCCGAATCGGATGATTTCGGCGACGTGATGCACATACGAGCACAGGATATAACGCTTGCAGAGATGCACGCCGCAAAACGCGAAGAGTGTTAGCATCTGTAATGTAGTGATCTCTTGAAGTGTGCACGCCGAGTTTACAAAATTAGATTAAACAGGACACCAAAACGTAGGAAAACACTGATCGGATCGACAACAATTCATGCGGCATAGCAGTCGCAAGTATCTTTTAGGAAATGAAGCAATCGCGTATGGCTTATTGGAGGCTGGTGTTTCGGTTGTATCTGGATATCCAGGAACGCCATCTTCTGAGATCATTCCTTTTATAGCTCGAAATGTCGAGAACTATGACAAACCACCACACGTCGAGTGGTCGGTCAACGAGAAGGTAGCTCTCGAAGTCGCAGCTGGCGCTGCATACTGTAACGTGCGGGCAGCCGTCGTAATGAAACACGTGGGCCTCAATGTGGCAGCCGACCCGCTTATGACGCTGGCGTATACCGGCGTCAAGGGCGGACTTGTGCTTATTGTTGCTGACGATCCGGGCTGCTATTCCTCTCAAAATGAGCAAGACTCGCGCAGGTATGCGTACTTTGCCAAAATCCCATGCCTTGATCCATCAACGCCGCAAGAAGCATATTAATTTACAAAATACGCGTTCAAGTTGTCAGAACAATTTGAGATCCCAGTCATACTACGTCCGACTACTCGCGTTTCACACGCACGAGCATCCGTCATATTAAGTGGTCAATATAGCGATCAACGCCAAGCGCACTTTGAAAAAAAACCCGAGAGGTGGGTTATGGTCCCGGCTCACGCGCGCTTGCGACACGTGGAGCTAAACAAACTCTAACCGCTTCTCCGTTTTGAGCTCGCTTCCTTAAGCAGTCTAACGCTTAAGAAGTCTGAGCTTGGCGTTGTAACTTGCGGCGTGGCCGCAAAATACGTTGAGGAGGCGGTAATAAAGTTGCAGCTAGAGCCTTCCATGTTACGAATAGCCGCTTATCCTATGAATGAAGATGACATTGTGGCTTTAATCAACAGCTCACGCAAGATTTTAGTCGTCGAAGAGCTTGAACCCGTTATTGAAGAGAAGGTCAACGAACTTGCGGGCACTGTTAAGGTGCTTGGAAAGCTCACCGGACACGTGCCACGGGAAGGTGAATTGACGGTGAACGTGGTGTTAAATGGGTTAGGCCAGGCGATCGGCCGATTCGTTGCAACAAACGTTCCAGCAGAATTGATCGCTGCAGAGCATTTGCTCCCCACCAGGCCACCCACGCTCTGTGCCGGATGCCCTCATCGCGCGACGTTTTACTCGTTGAAGAAAGTATTCAAGAAGTCTGCGATCTTCGTGGGGGATATAGGATGTTATACGCTGGGCGTAAGTCAGGGCACGATCGACACCACACTTTGTATGGGCGCAAGCGTAAGCATGGGGGAGCGGATTCGCTGCTGCGTGCGGGGATAGAGAAATAGTGAGCATTATTGGTGACTCCACCTTTGTGCCCACAGGCGTTCCAGGGTTGATTAACGCAGTTTACAACGGAGCGAGGATGACGCTTGTTATTTTGGATAACAATACAACTGCAATGACGGGCCATCAGCCCCATCCGTGTACTGGTGAAACAGCAACGGGCACGTGCAACTTCCAGACGCCTATGGAAGACCTGATAAAAGCCGTTGGCGTTCAGGGGCTCTACGTTGTTGATCCCTACAACTTATCCGAGACTGAAGAAGCTTTCGTCAAAGCTAAGAACGGCGACGGCGTTCAAGTTGTCATCGCTAGGCGTCCATGTATAATCAGCGCAAAGAAAGCAGCAGCACTTTCAAAGACGAAAAAACGAGTTACTTCGAAATGTAAGAACTATTTTGCGAGTTGTAAGCTTTGTGGCACGCTCGTTTGCCCATCGATTAGCTATAGTGACTCGTGCGCCCACATTACGGAAGATTGCATTGGTTGTGGCGTATGTGAGCAGATCTGCGAATTTGACGCGATTAAAACGGCTTAAGAATGCACTATGACAAGAGATGAGAAATTTGACTTCATCATTGTGGGTGTTGGCGGCCAAGGTTCCATCTTTGCCTCAGGAGTAATAGGCGAAACAGCGTTACGTGAAGGCTATGAGGTGACTTCTGCAGAAACGCATGGAATGGCACAACGAGGGGGGACTGTTGAGGTTCACGTTCGCATAGGCTCATCGTACGGACCGTTGATTCCACTACGAAGTGCAGACGCCATAGTTGGGATGGAGCCCGCGGAATGCCTGCGATTCGGACGGTATCTATCGCCCAAAGGTACCGCGATTATTAACACACATGTCGTACCAGCTGGTAGTAGAGCCTATCCACCTGTAGCAGATTTGATCCATGCACTTACTGCTGCATGTGGGCGCGTTATTGCGTACGATGCGACATACCTTGCACTTGAGGCAGGGCACCCGAGACGCTTAACGTCGTAATGCTTGGTACAGTGGCACACTTGCTACCCCTTTCTACGTTGGAAGACGTCATTGCGGAGTTTGTTCCGAATAAAGCGCTTGAAGCTAACGTAAGAGCGTTTAAGCTCGGAAAAAATGTGTTCAAGGCGTGATCTGCCCGTTTCGCTAATCTTAAGATCAGCGAATGGAAGGCTGTTAGAGCACGTTCGCTTTTTAAAAGCAGTTTTTTTCACTTTAAATGAACATAAAAACCGCAGTTGAAACAATGAGTAAAACATATCAGCCAGAAGCTGCATCTACAAAAAGATGACAAAACTGTGTCCTAAGTGCGGGGCTGTCAATCCTAAAGACTTAGAGACATGTTGTGAATGTGGAACTCAAATAATTAAAACTGGATTGGACATTGTCGAAGAAGCACTGCTGCTTAGACAACAAGGAAAGACAGTAGAAGCTTTGGATCGACTCAGAGAGGCTCTCAAACAAGAACCTTCAAACGCTGATGCCCTATTTATGTTTGGGTCTTTGACAGAGGAGATGGGTGACAGCGATAGGGCGCTTAAGTGTTACAACCAGGCCTTAGAAGCAAACCCAAAGCACGCAGCTGCTCTAGTTGCGAAAGGAAATATTCTCCGTGATTTAGGAGAAGTTGAAACCGCTTTACGTTTGTTTGACGCAGCGATAGCAAGCAACGACCATTATGCGGTAGCTTACAATGCTAAAGGGTACTTGTTCCAAAAAGAGGGTTTGTACGAACAAGCACTTGATTGCTACAACAAGGCACAAGAGATCGACCCCGCGTTTGATTTACCGTGGTTCAACATGGGCGTCTGCTACGCGCTCATGAATGACAATGAAAAAGCAGAAGGAATGTTTGAGAGGGCCCTTTTGCTTGAGGCCAACAATGCTGATGCTTGGTTCTACCGAGCAAATGCACTTGCTAACTTAGAACGTTATGATGACGCAGTTATCAATTACGATAAAGGTCTCGCGATAAACGATGCTCGCGCTTCCGCCTGGGATGGTCGGGGACTCGCTCTCGCGAGCCTATACAAGTGGTTCGACGCCTTAGAGAGTTTTGAAAAAGCACTCAATCTTAATCCAGATTATTTTATCTCTTATAACAACAAAGGTTATGTCTATTATAATCTGCAAAAATTCGACGAAGCGCTTGAAAACTTCGATAGAGCTCTCGAGATTAGTCCTGACTATATTCTTGCGTGGATAAACAAGGGCCTCGCGCTCGATAGTCTCAACCGCTTCAACGAAGCAATCACGTGTTTGGACAGAGCGTTCGACTTGGACCCTGAGAACTTCTGGGCGCTTAATAGAAAAGGGTTCATCTTGTTTAGTGCCGACCGATATGAAGAAGCGATTGCTGTTTTTGATAAGGTGCTTGACATAAATTCCGACGATACTTATGCACTTTCTTTTAAGGGCAGCTCGTACGACGGCTTAGACAATTTTGAAGCTGCCATCGCGTCTTTCGATCGTGTATTGGAGATTGACGAAAACGATGAGTTCGCGTGGACGTCAAAAGGCAGCGCCCTTTACAGCCTTAAACGCTATGATGAAGCGCTATCCTGTTTTGATCGTGCGCTAGAAATAGACCCGCAAAGTCTTGAAGCAGTACAGTTCAAGGAACTTATTTCACAAAAGCGTGAAGGTTCTCAATAAAAAGCTTATTACAATAGCTGTTACGCTATAGGAAAGCTTATATGAACAGCTAAGGAGAACGACGCGAATTCTGGCAACCGACAGAAGAGACTATGCCAATTGAGAAGCTTGAGAAGCTTCAGGGTATCCGTCTTAGAAACACTGTTGAGCGGGTCTATGAACGTGTCCCGTTCTACCACAAAAAACTTGAAGAACTCGGCGTCACGCCCTTAGGTATCATTAAGCGGGATGATGTGGAAAAGCTTCCCTTCACAAGAAAGACTGACTTGCGTAATCACTTTCCTTTTGGCCTCTTTGCTGTGCCATACGAGCAAGTAATTAGAATTCACGCGTCAAGTGGAACGAGCGCCCCCCCACTGTTGTCGGTTATACTGCGCGCGATATCACTAATTGGGCAAACATGATGGCACGGTGCCTCACTATGGTAGGCATTAATTCCGCTGAAGTTTTTTAAAACGCGGTCAGCTACGGCATGTTTACTGGTGGTCTTGGAATGCATTACGGCGCAGAGCTTGTCGGAGCAATGGTGATTCCTAGCGGCACAGGTGGGACTATAAAACAGATTGAAATGATGAGGAACTATGCTGTGACGGCAGTACACGCGACGCCCTCGTATGCACTTTATTTAGCTGAAGCGACTAAAGAGCTAGGCCTTGATCCGACGCGTGACTTGCCACTTAAGACTGGCTGCTTTGGTGCTGAGCCGTGGTCATACAACATACGCCCCATTCTAGAACGGGAGCTTGGGGTAAAGGCGTATGATTCTTATGGGCTTTCAGAACTAAATGGGCCGGGAGTCGCCTTTGAATGTAAGGAACAGGATGGACTGCATTTTTGAAGCGACCATTTCATAGTCGAAGTTGTAAAACCAGACGGGACACCATGTAAGGAAGGCGAACGAGGTGAGTTGGTTCTCACGTCGCTCACTAAAGAAGCGATTCCACTCTTACGGTACCGCACTGGAGATATCACGTACATAAAAGGGTCAGATTATGCGTGCGGAAGAACGAGCGTTCGAACAGCAAAAATATTCGGCAGAGTCGACGACATACTCGTTATACGGGGCATAAACGTGTTTCCGAGCTAAATAGAACACATTCTTATGTTTCTCCCCGAAGTAGGGACTCATTTCCAAATAGTTGTTCAGCGGGTCAAACACCTTGACGAATTGACGGTACAATGTGACTCGAACAAGAGTACTTCACAGGTGACGTTGACGACTTGCGTCGCATTATACAAAAGGTGGAAAGAGCGTTGAAGGATACACTCAACGTGAGAACAAAGGTTGAGCTCGTAGAGCGAGGGACAATAGAACGGACTTAAGGCAAGTCAAAAAAGGTGTTAGATTTACGAGGTGCTTTATAGCTGTCACGCGGCAGCTATCACGTCACCACCTGCTCTTTGATTATTTGAAACGCGCGGTCGATGGCCTGTTGACTTGCCGCATATGAGATTCGTACGTGCCCCTCTCCAAAGCGCCCGAACGCCGGCCCCGCTACGACGATTACACCCTCTCTTGCTAACTTCTTCGTGAAGTCGAGGCTCGTGTCAGACGTGAAAAACCGAGGAAAAACGTAAAAAGCCCCTTCAGGAGTCACGCATTCAGCTATTCCTTTAAGGTGCTTCATTACGGCATTGCGTCGTGTCCTGAATTCGTCAACCATCGATTTGACGCTTTCCTGAGGGCCGTTTAATGCAGCATAAGCTGCTTTTTGTGAAATAGAAGGCGCACATGCTTGAATGTACTGGTGCACCTTCAACATCTCATCGACAATAGTGTCAGGAGCGATTGCGTACCCAAGTCGCCACCCTGTCATTGCATAGGTCTTTGATACTGAATTTATGACGATGACGCGGTCAGAATCGATGCTTCCAGCGCTTACGTGTTCTCCGACATAGTGTATTTTATCATATACTTCATCGGATATTATGTGAAAATCGTGGTCGGTGGCTAGTTCGACAAAAGCCTTCAGTTCATCATATCGCTGCACCGCACCAGTGGGGTTTGCAGGTGAGTTTATAACAAGAACTTTTGTCTTAGCTGTGATACAATCTGTAACGGTGCTTGGTTGCAGCCTAAAATCGTCATCAGCTGTTATCCTCGCACTTACCGGAACGCCTCCAGCAACGCGTGTGAGCGGCGAATACGCAACAAATCCAGGATCGGGGATTATGACCTCATCACCCGGATTGACTAAGGCTTCGAACGCTAAATGTAGAGCTTCACTGGCACCTGATGTGCATATAATCTGTTCTTGGCCAGCGTGAACTCCGTATTGTTCGTAATAGCGTGCGATAGCATCAAGTAGTTCAGGAAAACCCTTGTTAGGGGTGTAGCCAGTGAAGCCCGCGTCTAGCGCCTCTTTTGCCGCTTCTTTTATGTGCACAGGGGTGTCAAAGTCCGGCTGTCCGAGGCCTAGGTTTATTGCGTTTGGCTTGGTCAGTGCAAACATCTCTCGAATTCCCGAAAGAGAGATATGAGAAGTGCGTTCTGCCCACATAAAAGTAGCTCCAAAACCTCAATCTAACGAACTATTATCTAGATGGCAATTCTATGCGCTGCATCGCTATAAACATGTTTGGTGATAGCTTGGCGCTTCGAACGAGCTGGAATTAAGAACATGTCAATTGAACTCGCTATGAGGGGATATAGTTCTTAACTCGGACGTTCAAAGGCTTAAAAAATAGCTCTTTTGTTTCCGCTGATCGGTTCAAGAGCGCAGTTCAATAGGTTTAAGTCAGTCGGCCTCCATATACAGCCTGATGCTGCGCAACCGGCTTGGCCTTACGTTTGTTAGCACGTTTCCACCTCGAGAATGTGGCATAGCTACTTTTACACAAGACCTGCTTTTTAATCTCATCAACGAGAATCCAGAAATCAAGGCAAATGTATGCGCCATCGATGGAAACAAGGACTCGAGTGCTTATGGATGTTTGAGTCCCCTTATCTATCCAAAAGCGAGGGTAGCTTATGTAATCAAAGACACTGATCCTATCAGCTTCGTTGAGGCAGCACAGAAAATTAACGCATCGCGTACCGACGTGGTAAACATACAACACGAATATGGACTGTATGGTGGATCATGGGGCCGGTATATCCTTGATTTCATGGACGTCCTTGAAAAACCGATCGTAACTACGCTACATACAGTCTTGCCGAAGCCGCCGGAAGAAGCCAAAACGGTAACACGCGAGATATATCGTCTTTCGGCAGAAGTCGTTGTGCCGGGACAAGTTGGCGTCGACATCTTGAAAAAAGCATTTGGTGTTGGGCCTGAAAAAGTAAAGGTCATTCCTCACGGCGTTCCAGACGTCCCGTTTATCAGTACGGAGCGGCCTAAGAAGAAGCTTGGTTTTTCTCGCAGGTTTGTATTAGGATCATTTGGATTGCTTCACCCGGCAAAGGGCATCGAGTTCGTACTTGAAGCGCTACCCAAGGTGATCGCCGATAATCCCGCGATGAACGTCCTCTATTTAATCGTTGGAGAGACTCATCCAAACGTTGTGAAGAACGAAGGAGAAAGTTATCGCACTCGTTTAAAGGAGATTATTGCCAATTTAGAGATAGAGAACAACGTAAAATTTGTCGACAGATACCTCACCAATCGGAACCTGATCTTACACTTTCTCGCGACGGATATCTGCGTGCTGCCTTATGTCGCAAGGGATCAGATCGTAAGTGGTGTGCTCTCACAGGCTGTCGGTTGTGGAAAGGCCATTATAGCAACACCATACCTACATGCACTAGATGCGTTGGCTGATGAGCGAGGCGTGATTCTTGAATCAAACTCTCCATATGAAATTGCAGAAGCAATAACCACATTGATGCGTAACGATCGTCTGAGAAAGGAGATGGAGATTAGGACGTATATGTATGGACGCTCAATCACGTGGAAAGAAGTAGCGAGAAGATATAGAGAACTCTGTACTACGCATATTGTCCAACGAGGGTACAGCAAAACTGACTTCCCATCGTACAAGCGCGATGCCGGTGCCTTGTAAATAGAACTGCGATTCTGGCTAAACAGGAGTAATTTGTAACTTCGCACATGTAAGACGCAAGTTTTAAAAGGTCATTAACGCAACTTGCGTGCACTTTTAGCTCAGAGGGGCCTTGCTAGTCGGAGATGATATCACGAGACTCAAGTCAGTTTCCTGATTTGATTAGGATTTAGAAAGACATCGCGACGCAGATAGTTCTTGATGATCCTCCTGGAGATTTTGCCTCCGTTGGGGCAGTAGCTCAATCTTTTTCGAAAGACGTTGTTTTTTCGTCAGCCATTGTAGTTGACTCATTAATGAACGTCATTGACGAATCCGTTGCGAGCGCAAAAATAAACTTCCCTTATGTCTCAGGACTGCTCTTCTTCCGTGAGGGCCCTGTATCGATAGCCGCTCTAAAGAAGCTACACACGATACCTGAGGTTTTAATCGTGCACGGATGCGGTATCAACCATCCACGCTTTGCGGGATTTGCATCACATATCGGTGTCTATCTCAACATATCAACGATAGGTGTATCAAAAACAACGCTTTGTGGGGAATACGTTGAACCAGACGAAGCTTGTCGCTGCGTTCCTTTAAAGTTTAAGGGCAGAAAGCTCGATTTCGTCTTAAAAACAATAGCTGCAACTAAACCAATCTTTGTAAGTCCAGGCCATCACATTTCGCTCAAAAACGCCGTAAAAGTCGTCAAACGATGTGTGATAAACCATAGATTGCCTGAGCCGCTACGTTTATCTCAAATTAAAGCTCGGAAAGCTAGATTCAGGTTTTTGGATATAGATCAGCATAGCTTCCAGCAAGCATAACGTAGTAATTGCGAAAAAGACGATGTAAGCTGCTTAAAGCGTACAAAGATTTAATACGTTTTGGACTAGAAGGTTGATCCCAAACGAGGAAGTGACATGAGAACCTACCTTTATCGATGTCGGATCTGCAGCACAGAAATCTGGACTGATTTCATCGAGCTAGATAGACTGACCTGCGAAAAGTGCCATACTACTGGAAAATGGCTTGTTATGGACGTTAAGAACAGACCAAAAATGTAAAAAAAATAAGCAATAGCACCCCTTATTAACGAGATGCTATCAAAGAGAGAATCCGGAATTATCGGTTAAGTCTTGTGTAAGCGAGTTTGATGTCTTCCGCTTTGACCGTCTTCCGGCCTGCGTGCTTAGCCATTTCGATTGCTTCTTCGGCAAGTTCCTTGCCATACATCTCTAGATATTCTCTAAACTGTTCTGTCGCTTCAGCGCTCACACGCTCTGCTCCAGCCTTTCGGATGATTCTACTTACTCCTGCTGCTTGTAATTCTGCCATTTGAATTACCTCGAGCTATACTGAGATTTCCAACATATATATACTTTTTCGGTATTTTTTTGATTTTAGGGTAATATTCCCCAATAAAAAAGGATTTGAGGGTCAAAATAACATTCGTGATACATAAGACAAGCAGGGGAAAGCTTCATCATCATCAACAGGAAGCTAGTTTATTCAGGAAGTGTCCGAGTGAAAAAAAGTCCTCAAATTGGCATAATTGGAAGCAGGAGCTGCTCAAGCGAGATCGCTAATATAGCCGAGCTAACGGGAAGTCTTATTGCGTCGCACAAGGCAATCCTCATTTGTGGGGGAAGAGAAGGCGTCATGGAGGCCGCCGCACGCGGTGCAAAGGCTGCAGGAGGGCTCACCGTAGGCATTCTTCCAGGTCCTTCAAAAACCGACGCAAATCCTTTTATTGATGTTAAGATACCCACTGACATGGGCCACGCACGAAACGCAATCATTGCGCGAGCAGCTGATTGTCTTATCGCAATCGCTGGCGAATATGGCACGCTTTCCGAAATTGCTCTCGCGCTTCAGATGGTAAAACCGGTTGTAATATTAGCCTCCAAGTGGGAGATTGAGGGTACGATTGTAGCCGACACCCCAGAAACCGCAGTCGAGACGGCGCTACGCCTATGCAGTAAGGGCTAAGCAAACGCTATGTAGATGAAGCATTCATAGGGTATCAGATTTCCATGAATATTATTCTCCTTGGGACGGGCGTCGCAATTCCGCAACTCGAAAAGGCTCAGTCAGGTATACTTATAAAAACCCCAGAAGAACTGGTACTCTTTGACTGCGGAGCGGGCATCTTAAGCCGCATCGTGCAGAGCGGGTACGATTACCTCAAGATACACAAGGTGTTCTTCACTCATAACCATCTAGATCATAACTCTGACTTTCTGGCGCTTCTTAAGGCTCAGCAACTTGCAGCTATGGATCCAAGCACCCCTGTGCAGACAATGAACGTGTTTGGCCCTGCTGGCACGCAACACCACGTTGAGCAGTTACTTGACCTTTATAATTATCTTACAGTCGAAGTCTCTATAACTGAGCTTGAAGATGGGGAGAGTATTCGCGTTGGAAACGGAGTCGTTTCAGTTCGCAAGACCAAGCATAGTGTTCCTTCAATTGCGTATCGTATGCAAACACCGACGTCTACTCTTGTATATTCCGGTGACACCGAACCTACCGAAGGCGTACGTGATTTGTGCCACGGGGAGGTTGACGTGTTAATTCACGAATGCTCGTTTCCGGATTCGTACGCCTCGGTGTCGAACCATACGACACCATCGAAGTTACGGGACCTCATATTCGACCTCCAAATTGACCGAATCGTGCTTACCCACTTGTACCCACAAACGAGCGGACAGGAGGATACTATGGTCGATATCGTCAAGGAGAAGTTCCCTGGAAGGGTTGACGTCGCTTACGACCTTATGAAGATTTATCTCTAACTAAAGAAAACTATTTTTAAAGTTAAGAGCCCACATAATTCTTTTACGGCTTATGAAGCGAGACAAATCAACGCCAACTAGGCGGCAGAAGGGCAGTAGTTACTGGTTATCGTCATCGTCAACGGCGTACATAATTGACGTGTAAAAAGTTGCCCTTTTTCAAGCCAAAGAATAAAAAGAGGAGTCGTATTACCGCTCACGATGCGAGCGAATTGAAATGCTCTATAAATTCAGCACGTGAGCACTCGTGGCACAAATTAGCGAACCACGTCTTAACAACAATTGGACTACCGCACCGCTCGCAGTACGCTATTTTATTTAGCATCGTGTTAAGCTCAATCATCTTATCACTCACTCCACTTCACATGAATTATACTAGATTTAAGGCTTCCGTTCTGGATCTCATTTTTTAGCCACTCTTGTTAGCGCCTATCTTGAATTCTCTTGCATCAACCACGTCAATAAGCAGCTTAAAATGCGTTAGAGTTAAGATTCTACATTAATTTTTATTGATTCAATTATATATAATTTATCTAGCTCTTGGTAAAATTAGGGTTTATGATGATCGATTTTTAAGTATAACAACAAGTTTGCAACAAAGCAGGTGTGCATTTAAGGTACCTAGGTTACTAAAATTCCTATAGCCCCTCTTTTTCGCATTTTAAGGGAGCTATTACTGCGTTTTATTACCATTCATTTCATTTACGCGTCGACGTTTTTTTATGAGTTGTAAGAGCAGCCACACGATGACTACTGCGAGAGCTCCTGGCGGGAATGTGTATATTAAGAAGATAAAAGCTATTACGAGGATCATTGAGTTGAGTAAGCTCATGTTCAGCACGTTACAACGCAGTAGTAAGTTTAAATGTTTCTTCTTGTTGACATAAAGCCCAAATAGCAAGCTTTGAATGCCAAAATTCTATTAGAACCGCTTAATCGTATATTAAATATTATCTCAAAAAAAGAATTCATTCACGCGGCAATTAACTCAATAACTCTGTAGTTTTAGATACAGTTGTTAAACACGCTTCAACATACGACCTAAACCTCAATAACTCGCAGGAAAATAGAGTTGAGTGCTTGCTGGAGTTAGTTAAGTCTAGCTTCCGGGCTTGGCCTTACAGCTAAATTGAGAATTACTTACGACTAATAAGCGACTGATCGTCGTGGGCCTTGCCAATAAAAAAGAAACCATATCACAAAGAGCACCAATGCAACTAGCATCAAAAATGGCAGTAAATGGATAAATATTGTGAAAGCCAGGAGCACTATTACGAGGATTAACGCTACAACTAGAAGATCTGAGAACAAGCCCGTTATGTAACAAAAACAGTCGCTATAGGTAAATAATTAACCTGTTAGCGCTCCTTTTTGGCTTCATATAGAATATAAAACATAACAATTCTACTTAAATGAAGTTACGGGGTGCTCGAACGCTTTAAGTTCTAGTTCAGCGATGTTTTCGAGCTATTCGCTGCCGGAGTATATCTCCTTTCGTCAAGGTCTCTAACAATTTAGACGACATATAAAGAGCCTACGTCGGAAAAATAGCCTTAGTTACCTCCCATACCATCAATGAAGCCAAGATCTTCTCGCCTTAAATATCGACGATATCGTACGAGCCTTCACTAGTACCACTTTCTCTATTGTTTTTAATTTTAATCATAATAGCACATGCTGGTTGAGAGTTCAAATCGAGTTTCTTCAATCCCTTTCGCAAAGAAACGTTTCTTCAAGCCATGTAAATACTTTAGGCCCACGGCTATGGCCAAAAAGCTCAACAAATTTGTCGTTAATGAGTTCTGCATAATCAATCGACCCCAGGTAGCAGATAAACCAATATTTGCGGTCACCAAAACGATAGCTGAAAAAACGATCAGCGTAGATCAGATCGCTGCAGAAGTACTTAACGAAGCTCCGCCCCGTGCAGACGCCGATGTCATAGCCTTTACTTAATATGATAGACTTGATGTTAGGCTCTTCCCTCGCGTAGTCAAAGTATTTTGTGTATGTGCTGCAATGGAGCACCGCAACAGCATTTGCTGGGATCGTCTTTATCGCACTGAGCGTTCCTTCAGCAGCTGACAATGTCGCTTCCAGCTCAGCGTAGGCGTAGGAAGGCGCGTAATATATGTCGCTGAGATCGGCCGACTGGTGGATTCTGTTTTTAAGCAGCTCTTGTGCTCCAACAACATTACACTTAAGACTGCGAAACAAAATGCGAAACATAGTGATACACGTTTCATCTTGCGCCATATTGTGTACACAAAAGAACACAGCAGCTACTTAAGGATATGAGAATAAGAGAAGAGGAGAGAACCAATCACGTTATTTTTCTCAACGTAGCATTTTTAGTCTTAAGGGGGCGGACAAGCAACTTTTATAGAGCCTAGACAAATCTAAAAAGTAGCGCGCTTCACATTGATCCAATCGGCTTAGTGTTTAGCTCGAACTTATTTGCCACGAGTCTTTGACTACAATATCATCGATCTGCTGGATTGTGTCCAATCGACGATCTCGAATCTCGAAATTTATCCATGCGTCATAAACATTCGGCGCGCTTCCTTTCGTAAGTTCATATACTCTGTATGGGAGGGAAATGACTTTCGTCAAATTCGTGGTAACAAATCCTGCGGTATTGCTATTAGTATAGTTTGTCGCGTCGTTAATCGATCCAAAACGGATGATTGTGATATTCCAGTTTAGGTTCTGGTTTGACGTCACATTTCTAAACTCTGTCTGTATACTAACTGTTGATTCGTTCTGCCATTTAGCAACCCAGGCAGAAACGGTGGTGTCATTCCTGAGTTCTCGCTCAAGCGAAATGACATACTGCTCAAGGAACGCGTCACGAGTCCCTGTAGTTGACGTCGCTCCTGCAGTTATTGTTGATGGAGTCGGCGACGTCGTTGTCGGAGACGTACAACCAGCCATGAACACGGCTCCGAGCATAAGTACCGTAAGCAACGCGGCTAAATATCTAGTATTTATTCTGATCTCTCCTTTTGAAAAATGCTTAGCTTACAAATAAAAAAAGGGAGAAGAGCTCAGTCCTCGTCGAGTGAGGCGAGATCTCCCATTGGCAGTCCAAGCTCCTGAGCTTTTAGTACCCTTCGCATAATTTTACCGCTTCGCGTCTTTGGAAGCTTTTCCATAAACTCAATCTCTCGCGGAAACGCGTGTGCTGCTAAGTGCTTTTTCACGAACTGTGCTATGTCCTGTTTCAGCTCCTCAGATGGAACATGACCTGCCCGAAGGCTCACAAACGCTTTGATAATCTCGCCACGTAACGCGTCAGGCTTTCCAATTACCCCGGCTTCAGCGACTGCAGGGTGTTCGACAAGCGCACTTTCAACTTCAAACGGACCGACACGTTCTCCTGAAGTCTTTATGACATCATCGACGCGTCCCATAAACCAGAAGTAACCGTCTTCATCACAAAACGCGCTATCTCCTGTTTTGTACCATCCTGGAATCTCGAAGTAGCTCATATACTTCTCTTCGTTTCTCCAGATAGCACGCAGCATTGCAGGCCACGGCGGCTTGATTACAAGGTTTCCTGGCGTGTTAGCCGGGAGTTCCTTTCCTGAGTCATCAACGATCGATGCGGTAATACTCGGGAATGGGCGCCCCATTGAGCCCTCGCGGATCGACATACAGGGATAGTTAGCTATGAGTATCTGACCGGTCTCAGTCATCCACCAGTTGTCGTGGATGGGCATGTTAAATGCCTTTAATCCCCAGCGTATGACTTCAGGATTGAGCGGCTCACCGACACTAGTAATATATCGCAAACTGTCGAATTCGAACTTGTTAGCGACGTCTAGGCCGTCCTTCATGAGAAGTCTGAGCGCCGTAGGTGCGGTATACCAAATCGTTACTTGGTACTGATCAATGAGACCGTACCACGTAGCGGAATCAAACCGCCCGCTATACGAAAGTTGCGACGTTCCATTCAACCACGGACCCCAGCACGCGTACGAGGTGCCCGTAACCCACCCGGGATCTGCCGTACACCAATAGATATCAGACTCAGTGACATCCTGAACATATCGCGTCGTAATGTAGTGTCCGATCATCGCGTTATGGACGTGCACGACACCCTTTGCCTTACCCGTCGTTCCTGACGTGTAGTGCATCATCACAGGATCTTCGCGGTCCATCCACTCCGTTTGATGATTCTTTGATGCACTCTTCATTTCCTCTTCAAAGCTCACTGTACGGTCGCCGGTCAGTTCGGCACCGGCAGACTTTGCGACGACTACGTATTTAAGGTCAGGAAGGCTGTCGACGATCTCATCGACGCTCGATTCCTTCAAGTCAGGGGTGGTAACCAGGACCTTTGCGCCGCTGTCTTCGAGTCGATCCATGACTGCTTCTGCCCTGAATCCACCGAAGAGCGGCCCCCAAACGGAGCCGTTCTTGACCGTGCCAATCGCTGCAATGTAGAGCTCGGGATATCGCCCCATGTACGTAAAGACGCGATCGCCACGCGAAATGCCGAGGCTTTTTAACACATTTGCGAATTTATTCGAGAGGAGCTTTAAATCTAGAAATGTGAACTTGCGAGCGCCATCAGGGCCGTCAGCATAAAGGGCTACCTTATTCTTTCTCCATCCTTCAGCGTGCCGGTCGATCGCTTCGTGCGCGACGTTTAATCGACCCGTCTCGTTCCACGTAAACTCCTTTTCGACGTCTTCGAAGCGAAATTCAGCACATGCCTGTTCGTAGTCTGGCATGTTGCCTGGCCAGTGCTTTTCAATGATCTCTCGTTCGCCTACGGTTTTTACAGTCCATCCGTAATCCGCTTGGTTTGCCAATGTATACACCTCAGTTGAAGACTCCCTTCAGTCAGTCTCACAGGGTCTAACAATACAACTATCACTATTAATGATGTCCTATGCTCGCGCTGTTTTTACTTATATTTTGTGATGTTTATGGTAATCGATAAGAAAAGGAACTTTCCAATGCAAGCTAATCTCGTGGGAGCCGGAAGAACGGAGTGGCAGTCAAAAAAGCGCACTTAAGAGTTTTAACGAGCAAGTAATCTTATTTGACTGTCGTTGATGCGCGACTTTCTGCAAGCGCCTTTGGGAGGGTGTTTATGCTGCTACCCGAATTAAGCGTACTTTTTGTTATCAATGCTGTCAGATCATAATAGCCCGCGGTTTCAAAGTTCACATTGACGCCGTACGTTCCATTAAGATACGTTATAGGGGCACTCTGCACCTTCCACGCGTTGGTGTTAGCATCTTTAACCAAAATGTAGAGATACTGGTTGCGCTCCATCCCTGAGTATGTCCCGGTAAGATAAGCACTGCCACGGCTTACTGTAGAGGGTACGCTGAGCGATATTGACGCCTTTGTATCCTCCGGACGAGGGGTCGCTGTTCTCGGAGTTGGCGTAGCCGCGACTTGTACCGAGAACGTCGTCGTTGCAGTCGAACCGGCGTAATCATAATCGCCAGCAAACGTAGCAGTTACAACGTGCTTTCCAGTTGTCAGGTCGTTGGTCTGATCCATTGTTAAGTTGAGCGCTGCATATCCCCAAACAGTTCGAGACGTCTCTTTGTAAGTGTTATCGATCGCCCAGCGTATCTCTTTATTATCCAAACCCGAACCACGCGTCATGTTAAGTTCGCATGTAAAAGTCGCATACTGACTGCGGTTTACTACGGTCGGGGCAATCACCTTGAGCGTACTGGTTGCAGCAGGGGAGACCGTGGGCTCCTTGTTCGCTTGATCCAAGCATCCTATAGTAACAGATGTAATCAAAAGTACAGCAGCGAAGACCAGGAACTTGCGCATTACATGTACTACTCAAATTTTCACGTGATAAAGATTGTGAAATTTCTTATAAGTAATATCCTTTATCTAGGTGAACGCCGAGTTGTAGTTAGTTTAACGAGCAAGAGTAACCAAGAACAACGAGCTGTTGAAGAAGTATGACACAAGCTAAAAGACCTTTTGAGGTGTTGTCCCGCAATGTAGGGAAGAACGTTTCCGTCCGCTTGAAGGGCACACAAGTGGTTCAAGGGACGTTTTTAGGTTATGACCCCCATTGGAACATTTCGCTTGCTGAAGCTGAGGAATGCAGGAACCACAGGCGAGTACTACTCGGAAAACTAATACTCCGTGGAAACAACGTGCTATACGTTTCTGAGTTGGACCTCGATTAGCGTTAGTTAAAGACTCTTACACTGCTTGCTCTTATGGATCTAATCAGCCAGACTTAGCTATGGTTTTTGTCCCGCAGACTATCAATTTTGAGCTGCTATCACAAACTGCGGCAAACTCTCACAAATATGCCGCAGAGAGATCATTCTCGAATCATCAGCATAGATTTTGTATTGAGTGTTGTACGCATAGTCGAAAACGATGTTGTTAAGGTCATCTTCGAGGGCCACTTTAAGCTCTTTTAGCGCTTGCTTATCATAGTTCAAGGCTGGCTGCAACGCAACACGAACTCCGGGTATAAGCCCACTATCATCAAAAAAAAGCGACAAATCATCGACACAATAGCCACGATCAGTAAAAAAGAGCGACGCGTAATTCTTCAACTCCTGACTAGTTTCCAAAATGATAGTTCTGTAGCTATAGTGAAGTCTGTTTAAATTCATTCGGGTGCCTCGATCTAAAATCGTTATACTTCATAGAACAGTCACGTATTTAGCTCTAAGCCAATTCTAGCGTAATTAAACGTAGAAAAACCAAGGAAATCGCAAGCTTGCACTTATGTAAGTTCACAAAAAGCGACACATAAAATCGGTTAACGATATCCTCACTCTTAGTTACTTTTTCGTTCTTATTCGCTATCGAGACCACTTACGTCTACACCGGCTTGCTGAGCCATAGTTTTGAGCCTTTCGATTAGCAAAATGTAACCGTCACGCATCGCATCATACAAACCGTCCCGAACCCCTGCTTTATGATACTTGTAGATCACGAATCTTTGCCAGTCTCGCTCTAAAAGCATCTCATCATCTGAGAGCGAAGGCGCTGCAACCGCGCTTTCAAACTGTCTTGAGTCCTCTACATATTTTTCCAAGCTTAAAAACTCATCAACGAGTTGATTAAGGTCAATCTCAGGGTTCATCAAGCAAGACCTGTGCACCTCGTATATAACTCTCTGCACTAATAAGGGTCTGAAACTGTTGCTCGTGCCTGTTAGACTCGCTTTTTTATATATGAGCTAGTGTCCGTTCCCTATCGCAGGGTTTCCATTGGAGCGTAACAGGAACTATCGGTTTGCTCCAATGCTAACTTAGTCGATGTAGAAACTACAGCGCCTTTTTTTCGCCTCCAGAGCAAAAGACAAGGTTTAAATAAGACCTACAATGCAATTACGAGAAATGAATTGTCAAGCATCGACCTTTGAGACCGAGCTCTTTGGCCTTGAACAAGAAGAAGATTTTGAAAATTTCCTCGATATTATAGACCTTAAAAATCCTAACTTTTCCAGATACGTAAACGACACGAAGATTGATTAAGGTCGACGTTGCGCGGAGATCATTCCGTGTGATCCTAAATAGCTTGCTAGAGAGATAAACTCCAGCTTTTTTTAAATAAATGATTGACTAAAAGTGCATCATTACATCAATTTATCTTTGATCCGTCGTAGAAACCGTTTTTTAACATTACCAGAGTGTTTTATAGTATCATATCTGTGCTAACGCTTGGTAAATTACGATAGTAACTGTTATCGATGCTATTTGCTTGATAAATGCCGCCAGCAGTATATTTGTTGCCTTGATTGTAGCAGGGGACTTGCAGATGAAAGCAAGAAGTCATTGCTACTTATAACTGGCTCGTATCTTGATTTCTAAGGAGTATTAACGACAGACTCGTTGTAAACTGCCCCTAAAGTACCTGTCGCCGTAATATTTAGAAAAGAGGTAGTCGTGCTGCTCTTATAGGTAGCGTCGCCGTAAAAATTCACCTGTAGCTGGTGAGTTTTAAGTCCCAAGTTATCGGTGTACTCTCCGGTCAAGCTGAGCGTTGTAGCACCGTTTTTCATTTGACTTTTTCCTACCGAGTTAGTATCGATAAACCATTCAACAACCTTACCGTTTATTGCACTTCCACTACTGTCTTTTAAGACCGCTTTTATCGTAACTGGCTCACCTAACGCGGCCGATGCCGAATTCAGTGAGATTTCCGACGCTTTCAAACTGCTCGATCCTTGGCTGCTTCCATTCTGACTGGACGTGTTATCCACGCACCCACTGACAAAGCAACAGCACAGTACTATGCAGAGCGCCAACGTAGTAGTCTTCCACACGCTCGGTACGAAGAGTGCGTCTGAGATAAAACTTTCTGTGACAAAAGCCGGGCATGTACGCACGCAAGGTCGTAATACGAAGAACTATGAAAATTTTGAGAGCTTGATAGTCTTCAGGTTTTTATCGAAGCTATCTAGGCACTGCTACCCACCAACTGCTTGAGATGGAATCGTCGTAGTTCTTGAAACTCCTGTGCGATCGCGCTCGGAAAAACGATACATCGTTTCGATGCGCCCTGTGGCAAGCCAACTAAGATCTCGCCGCTTTCAAGTTCAACAATAACATCTAAGACGCGCGTTTCAATTGATAGACGTGTCCAAGCCGGTACATAGTGTTCAAAGCTATCTAATTGTTTGACATTTACAAGGATTTTTGGCACGTGCAGCGATCCATGTCGTGCGAGATCCGCAGCTTCATCGATTTCGACTTTCTTGACTTCACCAACATCAATGTCATCGATTCGAAGTCCGCACTCTATCAGAGCTGCTACCACCAGAAGCTTGGTGAGCTGATGTCTGCTCTCAGCGAGCCGTTTTTGTCTCGTGCTGCTTGTTACCATGCCTAGATCGAGCTTGTCAATTATGCGTGTCTTAATTCCCTATGACCTCGTTTCACGATCCCCTTGCAGTTTTAGTGTTTATAGAGTTTAGAAATGAATAAATATTGCGTAGCTTCAGTGATAAAGCGTTTAAACTGGGGGTTTTTATGCGAGAGATTGAATATTACGAACGTCCGTTTGACTACAAAAGAATTCTTGACATAAAGAAGACAGCGACACTCAACAAGTCACTTAGGGAAGGTATGGGGTCACTTAAGCGTGTTCCTGCAAGCTTGGACATGCTCAATTTTCTTCCAGCACAACTCTATAACTTACCTTTAAACGCTGAAGAGTCAGTCAAAACAAGAACTACTGTGGGGAAAAGCTCGAAAAGGCCGATCCACCTCGAGACACCTATCATGATCTCTGGCATGAGTTTTGGCGCCTTGAATAAAGAACAAAAAATAGCGCTTGCAAAAGCATCAACTCTCGCAGGAACAGCAACGAACACTGGAGAAGGCGGGATGCTCGATGAAGAACGTGAGTTTGCAAAGTATATCACGCTGCAGTATTCGACCGGACACTTCGGCGTGTGGAATGAGCGACTAAAAGAAGCCGACATGATCGAGTTTCGTATAAGTCAATCAGCATACCCTGGCACTGGTAGTTTAGTTCCTGGAAAAAAAGTTAATGAGCTCATTGCCAAGACGCGCGGTATTCCTGTTAACAGCGACGCTCGAAGCCCTGCTCGGCATCCTGACATTCATAATGCTGAAGATCTTAAACACAAGCTCGAAACGTTACGAGATATTACAGGAGGCCGGCCCATTGGCATCAAGTTTGCCGCAGGACACGTCGAGAAGGACCTCGACATAATTGTCTACGCCGAACCTGACTACGTCGTCGTTGATGGGTTTGGAGGGGGTAGCGGAGCCCCTCCAAGCCACATTAGGGACAACTTCGGGCTTCCCATCATCAACTTCCTCCCTCGAGCGCACCAGTATCTAAACGAGATTGGTTATCGCGAGCATGTCGACCTCATCGCGGCGGGAGGATTACGCACATCAGGAGATTTCGCTAAAAGTTTAGCGCTCGGAGCCGACGCTGTGTATATCGCCACGTCTGCACTTTGGGCGATGTCATGCGAGTACTATCGTATTTGTGAGACCAACCAATGTCCGACTGGAACAACGACTCACGATCCCGAGCTTATAAAACGGTTTAACGTTGAAAAAGGGGCTCAAAAGCTCGCCAATTTTATTCGAATTTCAACGTCAGAACTAGCCGATATTTCGCGAGCGTTAGGCAAAGAAGATGTGCACGAATTAGACACGCACGACCTAATCGCTCTCACGCGCGAGACAAGCGAATTGTCAGGAGTGACGTATCCGACTGTGAGTTAACTGGATGTTGACAACGGAGGAACATTACAAGTACGGCAGTTGTAGACTTGTGTAACACAGTGGTTGCCCAGCACAATCCCCTATATACATGGAGTTACGATGTAAGCGCGATTCGAGCTAACTCTGTCCCAATCTGCTTGAACTGTTCTTCTGTGCCCTCTTTCAATGGTCCTTCTTTGCCAAGAACTATCGCAGAAACATGTGGCTTAACGACCTTCGTGCCGTACTGTTTCATTCGTTGTTCGATTTTTTTTCCGGCGCTACCAGCTAATCGAGACTTATATTTAGTATCGAAGGCAAAAATCTGCTTGTTTTTGACATCTGCTTCTTTAGTTTGCTTCGTAAACGTTTTCATTGTTTCTGAGAGCCCAAAAGGTGTGTGGGCCCGCCAATGACGAGCATATCGTAAGCTCCCAGAGTCCCAACGTCAACCGTATACGCTCGAACGCAATCGACTTCGACCCCTTGCTCGCGCATTCCTGATGCGAGCGCTCTCGCCACTTTCTCGGTGTTGGCAAACATTGAATCGTAGATTACAAGCGTCTTCATTTAGCGTCGCTCCTGCTCTTAAAGATATGTCGAGTACCATCTATAAGTGCAGTATTCTACTTTTATCCTTAAACCCTCTAGCAAAAGAAAATACAATCGTAAGATCGACGAGTTGATTATGACGTGCAATAGAGTATCATGCTGCAAAATGGTGTAATTTTGGAGAGTTTTGGTGTAGTTTGATTTTTTTCTGTCTTAGCTCAAGCACTCACAACTACTCAATGCAGGCAAGAAACGGCTTAAGTTTGCGGCAATGCTAAAGTATAACTACGGATGATCGGCATGACACTCTCTGCGGCCATGAAGCTCTTCAAAAAAGATTCCATTTCGCAACGTATTTACAAATACGTCGAAGAATTTCAACGAGCAACTCAAAACAACGACTACAGGGCGGCACGGGACGCCGTTGAGAAAGCGCTCAAAATTGATCCTGGTAACAAAGAATTGCTAGATATGAAGGCCACTGTGCTTGAGCTCATCGAAATGGAAAATTCGCGCAAAAGACCCGCGTTGAGCGATGTTGCGGACGTCATTACAGAGGGAGAGGGATCAAACTTGCACCCTTCAGCCGATGAGTGTGAAAGCGTCGAAGCAATCCTTCAATTGTACGGTAAAGCGCTTATTGCTGGAGATGCTGATGCGGCAATATCAATGTGGGACGAATCGAGCCCTGATCTCACATATGTCTCAACAGATCACGGTTCCGTCCGCAAAGGCTATCACGAGATCGAAGACGCCCTTAAATATGCAATGTCCAACTATGACTACATGACGTATGCGTTGGTCGAGCATAGTGAAGAAGATAGCAATCTCGTTTATGCTTTTTATGAAGTTCGTGTCGCACGGTTGTGGGACGCCTATGCAGATATACCTGGCTGCAAACGTGTGACTCTTGTACTGC
Source organism: uncultured Methanomicrobia archaeon (assembly GCA_964355295.1). Classification (GTDB taxonomy): domain Archaea; phylum Halobacteriota; class Bog-38; order Methanoflorentales; family Methanoflorentaceae; genus Methanoflorens. Next base: position 34,734 of record CAYHCZ010000004.1, read on the forward strand.
GCAAGAGAGGGCGCACGTGGAAGATTGTCCACGGTCACGAATCTGCCTTTTCTTGTCTTAGATGAAAGAAGCGCTTATAGGGTGTTGCTCTACAGTAAGTAGTTTTCGTAACTGAGATGAAATAACCACATTAAAACCAAATCAAAGTAGAAATAGTTCTGTTATTGAATTAAGGCTTCCTTCTAGTTCGTTTCTCGAATTTAACGGTAATTAAGAGACCAAGATTAGATCGTATGATTCCAACGAACTAAAAAAATCCTAACGCTTTGGCTCCACCTATTAGAGCGAAGACCATTATAAATAGCGCAACTACGATTATCCATCGCTCGTTTGCTTTCATTTTTGAGTTAGGATCTCCCTTTTTTCGTTCCCTATTTTGTACAATCTTTTAAGGATAACGCCGAGGCAAAAAGCAATAACAGACTCATCAACGAAACCAAGCATCAGTTCATCTATATTATCTATCCTATGATGATAATACTGGCCATATCGTTTTTTTTAGGGTTAAGCTAAAAACAAAAGCGAATCAGGATACATGTCCAATTGGGATTATATAAAGTGGCTGGTGGTTTGCAGGAGCTTGGATTACTTCGCGGACCATCACATCATCAAAAGCGCCAATAGGCACCGCTCCTAAACCTAACGATGTGCACTCAAGCAATACATTTTGCGCCGCGTGACCTGCTTCTAGGAGGATGTAGCGCTCTGCTCGGTCACCGTACTTCACTGTAGTTCGTTCAAAAACCCCAGTAATTACTAACTTCAGCGGCGCTTGTCTAACAGCGTTTTGATTCAAGGCGGCTTTTGTTAGATCATCCTGCACGTTTTCTGAAGAAATTTTCTCTAGGCTATGATTGGGTGGGTTATAATGATAGATACCGGTTGCGTTGATTGCATATACTTCAAGGGGATATAGCGCTCCAGCAGATGGAGTAGTTCTGAATCCTTGCGAGCTCGTGATTCCTTGAGCGGCCCAAAGCAGTTGGGAGAGTTCACCAAGTGAAACGCTCTCGTTGCTGTATTCGCGAATTGACCGTCGCTGTTGCAGAGTCTCTTCTAACGAAATTTTTCCTTTTAGCAGTGGCTGCGGGAGCTTTGTGACATCAATGACGATAGTCTCTGGGGATGTAGACGCATCCGAATCATTATCCACATGCGCGCTCAAGGTTATCCATCCTATGAGCATGGAAATTATTAACGCACAGACGAGGGCAATGATTAGACCTGTTCGCATAGATGCATACCGCCGCTTCAAGTTAGTTCTGGAAAATGGCAGATCAATTATGCTGCCTCATTTACTGAGTAGGCTGTTCCTTTGTAGCGCTCCGTTTCATAGCGTGCTAAACTTGTTTGCTCTCTTAGGGGTAATTTAAATCAGACGCTCACATGCACTTTCCTTTGTGAGACTTAAAAGCATCAAGCCATTCTAGAGACTTTGACTATACTAGGTGCTAAGGCTTAAAGAGAATTGTTGAAATTTAGAGTGCAAGTAAAGCGCGGGATTAGTTTGGTTAGACCTAAACATTTATGACCATATACCATAGCTTTAATTGAGAAACAATGCCTAAAATTATCCATTTCGAAATCTCTGCAGATGACCCAGCACGCGCATCAGCATTTTACGAGCGTATATTCAGCTGGCGCATCGAAAAATGGGGGGGGTCTGTCGATTACTGGCTTATAAGTACCAATGAGGGCGACCAAACAAGCATTAACGGGGCGATACGACAACGGATGAGCGACGAGACGACAGTAAATACCGTCGACGTTCCTTCTATTGATGAGTTCACGCAGAGAGTGGTCAGTGCTGGAGGGCGTATTGTTGTAGCTAAATCGGTTGTCCCAGGGGTTGGATACCACGCTTACTGTGTCGACACAGAAGGAAACCTTTTCGGGATCATGCAACAAGACCCTTTGGCACAATTACCTGAGTAGAGGATCCCACTCATCCTACTATGAACATTTAATAAGGAGAACGATTGTGTCTAATCCGCGTGCAAAAACACTTTTATACCGCGCAGAGGAGGATTAAATAAAGCTGTCCGTATTTGAATCTGTCGATGCTGGAGAGCGAGAGCCCGCCCAGTGGGCTACCTCGAACATATGTGTTATGGCGGGCTTACGCTCTGTAGTGACTACTAAATGCCTAGTTCTTTTTCCGGTAGGAAATAACACAAAGTTGCTTTGCTTAGCTTGACGATTTTAGAGTTGTTGTTAATCCTCTTAAAAACGCTTTGCGCTCTTCTTTTGTGCGACTCCGGCTCTTTTACAGTTGTTCCACTCGAGGGAAGTTGTGTATTCGGGTCTGTTATGCTAAATAAATTTCATTAACCGGAAATAAAATATCAAAATAACTATTTTTTTTTTCGCGCAATATTTCACTTACTTAAATCAGCTACATAAGGGATCGAAGTAGTAGACCGTTACGCCAGGAGCTAAGAACAGCAACGATAGATCACATTGAGTCAGACAAACGCCGATCGCACTCTTCTACACGATTGAGCCATTCGTCGACTAGGCAGTTGAAAACAGCCTCCTGCTCGACTTCGAGCCCGTGTCCGGCTCTATCTAATATCGCAAACGTTCCGCGGGAGAAGTTCTCGACAAGCTTGAGAGAGTCACGATACCCAACTGAGGTATCTTGGCGTCCAGAGAATATGAGTGACGGTCTGTTAAAGGGGTGCTCAAGCTGGTCTACATCAAAGGAAAGGTTATACCCACCCTTTTGAAACGGTTCTAGAAACGCTCGATCTTTTATGTGCATTCCTGGGATGATGTCCTGTATAAACCGATTCCAGCGCTTTTGATCCTGAACCACGAGCACGCGTTCAAATAAGTTTTTGTCCTCTGATTGTTCGATACCTGCCAAGAACGTCTCATCCCTCACGAATATTTGTCGCTTTGGCAGTTCGCGTCGCTTTCGATCAGCTACAATGACGGGGCAGATGAGCAGGGCACCTTTGAGACGTTCAGGTATTAATTTGATGATTGCTCTAGCCAGATACGCTCCATAGGATTCACCAGCAACCAAGAACGAGTCATAACCTAAGACTATATTAACAAACGCTATGACCGCTTCAAGCATTTGATCTGCATTGCTCAACCAATGAGGCGCCGGTGTGCGACCCATTCCTGGTAAGTCGAAGTAGATCCGTTTCCATCCTGAGCGGCTTTCAAAGACAGGTTCCATACAGCCGATCATAACATGACGGTCAATGCCAAAACCGTGGATCATCAGTATTGGCATTCCTTCGCCACGTATTTCGTATTGGAAGTGTAGATCGCCTACGTTACATCTCATCTGTAGTGTAGTGAGGGACTGAGTTTAAAAGGCCTAGTGTTTATGACTCACATTTCATCGTCCCGCAAGTACGATTAGTGTGTTGCTCACGTGCCCCCCCTCGTTTGTGGTAATACTATCTCAAGCATCCATCTCTCGTTTGCACTCCTTTTTGATCTTCTTAAAATCCGTTTAATAAGCAAGACCACAAACGGTTGTTAGTCAGCGACTCAGACGGGTCTCTCTAAATAGGATGAACAATATATAATTTAATAGCAACCTTAACTGAATTGCCGTCTTACTTGTTCGTCTAGCATACTGTTGGGGGGCGGCGCCGCGTGTCTCTAAAAATGAGGCAGTCACGCTCTGTGCGAGACACACGGCTTTGGATGCCTTTTCCCAACTGTTTTTCCCACGAACGAAGTACTATTTTAACTTGTTGGAATAATGGCAATAGTTCTACTGCAACTAATAGCCACTACTGCCTAGAGGAGCTTTAGCAAAACAACCATCTAAGTAAGCTTCTCACAGTTCGACCACCTGTCTTAAGATCCGCATATAATCTGTCTCGCGAAAAAAATGCTCATCCTGCGCGAAACTATATATGATATCTGCATACAGGTAAATATCTAAAAAAAAGGAGGTGACGTTATGTACAGAGCAAACACAAGAAACAATTTCGGCGGCGGCTACAAGAGCTATGACAGCAAACCAAAGAGCGCGCCTGTAGATGTCGGAAAGCAATATGATGTTAAAATCGAAGATATTGCTAAACAGGGCGACGGCATAGCTCGAATTAGTGGTTTCGTGATTTTCGTTCCACACACCAAGATCGGTGACGAAGTTAAGATTGAAATCAAGGCTGTAAAGCGCAACTTCGCTTTTGCTGAAGTAGTCGAAGAGTAACCTAACTTGTTGAATTAGAATGGACTGATTGATGGATTAACTACATTGTTGTTAGAAGTTTGCGCTGCGCGCCTTGACTAATATGTTGTTCTTCCATCTACCTTTTTGATTGGTTTTCGCATCACCGTGTTGACGTGTATTTCTTCAGTATTTTTTCTAAGTTACGTTTATTTTTAATGCGTTTAGAAGACAAGGTGGGCGCCACGATTGTATACCATTGTTTTTCGAACGGTTCCAAAGGCGTTGAGCGCGTTAGCAGGATCTATAGCATAAACGGCATCTCCGAGCATCGCCATGGATGCAAGTCCACCGCTCGCTTCAACTGCTTCGATTGTATCTTGAGCTTTTTGACTTACAAGCTCGGTATCGTAAGCAAATTGTCTCGACAAGCACATAAACTCATCAAAAGTAGGCCTCTTCAAAAGTCTTTGTAACGCGTCCGATCCAAACTTGTTTATGAGGGGCATTTTTTCTCGGTCTGTCAATATTTCCGACGTTGAGAGGGGCCCAAAGACGATATAAGAAACCTCGAGAGGAGCTGTAGGAATTCGATAAACCGCGTTTTGCTGACGAACGACGACACCCCCTACTGCTTGGGCGACAACGTCACCAACTCCGGTTTTGTTGGTAATTTCAGCCTGCTGCGCAATAGCACAGAGAGAATTGAAGCTGTGTTTAAGCCCCCAAAATTCGTTTAAGGCAAGGGCAGTGCTTAAAGCGCCGGCGCCGCTAGTTCCAAGGCCGCAGCTCATCGGTCCCGCTAGCTCGGTCCTTATATCAGCGATCTTGTCGGACAGCAAGGAGGCAACCGTTTTTGTGGTGGGTGCTGAATCCAGTTGTCGGTTAATATAAATGCTGCCGTGCCCTACAGAGGCTTCAGTCACGGCGCCGTCGGCAATAACGATTCCGCACCCAATAGAGGAGATCCTTTCTTGGTCAGATCTCAATGCGAAAAACCCCGTAATGTGAAAGGGGCAAAAAGCTTTCATCTGAGGTTCATTCTCTGAACAACAGCGTCGATAATCTTTCCAGCGAGATATGCTTTATCGCCTTGATACCGTTCGACGTGCGAATCGACGATGTAAATTTCGTTGTCTTTAGTACCCATACCACGCACAGTCACGTCGTTTGCTACCACTAAATCTACCGGAATCGAGCGGGCACATTCAATCAGTTCATCCGGGGTAGTATTAGTTTCTGCTTTAAAACAGACGATAAAAAGGCGCGGGTACTTCGCTCGAACAATGTCAGTAAGCTTTGGTACGTTTTTTAGCTCGAGATGCAGAGCTTGGCCAGATCGAATCTTTCCATCGTGCTTATCGACCGTGAAATCTGAGATCGCTGCCGCGTTGATAAATACGTCATACCCTTTATCTAGTTCCATAAGCACGGCATCGATCATCTCTGCTGCACTTTCTATACGTATCTGATTTACGAGTTGTGCAGTGCTGTTGTGCACGATGGTAACATCAGCACCCCTTCTAAAAGCTTCATAAGCAATTTCCCTGCCAGTTCGCCCTGAGCTTTTTGTGGTGAGAATGCGAATCGGGTCTACGGCCTCTATCGTCGCACCGCTTGTTATCAACATTTTCTTTTTTGTTAAATCCCGTCGGGATAGGAGCCGCTCGACTATGAGCAAGATTTCGCGTGTGTCAGCGAATTTTGCCTTGTCTTCTTTGATACGTGGCCAAACGAAATGAACTAGCTCTCCTAAGCTATGAACGTTCTCTTTAACAAGTGGCTGGGAATACATAGACAAGTGCATCGCAGGAACGATCACAATAGGTTTGCCCGATCCTAAGGCCGTGACCGCACATGTCGTTACTGGGGTATCGTCAATGCCATGTGCTATCTTGCCGATCGTATTCGCTGTGCAAGGCGCAATTAAAAGCATGTCTGCCGAACCGTCTTTCCCCAGAAAAGCGACATGCTCTACCTTACCCGTAAGCTCATTGATTACAGGGTTCTGTGAAGCGTATTCCAACGCGTTTGAATGGATTATCTGCCGCGCCGCTGGTGTTGTGACAACATGCACCGTTGCGCCTCGACGCTTAAGCTGACGGATTAGCTTTACAGTCTCTACTGCGGCGATACTGCCTGTGACACCGACGACGATGGTTTTGCTTTCCAAGCTATTCATATATATGAAAGTGTTAATGCTCGCAGCTAGATTTGTGTAGTTCACTGATTAACTTTTGCATCGAACGAAATGAAAACGTAGCTCGTTACATAAGTCGAATATTCATAAGATCAAACGCTATGGAACCGCGCTCATTGTAATTAAAATAGAAAGTCACGTCTGAAAGCTATCAAGCGAAATACATAATACCCGTCCGTTCGTCTGAGAATGTAATGACGCAGAACATTATTCGGAAGGGCCGTCTAATGGAGTCCAATAAGCGCGCATCGCAGTTTACCACCTCCATCGCTGCAGACGCGTGGCTTTTTCGTTATGACATTCTCGTCGATCTCGCGCACGTGAGAATGCTCAATAAACAGGCGATAATCTCACAAACGACCTATAACGCGCTTAAACAATCATTGCTTAAAATAAATGAACGCGGTTACGCTTTTTTACAAAAAGACGTTGACGATGTCCATGTTGCGATTGAGACAGCGCTAACAGATGAGGTGGGGCCTGCGCAAGCTGGTTGGCTGCACCTAGGTCGGTCGAGGAATGATGAGGTTGCAGCGTGCATTCGCATGGCCGTGCGTGATAAGTTGCTTTCACTCAAGGATGCCATTCTTGCCCTGCAAAGCACCCTATTGGAACGGTCAGCTGAAAACCTGTCCACCATAATGCCTGGCTTTACACATTTGCAACACGCTCAGCCTACAACGCTAGGGCACCATCTGCTCGCACATTATGATGCCTTAGAGCGAGACTTTGCACGCTCGGGGGACTGCTATGATCGAACAAACAAATCGCCATTAGGGGCAGCAGCTTTTGCCTCTACTGGCTGGCCGATCGATCGTGATTCGACTGCATCAGCTCTCGGTTTCGACGGGATTATTGAGAACTCGATGGACGCAGTGAGCACCCGCGACTTTGTCATAGAGGTGCTAGCCACTGCCTCAAATTTCATGATCACACTCAGCCGCCTTTCCGAAGAGCTCATACTCTGGAGCACATCCGAGTTTGGTTACGTGGAACTTGATGACAAATTTGCGTCGACAAGCTCTATTATGCCACAGAAAAAGAATCCAGACCCACTTGAATTAACGCGGGCAAAAACGGGAACGGTTATTGGAGCGCTCACGGCTAGCTTGATTATCTGTAAAGCGCTACCTTATAGCTATAATCTCGACTTACAGGAGGTTACGCTGCATTTACACCAAGCGATGAGTACCACAATCGACTGCGCCCAGATTGTTCAAGTGGTGCTACAGACGCTTGTCATTAACAGAGAAAGGTTAGCTGAAATGAGTTCTATAGGTTTCACGACGGCAACTGAGCTAGCCGACACTATTGCTCGTACGACGAGTGTTCCTTTTCGAACTGCACACACCATTGTCGGCGAAGTCGTACGAATCGGCACGTGCGATCTTGATACTATCGATCAAATGGGCAAAAAACACGTTGGAAAGCCTCTGTCACTACTTGGTTTGACAGCTAGTGATATCAAAGAGGCGCTCGACGTTAGCTCTAACATTGCAAAAAGGGACGTGAAAGGGGGGCCTGCAGAAAGTGAGGTAGCGCGTATGATAACGGCGCGACGCAAGCATCTGCAATCTCAACGGCGACACCTTTCGCTCCAACAGAACGCCTTAAAAACGGTGGAGAAGGACCTGTTGCACTATTCTGATGTCTAAGATGGACGACGTACTGCATGGTGATCACGTAAAAGTGGTCAAGGACGGGAAAGAGTTTTTTGGCGTGCTTATGCCGAGTGCCACAACTTATGTTGTAATTAAGCTAGATAGCGGTTATAACGTGGGCTTTGCGCCAGAGGGCCTCAAGATTTCGCTCATTGAAAAGAGAGCGCCTGTAACGGTTAAAAGACTGTCAAGATCCATACGTCCTGATTTACCGCGTTTGAGCATTGTCTCGACTGGAGGCACCATAGCCAGTAAAATTGACTACAGAACAGGAGCAGTAACGAGTCAGTTCGACGCTGAAGACATTATCGATGCAATTCCCGACTTAGCTGAAATCGCTAACATAGAAGGCGTGATGCTCTACAACATACTTAGCGAAAACATGCAGCCAGAGTTGTGGTCAGAACTGGCCTTATGCGTGTACGATAAAGTCCGTAGCGGGGCTGACGGAGTACTTGTGACGCATGGTACAGATACCTTGGGATACAGCGCTGCAGCTTTATCATTTATGCTGCAGGTGCCTGTGCCAGTTATGCTTGTCGGCTCGCAGAGATCAGCTGATCGCCCTAGCAGTGACAACGTCGTGAATGCGACTTGTGCAGCTATAGCAGCTACAAGTGACCTTGCAGGGGTTTTTACAGTGATGCATGAAGATGCGTCCGATGATACATGTCTTGTTCACGTAGGAACTCGTACAAAGAAGATGCACACGTCACGACGCGACGCGTTTCAATCAGTCAATGCGGAACCGGTCGCACGCGTTACATATCAGGAAAGATCGCTACAATTCTTAACTTATCGGATTGTTCGAGGTGGCTGTGAGCTTTCCGTTCGTCCGAAAATCGAGCCAAAATGCGCTCTCGTAAAATTCTTCCCGGGAGCGGACCCCAGTATTCTGAACTATTATTTGAAGCAAGGGTTTAAGGGCTTGGTTATTGAAGGAACGGGCCTGGGCCACGTTACAAGCGAGTGGATCCCCTATATAAAAGAAATAGCGGAGGCTATGCCAGTTGTAATGACCTCTCAGTGTGTCTACGGCACTGTATGCGATAGGGTCTACGACACTGGTCGTGACCTCTTGAAAGCCGGGATTATTGAAGGGGACGATATGCTTAGTGAGACGGCTCTGGTTAAACTGATGTGGGTACTTGGCCAGACGTCGGATCGGGAAGAGATTCGAAAGCTGATCAAAACAAATATTGCCGGTGAAATAACCGTTGATGAGAGCAGGACATGGCGTGCATTTGAGGAGCTACCGTGAAAGATCATGACTATCTTAAAGTTGGCCTGAAAGCTGGTTTGGAGATCCATCAACAGCTAAACACCACGTCAAAGCTATTTTGCAGTAGTCCGACTGAATTGAGAGACACGAAAGATGCGTCATATGAATTTTATCGCTACTTACGCCCTTCCAAGAGTGAATTGGGCGAAATTGACCGAGCTGCGATGGAAGAGGGTGTTGGGACCAGGCGGTTTACTTACA
>CAYHCZ010000005.1:0-41570 GCA_964355295.1 uncultured Methanomicrobia archaeon
GTTAGGTGGCGGAAAGTATATATCACAAGGTCAGACACCTCGCTAGTATGCGGCGTAGGCTTCTTGCAGCGGTGTTCATTTGTGCGTTCATCGTCTTAGCAGCGTATTACGACGTAAATGTCACATACCACCTTAATTACCCGCGTGAGAACGAGGTGAACCCTAACTACGAAGCGTACGTCGGACGCATGGTCACGATATCGGGCAGAGTCGTCTCAACGAGCGCTCAGTCGTTTGAGCTTGCATCGGATCAGAACACATACACGATCTTCTCACCGAAGGTAGTGCAGCCGGGAGACTCCGTTGTCGTCATCGGCACGCTCGAGTCTGGACGCCAGCTACACCCGGCGTCTGTTTACAGATCACCATGGATCCTCCAAACCCTCGTCTACGTCCGGTCGTTTGTTGCGCTGATCTTCGTGACCGTGCTCTTTTTAGTAAGCTGGCGATTTGACCGGCGAGGGTGGGTGATACGACCGCGGAAGCCGGTCACACAAAAGCAGGGTGGTGCGTAGCATGGACTGGATGGCACACGTTGCGTTTATCTTTATTCTCTGTTCGCTTCTCGCGCTCAAGTGGCCCGTGTTCGGCGGACGCAACACGGTGCTCGTTATGATCGGTGCCCTGCTGCCGGACATCTTCAAGCTATATCTACCGTTGCAGCTCTTCGGGGTTCACGCTGGAGATGTACTAATGCTCTTCCATATCCCGGTCGGCACCCTCCTCGTATGCGGGTTCGGTGCCCTCCTGTTCGAAGAGGGAACGCGTATCCGCGTGTTCCTGTTGCTCGCCTTCGGGATGGTCACGCATTACGCACTCGACGCACTGTTAATCAGTGTGACAGGGGGGCTCTTTTTAGCGTTTCCGCTAAGCTGGGAGACGTGGCAGCTTGATCTCGTACGGCCTGACAACTGGCTTGGGACGACGATTCTGGTCGCCGCTGCCGCTCTCGTGTGGCTTGCGTTGAAGGTCAAGAACCGCGCCGAGCAGCCGGTAACGGATGAGCTGACCGGAGACGCTTAGGTCGTGTGCGTACCTAACCGATGTGTTACGCTTTCGCATGACCGCGCTCTAACCGTAACAAAACTTAACAAAAACTTAACCAAAGGTTAACCAAAAGTTAACCAAAACTTAACCATCTCCACGTCACCGATAGTATATCGTTACGCGCAGCAGGCACCCCCGGCGTGTCCTGCCGACAACGATCGAAGCATTAGATGACTTATTATTATAAAGTTATATTTATAATTTTAATCAGATTTTATTTTGTCTGCACATCAGTAGGTTAACGAGGCCACCTCAGAAAGAGACTGTATGTCACGCTACACCGCGCGGTGACGCACACATTTGTCGAGCAGATGAGCGCGTGAGGTCGCCAGTTACGCATCAGTTAAAACAAGCGCATTCTGGGTATATCGATGGAAAAACCTTATATATGCTCAACATGAATTTTATGAAAGTGATTTGAATGAACATAGTAGATGTCACCGATAAACTCCGCACGCTCGGCGTGACGATCCCCGCTGGGACGATCCGCCGGTGGTCAGCAGAAGGGCTTCTTCCTGCCCCCCAACGCGTGCAAAACCCGGCCGGGCGCGGGCGGCTGAGCGATTGGCCCGACGCCACCGTGGAAGAGGCGGCCGCGGTGTGGGCGCTGCGCCATCTGAACACTAAGGTCGCCGCACCGACGGTTGACGTCATCGTGCAGGTCAAGCGGCTCGTTTCTTTGGTGTACGACGCTCCGTGGGAGCTGCGCACCTGGGCGGTCGCGCCTGATGGGAAGCGGGGCATCTACCTTGGCTCTCCGGCCCTCCATCCGCACCTCCTGCTCTGGGTTATCACCGTGGAGAAGGTGCGCCATTACTGGCCCATCGTGAAGCCGGCCCGCGTCACGATGGTCTGGACGCGGGAGGTTGCGCCTGACGGGACGCGAGCGATGCGGTTTGAGGGCATAACGCTTGCAGAGGCCGACGCGGACGGGTTTCGGATCACGCAGAAGGCTGGCACACGAACAGGTATGGAGTTGATACTTGATGAAAAAGAAGATGTTGAACAATAGAAAAGACGAATTGATTGACGAAAATAAAGAAGCGATGCCCATGCGTGCGACGTTGCATGCGGTGGGCGGCGCTTCGTGTGGTATGTGCTCCACGGCGAGCGCCACACAGCTGCTGTACGTTAAACGCTCGTGTAGCGAAAGGGGTGCGACATGAAAGACCCCGATGTGCTATTTACATTTCTTAACGAGCGCGCAAAGGGAAGGTCACTCAGCTCGATTGCAAAAGAGGTCGGGGTGTCGCGACAAACGCTTGCTAACTGGGAACGAGAGCACGAAGAGGAGGTCCAGAACCTACGGGCGATGGAGCTCGATGCCCTCGCGGAAGCGTACTGGATGAAAATGCAAGGGCGCATCAAGCTCATCGGCGAGTCACTTCGGCGCGTTGAGGAGGAGCTCGAACAGCGCGACCTGTCTAAAGTCCCGACGGCAAAGCTATTTGAGTTAGAGCTTAAGCTGGTCAACGAGTTGAGAAAAGAGCCTTCTACGGTCTCTATCCTAAGCGAGGAACAGATTGAACAAGCAATACTCCACAGAGACATGTACGACTTCCCCAGCAGCGTTTATGATCCTAAGCCCAAGCGGCGTACGCCGTTGTTCCTATTGGAGGAGTACAACGAGGTCGAAAAGCAGCACGGCGGCGCAGATTCAAACTGATCGGCGCTCGCGTGTTATTTGGCGCGCGCGTCAGTTTTTGTGAGCGCAAGCGTCATAGATGGCACATCGCCCTTCTTCGGGGGAGCGCACGGCTTTTTCAGCACACCTGATTAATTGGGCGTTTAGATATCGTCGGTCAAACCTCACGTTCCCGCTGTTTCGCCCAATGTTGCAAGCGGAACATAGGGCTGCTCTGATTCTCCAATAACTACTTTCCCGTCACTTTCCAGCCACGCATGTGCTTCGAACCCCTTTACCTCCCCCTCAGGCTTGGTCACCCCTACGTGGACGATAGTAGGATACCCGTAATGCGCGAGGAAGACCTGTCCAGCGAGCGCTTGGGTTAAACACGTCGCGCGGGGAACGTAGCAGCTGGCGATGCGCACCTCACGGGCAAGCTGCGCTGTAGTAGGCGCAACAGTACGTTTGTCACGTGGCGATGCAGTAATCCGCGAAAGCAGTGCCTGAAAACGCGGGAATCGAATTACCGAGAGTCCGATTCTTACTCCCGCAACGATACAAAAAGCGCGAAGGAATCGTCGTTGCTCAGCTGACGTCAAAGAAATGAAACGACGAAAGTTACTCATTATCAACGATGTCGATGAGGTCGTTTTTGGCGAGCTGCTGGAGGAGGGCGATGAGATCCTTTTCGCAGCGGTCGACTTCCACGTCGTACTCCTCAAGGAGGGTGTCGCGGACCTCTCGCACCGTCCGCGGCGTTTCTATGAGCTTCCAGATTCGTGCGCCGACGGGGTCTAACCCATAGTAGACGCCATCTTTGAGGTTAAGGATTGCCGCTTCATCCCCGAGATCGGCGGAGGCTTGTTCCTTTGACACAACGACGGTATTATCAAGTGTAATTTTAGTGTTGGTAACCATAGTGCATCTTATCCGTGTACGCTGAGGACACTTTTAAAACACTTACGTCCGTATAGTTCATTCCGCCCCTTCGTATAAGTCTTTCTCGTATGTCAGCACGCCGGGCTTCTGGGACAACTCGACCACGCCAACGGCCTTGTCCGTGTAGATGTTGTGCCAGGGATCGCAACGAGGCCAAGCTATATCCCGCCCTTGTGCTTCCACCAGTTTACCTTCTTATGTGGCGTGGCGTGCTATCCTACACATTTTATTGTACCAAACAAGGTAAGGTATCTTCTGATGCGTGGCGCAATTTGAACCAGCTTTAAAGAGCGGCGCGTCGTGAACGGGTCACGGCCGTTTTGTGCGAAAAATAGGCAGTATTTATATGCTGAAGCATACTTTCTCCATCTATGCAACAGCTAAAAGTGGGCGCAAGTATTATCACCGTTGCTTTGTTGGTTGGTACGGTCCTCATAGCTGGATGCACGTCAAATACTTCCAGCCAAAATTCAAATCAGAGCGCTACCACGGCGGCGCTCACTAATCACTCAGTCACTGCGAATGCGACGAAGGCAGCAACACAAAGCGCTGTGGCAACTGCCCATTCGACCGCTGTAACAACACAGACAACGGTAAAAGCCACGCCGACCCCACAGATAACGGTAAAAGCCACGCCGACCCCCTCTCGAGGCACTATAGCTCCTTCTGAGTCTCCATTTATTTTCGAATGAGGCTACACAATAAGCTCAATAAGCTATCCGGCTGAGTACTCGCGGTGTCAACCGTCACAGCCTGATGCAGTGAACAACACGCAGACGATAGCGCGTTCTAACGTTGCAGCGCTTCGTCGTCGAAGCTTGGCAGTCTAAACCTTAGCAAATTCGTAGCTGATGAACGATCTCAAAACGTGCCGATTCCAATGCGAGAGATCCGTTCGCGCTGGTTGTACGAGGTCGCTCAGCTAAAATGATAAATTGATCCGCCCTGGACGTCATCCCCAGCAGGTCCCAAAGATCGCGTTATCTCAGCAGTGGAACCAATGACCGTAAGCGAAGGCGTTTGATACGTTTTTTTGCTCGACTTCATTGCTACACGCCCCACGACAGGCTACACAAGCTTTGGCATAGTAAGGAACGTCAGCATCATGATGCCCTAGTCGATTATATATCTTGCTTTTCTTGTACGCGCATCTGACGCACGAGCGAGCCAGCACCGTAGCAGTGCTGCTTTAAAGAGTACAAGCTCACCACTGTTACAGCCGTTGCAGCATTGCTCGTATAGCCCACACAACTTTGCTGTATCCACATAGTCGCTAATGAGTGGGGGACTGTCTGCGCACGTATCCTCCATGACGGCTCGATCGAAGGCAAGCAGACTCCGCCGCAAGTTGGGGGCTAGGTTTGACTTATCGCGGCGCCATTGAACTTCGGGGGGAAGGCACCCGCCTAAGGCACGTCGCGTGATTGAACGGGTCCATCCGTTTCTAACCTTCTGCTCAGTGGGCAGCGCGAGACAGAATTCGACGAGGCGTCGATCGAAAAAAGGATGGCGGATCTCGAGCGAGAAAGCCGCAGCGGCCTTGTCAGCGATCTCAAAGGCAGTCTGAATCCACGTGAACCTGAGCTCCTTTTTGTGCCATTCCCGCGCCATCCGGGATATCTGAGAGATCGTTAACGTGAGCGGTTCGCCGACGTCATCCAGGTGAGCTTTCTTGGCAAAATCAGATCGTATGTAGGCCCGGTCAGGCACGCGTTGTATGCGACGCACCTTTCTCAACACCGTCGCGACCCTCTCGAGCGCGGTGTCGTGGATCAATGGGAGGGCCACGAATTCCCAGAGGACGCGACGCCGTGTGACGCGCTTACGTGCGGCAAATGCGTCTAATTCTCGTCTGACGGCAGGCCAGTTGCGGGCGCACAGCAGTTCAACGAGAAACCCTCTGCCGTGTGAGACGGTCGTATCACCATCCTCGCCGTCGAGAAGCACCCGGACGTTCGCCTGGTGCGCGGCTTCAAGTAACGCCCATTTCACGAAGAGGTTCCCCGCTCCGAACGGTTCCTCTTCGTGCCAGAGCATCTCGTCGCTTTGCATGAAGGGACCGAATCGATCGGGATGGACGTAGTGGGGGGCACAGTCGCCTTGATCGATGACGGCGTTTATGAAGGTGCGCTCGTCACATTGCGGCACGCTATCAAAAAGCGCTGAGAACGTGTGGAGTGGCAGTGACGGCACGCTTCCGCGCGTGCCATCGTGTCTTAAGAGATCGCGGGCGACACACGTTACCGACGAGGAATCCAGGCCGCCGCTGAGCTCGGAGCCGACGGCGTTGGCACTCCGGAGGCGACAACGGACGGCTTCGGTGAAGATAGTAAGGAAGGCACGTTCGTACTCCTCGTCGGTGTTGTAGTGGACTTCTCGAGCGACGTCGAGAGACCAGTAGGCACGCAGGTGCGCGCGGTCTGAAGTCACCGTAAGAGCATGGGCTGCGGGAAGGCGGAGGATGTCTTCGTAGAAGGTGCTGGCGCGGTCATCCTGAACAGAGGCGAGATAGCGGGCGATCTGCGCCTCGTTTGGCCGCCGTGGCACCTCGGGGAGGCAAAAAAGGCCCCTCATCTCTGAGGCGAAAACAAAGAGCGCGTCAGAGCGATAGTAGTAGAAGGGCTTTACGCCCATGTGGTCTCTCGCACAAAAAAGCACGCGCCGTTCGTCGTCCCATATGGCAAAGGCGAAGTCGCCGAGGAGGTGTTCGGGACAGTGCTCGCCCCAGCGTTCATACGCGCTAAGAATAAGCTGACTATCGGTCAGGGGTGATCCAGCTGCTGTGAAATGCAGTGCGGCGATGAGCTCGTCGCGGTTATCAATACGGGCATCGGCGGTGATGGTAAAGCGGGCGTCGTCGCTGGTGCACGGAAGGTGTTCGTGAAGGGATTCGGGAGTCGTCCAGAGCATGCGGTGGCCGAGGCCAACCTGGCCATGGCGCCAGGTGTCGGACCCGTCGGGGCCGCGATGGGCGAGGGCGTCGTTCATCAGGCCAATGGCTGAGGGGTCGACTTTTCGGTCGTCGTGCACGTAGATGCCGGTGATCGCGCTCACGTCGTAGCTCCGGGTTCTGACCAAAGCAAACAACCAGTCACGCGGTAGTACGCTCCGCGTGCGCGTCTCTGCCGAGATCCTTTTGGCAGCACGCTAACGTGGGTGGGCTTTAGCGTATGGCTCCCAGAAGAGGGGTGTTCGCTCAAGGTGCCATTCCACCACAAACCTTTGTTCATGTACGTATTAAAGCTTGATGCCGCGTGCGACGCGGCACTGTTCGATGGGCGTTTCGACTCCTGCCACAACGCAGGAGAGGAGCGACCTGCATCAGTAGCGCGCACACGTTCGTCGAGGCGGTCGTACGGATCACTCTTTGACGGTGTTCACTGCAGCCTCGACAAGCCGCACTGCCTGCGGAATCTCATCGAGGGAGGCCCCCGTGTGCAAGCGGCGGACGCTGGCGGTGCGGAGCACACTCGCGCACTGCACCATATTCCGCACAGTGGCGTCCGGCGTGAACATCCTGTAGCAATACGAATGACTCACGAGTTGAATAAGGGCTTCGTGCGGCGTGAGCGTTTCGATAGAAGGGATATTGCCCCGGCTGAGCACGAAGACGTGGTTTAGGGGTTGCCGTTCCGCGGAGAAACGGCCTGCCGCGTGAAATGCCCGCTTTTCAACGGTGGGCCCCACCCGTTCGAGGCGTTGCGGATCGTACGAAAAGCGCTGCAGAGATTGCGGCCAGCAGTTGATTTGGGGGCACGCGGGAATGACGGTTGACGCGTGCGCGTCGACCTCGATTGCAGTTACGTCATCAGCGATGACGTAACGCCCTCGGGCGTAGAACGCCAGCGCAACGGTCGATTTTCCCTGTGCGGAGGTCCCTACAAAAGCGACTCCCTCGCCGTTTATCGTCAACGCGCTCGCATGAAGCACAAGCCGCCCCCGTTGGTGAAGGAGGGCACCAAACCCTGCCCCCAGCACCACTGCCCGCAGGACAGGTACAGGGACTTCTTCTAGGGGATCGATGATGATTTCACGGCCGTCACGCATCATTAGCGTACCGACATCATCCCAGAAGCGGTAGATGCACTGGTTAGTGACGCAGAAGTCTGGCCCAGAAACCGTTCCTTGACCACCTGTCGAAGGTATCTCGAGACGGCCTAGAGAGATGGTCACGTCGGCATTATCGCTGGCGCACGTCTCAAGAGTGGGAAAGGAAAGAGCTGAGCGCGTCCCTAGGCCGTATATCGTGTAGTGGAACATTCGAATTGGTGCGAGTCGAGAGTACTTTTTGAACGTTATTCCCGTCAGTCTCTTATCTAAAACTTCAGTCAATATCTTTTTGCCGGGAACGCCAGATGAATCCCCTGTGTTCTGCTGGCGGTGCTCCGAGCGCTTGAGAAGGCATACGTATCCACCGCATTAATCTTTTTTCTTGTCACCGTCTCATTATGCACTGCTTCCCCGCTGATTCTCCCTCTTTGCGGATGTCCGTGCCGTCCCTCAGGTAGTAGTAGATGCAAACAGATTCTGGCGCGACGAAGCAGGCCCTTTAAACTCTCGTTGGAGACGCTCACGGTGCCGATCACAGAGCTGATCGCAGGCATAACAGGTTCGCGCAGAAAGGCTTCGAGATATTCGAGTCGGTGAGCCAACGCTCGACAACCACTACCTTCCCGAGCATAAACTCTCCCGCGCGTCCCGCGGACGCGGTCGTCGTACCTGCCGCAGGCGCTGACGGTCGGAATAGGGGTCGATCGGCAAGGTGCTCGACGTGAGCACGCGTTCAAGCGCATCGCAATCGAAGGTGATAGGACCGTGCCGAAAATCGGAGAAAAGGTCGCCGTGTCTGTCCGCATTAATGATGTCCTAAAGGAATGCATCAAAAACGCTTGAGCAACATCGTAGCACCGTTGTACGTTCACTTAAAGGTGAAGAAGAGTACGGTTGATGTTTCGCCTCGCGCCGCTTCAGTAAAGCCGCTGCCACTGTAGAAAAAGAGAAAGGAAATAAGGGGAGGGAGCACGGGCCCTACCCCACCATCACCGTTATTTAGTCTCCGTGACGATCACCGTGATCGTATCACTCACGCTCTCCCCATATATACTCGTCCCGGCAAAGTGTGCCCGTATGGAGTAATACGGATTTTCTGCTGTATTTGCTACGGTAATGTACCCTCTGAAGCTGTACTGCCCCTGCGGGCCGGTGACCTTGTCCAGGCTGATGCGGTACCAGTCACCGTTATACAATGCCTCGAGGTAGACGGGCTGCCCGGCGAGGGGCCCCGTATCCGTGCTGTGTGTGCCGGAGATGGTGAACTTGCCGTTCTTCGTTTCGGTTGTTTGGTGATTGCCGTTTACAATAGCGGTGAGGGTTGTCGGTCCCTTTGCGGTGACCGTGACGGTATCAGGCGTACTTGATGCTCCATAATGGTCGGTCACGATCTGGGTAAAGACGTAGTAGCCTGCCTTGTCCGGCGTGAAAGTGGGATACTGTGCCGTCGTGTCGATGATGATGGCGCTTCCGGCCGGTTTCTTATCTACGGTCCACGCGAAGCTGAGCGGGTAGTGGTCGCCGGGGTCATACACGCCGCCGCCTAACGTTACGAGCGTGTTGACGGTGACTGTCTGATCTTGTAACGCGTTTGGGACGGGTGGCGCGTTCGTTGCCGTTATCGTGACGCTGTCTGGCGTGCTCGAAAGGCCGAGGTTGTCCGTCACGGTGAGGGTAAAGACGTAGTCGCCCACTTTGTCCGGCGTAAATGAGGGGCGCGAGTCAGTCGGGTTAGCGAGCGTGATGGAGCTTCCGGCCGGTTTCTTATCTACGGTCCACAAGTAGGTGATCGGAAGGTGGTTGTCAGTTTCATGGCTCAAGTCTCCGACTAACGTCTTGCTGTGGTAGATCTCCAGCGATGAATCGGGTCCAGCCTCTGCGACGGGCGGTATGTTCGTTGCCGTTATCGTGACGCTGTCTGTGTCACTTAACCCGCCAGTATCGGTCACGATCTGGGTAAAGACGTAGTTGCCCACCTTGTCCGGCGTGAAAGTGGGATATTGTGCCGTAAAGCTCGAGAGGGTAATGGTGCTTCCGGCCGGTACGTTATCTATGGTCCACATGATGGAGAGCTGCCAGGGCCAATCTTCGATGTCCGAGATCCCCCCGCCTAACGTCACGGGGGTGTTGACGACGGTGACTTCCCGACTATCTCCCGCTTCTGCGTGGGGTGACTCGTTCGCCGCTGCAGTTATCGTAGATCCCACAAAGATCGAGAGCATCATCATCACTACAACTGCCGCGCCCAGTGCTCTCGTCAACCTTTTTTTGCGCGTTTTATTCATCTTTCTCTCTCGGAATTTTAGTCAAGCGTTCGCCGTTGCGCCTTGTTCAATGTTAACAAGTAGCATACGTGTAACGGCAAATGTAATTAATGTGAAATTGACGCAAACAGCGAATCTAAATTGTATAATGTGTCGTTATTGCCGTTAAAGTTTGCTATCAATTACGTGTAGCAGCGTTGTGTCACAACGATGATAACAACGTGAGGCCGTAAATCGTGTGCTACATCGCCAGGCTCAAGACGAGGTTGATGGGAGGAAAGGATCAGGTCGGTGGTCTCATGATGGTGCCCTCGCGTTTCTAGTCGTGCCTAAGGGATTAAATGGTCATAAAAGCGATTTAGATACTGACGTCAAAAAACCGAGCTTTGACATGGCGGAGGTCGCCGGTCCGAATCCGGCCGAGCCCATTAGAATCGCCCTCCTTCTTATTTTTGTGAAGTTTATTGCGTTCGTTTAAAAGAAGAAATGATTTTAACTCACTGATCTGTGATTCAAGCGCTTCAAAGTGTCGGTCATAGGCTGTTTCATCGTCTGGTTTTAACTATCTCGCTGGGTTGTAAAACCATGTCATAGTTTAGCACTTGCTGGTTAGTAACAAGTAGAGAAGGCCTTTTTCCATTTCGTTCGGTTTCAAAAACGTCCGCTATTTCACCGACAGTATCAGCAAGATGTGGGGGTAGCCGAATTTGAGGGTAATCTTCTGACAAACGCAGCTCACCAAACCCAAAACAATGTCGCAACTAGTTGCGACTATTCGCCTTGTGGTTCAACGCCGCGCGAGCGGGCAATGATGGAAAGTGTCGAAACGTGGCGCGAGAAATGAATAAACCAAAGCGACTGGTTAGCTGGTCCTCTGTTTGGCGTGTCTCGTTAGCACGTCTACAAATAACTCCCGGGCCCAAACAGCACGTTTACAGATGCGCGCTTTTACATTGCTCCGACGAAATAAGCTCCGCTGCGTGTGGTTGCCGAAAAAATAAGGAAGGGGGGCGCCCCCCGCGGACGGTTCACCACGGTCTACGACGAGGTGCGGTACGTCAGGGGGGGATAGGAGCGGTTATATCGCTCTCTGAAGCCGCATAGGTCGAATCTCCTGCAAATCTCGCTTGATAGAAGTTGCCGGCCGGTACCATTTCAACGAAATTCGACAATGTACTATCAGTGGTGGTTACGTCAACCTTTGAATTGAGTGTCGTTGGGGTCGGCCCATAGTATATACTTACTGTTAGACCAGCGAGAGGATTACCGCCCAGGTCCCTTAGATACCCCTCGAACCAATAGGGTACATCTGGTGAGGCCGAGGCCCAAACGGCAAAATCTCCGATCTGCGTCAAGGTCTTGTAAGTATGGTCGTACGGTGCAATGAGCGTTTGCGTCTCTACACTCAGTTGATTGCCTAAAGCGTCAAAGGTCTTGAGCGTCACCACCACTGGTACGCTCGCGCTTACGTCGGGGTATCCATATGTGTCTACAAAGGGTTGTGGTGATGTGACAGAATAGCTCCACCCCCGCCCCGCATACGAGCCGCTGGAACTTATTTCATACAATGCAATGTTGCTTGGGGGGGTATTCACCTGCTATGATCATCCAGTTCGCATGCCACATAGAGTAGTAAGAATCGTACGTCCAGCCCTGAAAAGTCGCGGTCATCAGTGAAGTTTTGACTATCACCGTGATCGTATCACTCACGCTCGCCCCATACGCGCTCGTCCCGGCAAAGTGCGCCCGTATGGAGTACGTTCCTACTACGGTAATGTACCCTTTGAAGCTGTACTGCCCCTGATTACCGGTGACCTTGTCCAAGCTGATACGCTGCCAACTCCCCTCATACAATGCCTCGAGGTAGACGGGCTTCCCGGCGAGGGCTCCGGTATCCGTGCTGAGTGTGCCGGTGATGGTGAACTTCCCGTTCTTTGTTACGTCTATGTTGTGGTTGCCGTTTGTGGTCGCGGTGAGCGTTGTTGGTGCTGCACCGTTCGCGCTAGTTTTTACAGCAGCTGTTGCGACAAACAAAGATAACAACATCAGAGCCACTAAAGATAACGATAACACTTTTTTCATCATGATACGACCTCACTCCTTGTAAGGGTGGGTCCTAAAAGCGCATCGCCCACCCGTATTCGTTCCTGTGTTCTTTCCATTCACCGGGGCTCCACCCGTGTAGCCGATAGGTGTTTCCCTCGGCCGCACCGCGCCACACCGCACGCCCTGCCCGATACCACGGTGAGGGCCATGAGTGTGACAAGCGCGATAGAAAGTCGTTGCATTATTTTCAAATAATTAATCTCCTTTTCGGTCAGCGGCTGCTTTCCAGCTACCGATTTGAAGAGTTAAGTTAAATAACGCGCTTTAGTAATAAAATTGCGTGACTTGAACGCGTTGCTGCAAGGAACTAAGAATCACAGTCTAACGCGACACGGTATATGTTTTCATCCGCATTATCGGTCAGCATATACCGTTACATGCTCACCGTAGGTCCGCCCTACGCCATCTAGACGTCAAAGATGTGCTCCGGCGGGGGTGTCGATAATTATTCCACTCTACTCCCCGGACGCCGTTCGTCAGAATATAGCGCGGTTCGATTCATTCCATCCGATACTGTCACCCTGCTTGGCAAACTTACACAGATCGCTAAGGAAATGACCCTTAACATGCTGGTTATCACTTTAGGTTTCATCAGTTAGCTACGACCTAATTAACGAATTGGCTTCGCTGGCTTTTTTTATCTTTCGAGACGGCAAGTGTCGCTTTGAAGCGGAAGATACTAGACACTTTCCCACACTAAAAAACGATCCAGCCAAGCGAACGGGATCGATATAACTTAGTGTCGCAACAAAAACTTACTGTCTTGGGTTGCTTCGCGCAACTCCTTGTACCTGACACAGCTCGTTAAAACGTCCGTTTTCCTTTCTGGAAAGCGTCGCCCAGTCTCCAGATTCAATGATTCGGCCGTCTTCGAGCACATAGATGATATCCGCGTTTCGTATTGTCGAGAGACGATGCGTTATGATGACAATGGTCATGTCGCCGTGCAGGGCGTCGATCGCGTCCTGGATCCGCCGCTCGTTTTCCGAGTCCAGGCTGCTCGTTGCTTCGTCGAGCAGCAACACGGCCGGCTGACGTAACAACGCGCGTGCTAAGGCCAACCGTTGGCGCTCACCTCCCGATAACCGTACGCCGCGGTCACCGAGCACCGTCTCTATACCACTGGGAAGCTGCGACACAAAGTCCTCTGCAGCTGCCGTGCGTAGAGCGGCAGTAATCTCCGCGTCGCTCGCCGTGGGATACGCCCATAAGAGGTTCGCGCGCACGGTATCGTTAAAGAGGAAGGTGTCCTGTGCGACGTAACCGATGTGACGGCGCCACGCGTAAAGACGTTCGGCATTCAGCGGCACGTCGTCGATGAGAACTTGCCCTTCACGCGGCAGGATAAGCCCCATGATGAGGTCGGCAAGTGTGCTCTTTCCCGCACCAGAACTGCCGACGATTGCGGTCGTTTCCGCTGCGTTGACGACGAAGTTGATGTTGTTGACAGCCGCCTGCCCATCATCAGTATATGCGAAGGAAACGTCTCGGAACTCGATACATTGTTGCAGATTTACCTCTTGCGGGTCGTCGATCTCACGTTCAGCCGCTGCTTCGCATCGCGTCTGGATCGCCATGATGTTGGCAAACGAGGGCAGCATGTTGATGAAGTACTGGTAGGTCTGCTGAATCGACGAAAATTTAGGGATAATGCGGTAGAATAGAAACAGCAGGAGCAGCGCAACGGCCCCCGGAATGTGCAAAATCTCGATTAAAACAACAAGAGACGCGCCGAGGATAAGCACCGATCCGATGTCAAACAAGCTACGCGTACCGCTCCAATTCCGAATGTAACCGACGTTTGCACCCTTAATCTGCTCATTGAACTTTGAAAAGAGCGCAGCGTTCTGTTCCTGAGCACCGTAACTCTTGATGGCCTTCATCCCATTGAGGTGCTCGGTTATGGCGCCAAAAAGCTCCCGCGTATCTGCGGATAAAGCCGTGCCCTTTGCCCGCGCAAGGGAAACCTTGCGCCTGAGAGTAAGAAGGAGGATTATCCCGCACACGACGACAGCGCCTGTCACTACCGCCGAGAGTTGCCACGCAATAAATAGATAGACCAACACAACCATTACGCTCACCGCCAGTTGCAGCACCTGTTGCGTGCCAGCGCCGACGCGTTCGATCTCTGCGGTTAACGCATGTATAAACGTCGAGGCCCGCTGGCGTGAAAAGAAGAGCCAAGTGGTGTTGATGATCGCGTTGTACAGTCGTTGCCTGAGAAGCGATTCGAGCTCGTAGGTGATCGTAAAGCTCGTGTTGTTTTGCCAGCGGTTCAAGAGCGCGTAGAGGCTCATAATCACGACGTAGACGGCGAGCACCGAAACAAGGGTTATCGGGAATCCGACAAGCGTGAAAAACGACGCGACATAGTAGGTGATACTTCCCGTTGTGCCCTGCCCCGTGTTGAAACCTACGAGCTGTAACAGCGGTAGCAAGAGCAGAAGTCCCACCCCTTCGGTTAGAGCGAGCGCTACCGTGAGCGTTACGGCAAGCGCCACCTGACCGGGCATGGTGCCCCACAGGAGAGAAGCGTATTGCCCCGCTTTGCTGTGTTGTACCCAAGAGGACGCAGACGCGCGCAGTCTTCTGCTTATAGACGGTGCCTCGTGTGCTTCGGTGGCCAAAATTTCGACCTCATCGCAATTTGTATAGACCGCGTCACGTTATAAAGCTTGACGACGGCAAGAAACGTAAGGGGGCTCGCCCGCGCGGCACCGAAGATGCACAAGTGAGGTCCCAAGCACTAAGAGCGCTTCAGGATCGTGCGCTTCAGCCAAAGTCCAAGGATCAGCGCGTTCCACACAAACGTAGCGTTTTTCCTTTCACAAGAGAATGCAATATATAAACGTTTCAACATATCACGGTCGATGTAGCGTTCGAGCTGGTGTGAGTTGATCAAGAAAGTGTCTTCAAGCCGATCACGCTCAAAACGTAAGAGGGCCTCGCTAACAAGCGGCGCGAAGTCTGTTTTACTAGTCCGCTGTCGGATTTCGAGGGGCAGACACGTGGCTAAGGCGCGCCTTACGATAGCCCGCGTATAGCCATCGCGAACCTTCTGTTCAGGGGGCAAGGCCAAACAGTACTCAACAACTCGACGATCATAGAAGGGATGGCGGAGTTCCAAAGAAAACGCTGCGGCTGCCTTATCGAGCGTTTCTAGATCGTATTGATCCCTCCCCCCTATAAGATTGTCGTGGTGGAACGCCCGCGAGGTGCGAAGCTCCCAGTCCTTTCTTCGATCCTCTTCAATGAGCTCCCGAACACCTGAACGTTGAAAAAGCATTGGTTTCACGAACGGCTGTGCGATCAACAAGCGAGAGGGTCTATGCAGCGTTCGCCATATGCGGCCCACTGCGTTTGGCGTAAGAGTTCGGACCACCGGGAAGAAGATCAGATTTTTCAAAGCGAGATGCAACGGGATGTCGTAGTTCCTAGCCGCCCTTTTTCCCTCTTTCAACATTGTCACCCATTGACCTCTTAAAAAGAAATCCGCCCAGACGTGAAATCCATAGGAGACTACCGCATCACCCGATTCGCCATCCAACAGGACCCGGGTGCAAGCCGCTTGCGCACTGCTGTGAACGGCCCAATGATAGAATATAACCTGGTCGTGGACCGGCTCATCCTCGTGCCATAGTATATGCTCTATGTCTGCAAGCGGGCTCTGCTCGTCGAGGTGGACGTAATGGGGTAGGAGGTCGCCTTGGGCAACGATTACCTCGATGTACCGTCGCTCGTCGTACATCGGATCTTCAAAAACTGCAGAAAAACAATGGAGAGGTCGAGAATGACTAAGAGATCCATCGCGGCGAAGAATATCTCGAGCGATACAGGCGACGGAGGACGAATCAAGACCCCCACTTAGCTTGATGCCGACAGCATATGCGCTACGGAGGCGGCAGCGGACAGCTTCGGTGAAGACCTTACGGAATGCCTGTTCGTATTCTTCGTCAGAATCGAAGTGGAGTTCGAAGGTGGGATCGGGCGCCCAGTAGCGATAAAGACGCTGGCCGCCTTCGGTTATGACGACTACGTGCGCAGCGGGTAAGCGAAGGATATTATGAAATGAAGTGATCTGCGGATCGTAGTATAACGCGTTATAGGAATGCCCCTCTTTAACTAAATGTCGTGCGATTTGCACTTCGTTGAGCTCCCGATGCACCTCAGGGAGACAAAAGAGGGCTTTGATCTCAGAGGCGAACGCGAAGAACACCTCAGAACGGTAATAATAGAAAGGCTTGATGCCCATGTGGTCGCGCGCGCAGAAGAGGGACTGACGGGGACCGTCCCAGAGAGCAAACGCGAAGTCGCCGAGGAGGTGGTCGACGCAGTCTTCCCCCCAGTGCTCATAAGCGTAGACGATGAGCTGGCTATCGGTGATCTGCTCAGGAGGTTGAGTTAGACCAAGGGCAGTGATGAGCTCGTCGCGGTTATCGATACGAGCATCGGCGGTGACGGTGAAGCGGGCGTCGTCGCTGGTGTAGGGGAGGTGCTCGTGGAGGGACTCTGGGGTTGTCCAGAGCATGCGATGCCCGAGGGCGACAGGACCGTCATGCCATATTTCGGAGGCGTCGGACCCGCGGTGTGCGAGGATATCGGTCATCTGGCGTATGAACGCAGCTCCGACAGCGTTGCCATTTAAGCTGTAAATGCCAGCAATGCCGCTCATAGACTCTTCTGAAATCAGTTAGCTAACTGTAACGGTTAAGCTTTCCCATTGTGGCATACGTATCATCAAGCTTCAAACCAAGAGGTAATGATACTGATAACCGGCCCCTCTGCTAGTGAGACAACTGCCTTGCGTACAAGTGATTACGTCTGCGAAAGAATCTCGCTAAACAAAAGTTGCTGCCAGATTCATAGCCTGCGATAACCGTGCTCATCTGCTCGGATGAGGTAAGTGAGCTAATACATGTAGTTTCTTTCAAGAGACGCGATTACGAGATACTGTAGATCCGATAGCTTTAGTGAGTGCTCGTTTTATCGTTGGTTTACTTGTTGAAGCTGTGTCTCGGACTATTGGCTAGCCTGCAAGTATGGCTGCCGTTTCTGCTAGCTTCTGAATCGCTTTGCTAAACTGCGTGAAGCATGGTACTCTCGCTTGAGGGGTCCCTTAGGTTTCAGCTCCGATGTTCTCCTTGTGACAACTTATAGGGGTTTTATGAGGACGCATTTTTCAAGAGCATTGCAAACTTTGCAGCACGATAGATAACTACTTGCAACACTGTCACAGAATCTCACAGAGGCTGGCAGGTCTAGTTCTTGCTTGCGGGGGTGATTCAGCGGCCATAAACGAATGCGTTATTACCTCCAATCGGGTCTGTAAACGCTTCCAGTTAGACGAAGCGAAGCGCTTCGAGGGGGGCAGCGGCACGAGGTTTCAACTGCTGCTGCTAACATCGAGGGGTTATTACCACCTGATCTTGACTGCATCTTCTATCAGATGTACGAGCGCCGGAAGCGACTCGAGAGAGCGACACGTTCTGGCACGAAGGGTTGTTGTCGACGCAGCGACGCGTGCGCAGCGCGATAGGTGCGTGACGATCTCCTCTTCAGCTAGCAGCCTAAAGCAATAGGAGTTATCGAGAAGCGCGGCGAGGCTTTCTCGGCGCGAAAGTCTTTTCAGAGCACTTTCAGCAGCTGGATCGAGAACGCATAAGTACTTAAGGGGAACATCGGCGTCGGGAAATTGCTGTCGCACTGGAAAAGCGCGCTTCACCGAGTAGGGGGTGCACGTGCTCAACGTCGCTGGGTCGTGCGAGAGTGCCGCCAATGTATCGGGCCAGAGGTTTATTTCGGGATACGCAGGCGGAACGACTGGCGATGGCCCGTCGAGCTTGACGGCGACAACGTCGTCGGCCACTAGCTGGTGTCCGCGGGCGTGGAGCGCGAGGGCGAGGGTCGATTTTCCTCGTCCTGATTTCCCAAGAAAAATAACTGCTTCACCATCGATCGCAGCGGCGCTTGCGTGAAGAGTAAGGAAACCCCGCTGGTGGAGGAGCGCTGCAAATACGTCTGTAAGAATCATCTTGCGAAGTACTCTCTCATCTGCGCCGGGCGACGGATTGACGGTGATCTCTCGTCCGTTTTGCACCAAAAACGTCCCAATGCCTTCCCAGAACAGGAGTATACCTCGCGAAGCAACGCGATAGTTCGCGCCAGCTGCAGTGATTTCGTCTGACGCCGGTAATGAGCTTACACGGCCGTAGCGGACTACAACGTCGACTTTTGTTGGGGCGCTCACGGGAGCGCTGAAAAAAGGGATGACAGAAGCAACGCTTAGTCCGTATAACGTACAAAAGTACGATCCATTTGTCACTGGCGCTTGCTTCAAAACATCTGTTGTCACTAACGCGTGGTCTTTTTTAATGCAATCTGCAGAAACCACGCCACCGCTCAGACTTTGTCGATTTCAACGTAAAAGGTCGAATATTAAGGATCTCGCTCGGGATCCGCCCCGAGATCCTACGGTTTTGGCGAAACCTGACTTTCGTCAGGTTCCTTGAGTTTTCGCTCGGGGGGCTGGAGAGCCGTCGCCTGAGCCCGTCCCTCGCAGCGTATATTCCCTCAAGGATCCGATACAAGTCAACTTTGGCTGTGAGTAATTCCTTTTTGTGCGGTCTTCTATGTTCATTTTGATACCCTACACTTAACAAATGTGATAGATTATCGTTTGCTTATATACTTAACATCCCACGAGGACTTAATTGTTCCTATTTGTCGCGCTCGCACAAACGCGTGCTAGAGCTACACCGCGAAAGCGGTGTAAGAGCCTTGAGGTCACCGATCCTCATAATTCACTCGACAAAGCTAGCGTTGCGTTCTTTCTCCTTTTGTAGCCAAAGTTCTAGAACAACAACTTGCCACACTGCGTACCCTCCCCGAGTATCCCCTTTGGTCACCAAGTCAAACGCTTTGCGGGCTTGAGAGATCTCAACGTAATTATCGACCAGGCGATGCTCCTTTGACAAGACTTCCTGCACAAGCGCCTTGTCAAACGTACGTAAACCACGATAGAAGACTGCCGCATTGCTCGATTTGTCAACTCGACATCGTATTGCGCGCGGAAGACAATTAACCAATGCACGCCGCGCCACTACCCTGTTAAACCCTGCGCTTAGCTTTTGCTCTGCTGGGAGGGCTAAGCAGAACTCGACCAACCGCCGGTCGTAAAACGGATGTCGGCCCTCCATTGAAAAATCTGCAAAAATCTGATCCATCACTTCTAGGTCAAATTGCACTTTCGGCGCCGTAAGGTCTTTGTAGTGCCTCTCGCGCGCCGTCCGGGTCGTCGATCGAGCACGGTCGACGATGTCCACTTGCGGCTCGAGCTTAATGCGCTCAGCAAAGTCTCGTTTAATCAACAGTTCTGGGGCTGCTGGCTGCACTACCTGTGGCACTGCCCTACGCAACGTTCTACGAACGATGTTAGGCGCTGATGCGACCAACATAGGTAACAAAATGTCACGTCGTGATCTATGAGTACGCTTAGAGAGCGCGTTGATCTCCCGTAGCAGGGTGCGCAGTTTCAGGTTGCGCGCCAGTTCAAAGAAACGGCCGTCGCCATGCGATACGACACTATCACCGTCCTCGCCGTCTAAGATCACACGAATCCGAGCATTTCGGGCGGCTGCCAGCAATGCCAGCCCAATTTGATCGCCGGCCGAGTGATAAAGCTGATCGAGTTGCCGCACAATCTCCTGAACGTCATCAAAAGGGTCTCGCTCATCAGCCGGCACTAAATGGGACTCAAGATCGCCTTGGGCAACGATCGCGTTGATGAAGTAACGCTCGTCACTCTCCGGCACATTGTCGTAGAAAGCGGAGAACGTTTGGAGCCGCTGTGATGGTAAACGCCCGTTTAGATCTTGCTTCCTCAGCAGCTCACGCGCTACGCACACGACCGAAGATGAGTCAAGTCCGCCGCTAAGCAGTGACCCGACAGGATAAGCGCTGCGGAGGCGACAACGAACGGCTTGTGTGAAGAGGTCACGATAAGCACGCGCATACTCCTCATCTGAAGCAAGGTGGATTTCACGCGTAGGATCAAGGAACCAATACCGACGGAGTTCGACACGTCGATCGCTGATAAGCAACGTATGAGCGGCAGGCAACCGCACGATGTCGGCGTAGAAAGTGATTTCCCGGTCCTCAAAGTTGCTTTTCAAATAATGCATTATTTGCACCTCGTTGACCTTCCGGGGAACGTCCGGGACAGTGAAGAGGGCTTTGATTTCGGAAGCGAAGGCAAAAAGGTGATTTTGAGCGTGATAGTAATAGAATGGCTTGACCCCCATGTGGTCTCGGGCACAGAAGAGCTGCTGCTGAGAGCCGTCCCATATAGCAAACGCGAAGTCGCCGAGGAGGTGTTCGGGACAGTGCCGGCCCCAGCGGTCGTATGCACGAACGATGAGCTCGCTGTCGGCGATCTCGTCAGGTGATGCAGTTAAGCCAAAAACTGAGATGAGCTCATCACGATTATCGATACGAGCATCACTCGTCACGGTGAGTGGGGCAAGGGTGAACGGCAATCGTTCGTAAAGGGATTCCGGAGTCGTCCAGAGCATTCGGTGGCCGAGCCCGACGGAGCTTTCTTGCCACGTGCCCGCAGCGTCGGGACCGCGTCGCGCGAGGCTATCGGTCATGTGCTCAAGTAGGCTAGGGTCAAGACTCTTGTCATCAAGGCGATAAATTCCGAGAATGCCGCTCATTGGGGGGTTCCATCAACTGCGCTGGTGTCTTCGCGCCATCCGTTGTTTAGGTTAGGTGCTCGAAGTTGATATACGCTTAAAGCGTTCCCGTGCCGCCCCCAGGGTGTACAGAATGTCAACTGCGATCGTGGCCCCTGCGAGTGCGGTGATTTGACCTGGGTTATCGTACGGCGGCGAGAGCTCCACAACATCTCCACCCACGATGTTCAATCCTTCAACGCTCCATAGAATTGCGCGGGATTTAAACGTGTCCGGCCCGCCAATCACGGGGGTGCCGGTTCCGGGCGCAAAAGCAGGGTCAATGAAATCGATGTCAAATGTCAGATAGACGGGGCTTTCACCGACGATCTTTCTGACTTCATTACCGATCTGCGCTGCCGTGTGCTCATTCACGAAGAGCCCATCAAGAACGCTAAAGCCTTTACCCGTCGATCGATCGTATGGCGAGCGGACGCCGATGTGCACAGAGCGCCGCGGATCGACCAGACCTTCCTGAACGGCACGATAGAACTGGGCACCGTGATTGTACTCTTCTGAGTCGAGGTCATCGGTGTGGGCATCAAAGTGAACGAGTGACAGAGGACCATAACGTTTGGCATAAGCGCGAAGAATAGGGTACGTAGCGAAATGGTCGCCTCCGAGCATTAAGATTGACGCACCAACGCTTAGAATGAGCCCGGCCATTAACTCTGTGTTCTTGATCATCTTCTCAGGATGGCCTGGCGGACACCGCACGTCGCCGAAGTCTCGGGTCTTATACCTCTCTTTGACATCATAGTCTCTCGGCCACGCACGTCCACGTCCGTGCAGGCCGGTATACTGCGAGAGATCACGAAGGGCGCGAGGTCCAAAGCGTGCCCCTGGCCGGTAAGAAGTGCCGAGATCGAACGGGATTCCGAGAATGGCTAGCTCGGTGTCAGCTTGGTCAGTAGGAAACGGCGCATTCATAAAAGAGGTATCAAGGCCGACTAGAGCTTGGTGCCCCTCTCTGTTAATGAGGTCTTCTAACTTTCCATCCGCGTCAGGATTCTTTCGCACAGTCGCTCCCAATTTTGCTATATCCATTTTCTAATCGAACACATATAAACTCTCACCGTTCTGCGACTTTTTGTGTCAGCGGTTCTCTTTCTTTATTGGGATTATCGAATTAAGTAATCAATAGTCTATAATCCGAATATTAGGGGGCGCTGCTGTGGAAAACTTTAAGAGACCTTTCGAATTGGCGCGCTCGAGAGGAAAGGTTAACTAAGGATCGGTCAATATCGCCACGTCCTCAACCTGCTTGTTGATGCGCTTAATGAGAACAAAAGAGCACTAAACGACTCAAAAATTGCCGTTCTTGGAATTGCTTACAAGGAAAACTTGGGAGATTATCGCGAGAGCCCGACGGAACGGTTGATCGAAGGACTCAAAAAGGGGAGAGCAAGGATCCATCTTGTTGATCTACACGTGGACCAGGACATCTTGCGTACATTTGCAACACCTGAGGCGACCGTTTACGACACTCTAAATTCTGCGGATGCTCTCGTCCTCATGACTGCACATAGCGATTTTGCGGACTTGACCTATCAAAAATAAAGGATATAATGCGCACTCCAATAATCGTAGATGGACGAAGGATGTTCGACCCTGGAGCAACTGCTGAAATTGGATTCACCTATAAAGGTGTAGGAGCTGTAAACAAATGACGCATCAAGAAATTTAGCTCGTCGGGCTTCTGGGCCGGCCCGACCCGGCAACTTCCCCCTTTGCTCTGAAAATATGCACCGCCCAGAGAATGGATTAAGCGCTTAAACAGAAGCGTGTTTGTCTTTCATTGTCGAAAGCCAAGATTTTCAAGAACCCCTTCATACTGTCTAAAAAGGCTTTCGAAATAGAGCTGCGGAAACGTCGGTACCTTGTCACTGTCACCGTTTTCCGTCTGCAATCGAAGTGCTACCGGATGATCATGCGGGAAATACGGTGGGTTGCAGGCGCTTCGTTTTAGCAATATCATGTGCTCCTCGTATAGATAGAAGTCTGGAAGCTCTGCGCTTCATAGCTAGAGTCGGGGTTGCAACAGTGAAACGACAAATTCCACCGTCACGCGAAGAGGGTGGTAAAAGTAGTAAAAAGGCGTCAATGACGCCGGCAAGGACATAAGGCGAAAATCGTTTGCTGTAGGTACGAAAACATAAAAAAAGAGGATATGCACACGGTCTCTCAAGCTCTCTTTGGTCGCCAGCCGGTCAAAAACACTATCAAACTTTGAGCGGCGCTTAGGTTCTTTAAAAAGCGCATCTCTTGCATGCTCAGCAAGCTTTCGCGCTCCAGCATCGCGCTTAGCAGCAGCCAAAACCTCTTCAGGCACTGGTATATTGAAGAGATCGCACACCAAGAGGAGGCTTACAAAAAGCGCTCGTTGACCCTTCGTCTTTTGCACCTGCTCCCAAAGAAGGTCCCAATTGAGGCGAGGATACCGGTAGATGATCTCCGCCACGTCACTTATTACATCAAGAGAGAGCCAAAGATGACTCGCCGCGTGAATGCATGAAACGAACAGCAGATCCTCTGCGGATAGGATGCACACATTTTCGCCGAGCAAGCATATATCGGACGAGTTATTCACGAGATCCGGCACGATTGACACACGTAGATATGCAGCAGACATGATATCCCAATGCAGGTCGACCTCGGCCTCACCGAAAGCCGCGCTCTCAAACTGACGCTCAAAGCCACACTTGAGAAGAAGGCGCTCTTGGACGCTGTTGCAGCGAATCCGAGGTTCATACTCGGCTGAACGAAGTAGTACCTGCACGCGTGCAAAATCTTCTTTGAGTATCAAGATGTCAAGATCCTCACTACGCCGAATGCCAACATCCTGGTATATTAGTTGTGAGAAAACGGGCCCTCGTAAGGGAATCAAAAGGATGCCGTTATCTTTAAACAAACGAATGAGGCGACGGAGCTCTCCAATCAAGCCTAGGTTCCTTAGCACGTTCTTCTCAAAATTACAACGCAGGTCATCCATTACTATTAACGGCACGCGATCAAACGCCAAGTCGTTAAGATGCTTGTAAAGGCGGGCCACTACCAAGTGCCGCTCCGCGAGCGCAACAAGGCGGTTCCAGTCAACGTCCTCCTCCAGCAACGCGTGAGCGCGCTCCGCGGCAGGGCCGTCGAGGTGTGCCCGCGCACATAACAACAATAACTCTTCTTCGGGCGTGCTCATGTTAAGCGTGGTGTGCCTGCGTTCTTATTTGAGTTTGTTATAGTGTGACCTTTGTAACGACCAGACTTAACAGCATTACGCTCATCGTGCTGGGCCGTACCTGCGCTTTGTCATCATCTACGAATTCGTGTTTGCTTAAACGATTGTTGTCAACAAGACGTTTTCTGTTCGCTAAGATATACAGTCCACTTTATGGGGGGGCCACAAGGCATCAGCTCGTAAATCTCAAAGTGGCCGGAGCGAGTGAATTAGTAGGGTAACTTGCACACTTTAGCTTTACTGGTTCGGGTAAGGCTATATCATTTCGGCTCTATTCTTGTAGTAGTTGGCAAGCGGCGTGAAGAGGCACACGAAACACGAAACGTAAGTTGTGCGACTTACTTTTTAGTTGCGCGGCAGCGAATGAGTGATGCAGGATCCCTGTGCTCTCGCCAACCGTATCAAGTATAGCCAGTCCAAGTTGTTTTGAAGCAACGCTTTCAGCTGCGTTCTGGTTTCTTCCTCGAGGTGCTTCCTTGCACAGCAAAGGAGCGATTCCTATCCAGCGCGAGATGTCACCTTGATTGTTTGTGTGGCTTAGTTCCTTTTTGCGTATAGATATGTCGATGACAGATTCGTTTTCACTGGCCAAAACGCAGGAATCAAATAAGCTTCATTTTATGTAGACTTCTCACTACGTTTCTTGATGCAACTAATTGATGACGCGGCGGACGACTGGAAAAAGGTTGAGTGACCTTTCAAAAAGAAAGTGGCCGTTGCTCAGAAACATGGCGGAAGCAAAAAGTCCTATGATAGAGGCGATCAGTTGCACTTACGTCTTATTCATTCATCTTTTTCGCCTTCAGACGGACCACTAACATAAATCCTGTCCCACACCAACTGCGAGAAACGTGAGGCGAGTCCCAAACTCGTGTGGATCAAAGATGCGCCGAGCGTCTATTACCACTGGTTTCACCATGGGATAAATGAAATCATCCGGCGTCAGCTTCTTGAACTCCTCCCACTCCGTCAAAACTATACAACAGTGAGCGCCTGCAAGGCATTCTGAAATTGAGGGCGGAAAATCAAGCCCTTCAAAGCCAGGCTGATTTACTCGCTTAACCACGGGGTCGAACGCGCTGACGTGCGCGCCCGCCTTTAGGAGTTCGCGGGCAACTTTAAGGGATGGCGCCTCGCGCAAGTCATCGGTATCGGGCTTGAAAGAGAGGCCGAGGAGGGCCACTTTTTTGTTCCGTGGTTCCCCGAGCGTTGAGAGAGCGAGCTGAGCGACATGGGAGGCTTGCGTTTGATTTACCGCTAGCGTGGCCCTCAGCAAAGGCGCTGGATACCCATTTGCCTCAGCGAACTTACATAACGCTTTTGTATCCTTGGGTAGGCATGAGCCCCCAAAACCCGCGCCGGCATTGAGGAATCTGGGGTTAATCCTCTCGTCCAGTCCCACACCTGCCATCACCTTAGACACATCGACGCCTGGAACCCGTTCACAAATACGCGCCATTTCGTTCGCATAGGAGATCTTCATCGCAAGAAAGGTGTTGCTCGCGTATTTGACCATCTCTGCTGATTCGAGACTCATCCTGAGTAAGGGAGTTTCCGGCCCATAAAAATCCTCAAGCAGATCTGCAAGCAGTTGGCCCGACCGCTTGTCATATTCTCCAATTACCACACGATCGGGGCTCAACGTATCCCGAATTGCCGATCCTTGCCGGAGGAATTCTGGATTCATGCACAGGCCAAAATCACGCCCTGCAACGAGTCCCGATGCTTCTTCGAGAGCGGCCTTGACAGGGCCCCGCACCGTCCCAGGCGTTACGGTGCTTTTGACCACAACGAGGTGGTAGGCCTTCTTCTGTTGTAGTGCACGCCCGATGTCCTCGCTCGCACTGATGACATAACGCAGGTCGATCGTCCCGTCAGCTTTTTCCGGCGTGCCTACGGTGAGAAATGTGACCTCAGTTTGACGCACGGCTTCCGAACGGTCAATCTCGGCGCGTAAGTGTCCCGACTCAATGCCTGTTCGCACCGCTTCATCCAGTCCTGGTTCATGAAAGGGGGCCCGCTTGGCATTGATGATGCGCACCTTATCTTGGTTGCGCGTGGAGGCGATTACATCGTAGCCCCTCGACGCAAAGCATGCGGCGGTGCTTAAGCCAACGTACCCGGTTCCGACGATTGATATGCGCTGCACTGCGTTTTCGTGTGGCTGTCATTCATTTAAAAGTTGTGTTTGCGCGACGCCAGGTTTCCTTTGAAGAAGAAAGAGCCATCGCCGATGCACGCGCGGTAGGTGTCCCCCTAGAGTTGACATAAGAGAAGCACTATGCGATAAGAGTTGCCTCGTTTTTCTGCACACATCGCTTATTCTTGTTCTTGAGGGCCCTGGTATTCGGCAAGACGATTAGCGCCACAAGTCGTGATGTTGGTCCTCCCAAGTAGAGTGTCAAACTTTTATCGCAGCTGGTTGCAGAACAATCAAAAAATCTTTAACGGAGTCATCCTAAGTAGTTCACACCAAAGAGCGAAGCCGCGTGTCATTAAAAGGCTTTCTTATAGTTGCTCCTTGAGTGCTATGGCGCGCGAGCAGTAAAACAAGTTAGAGGTACTTGATGATTTGCCCGAGAGAAGAATTCAAACCGTATCTCGCAACCTTCAGACCGCGAGCGAGGTATTCCCCCTTCAGACGATCAGCAATTGCAGCAACATCCTCCGATGAGAAAGGGGAAAATGATTAAAAAAGCAGTCATACCCGCAGCGGGGTTAGGCACGCGCTTTCTTCCTGTGACGAAAGTGCAGCCAAAAGAGATGCTGCCGATTGTGGATAAGCCCGTCATACAGTTTGTCGTCGAAGAGGCGATATCATCGGGCATAGACGATATCATCATCATTACCGGACGAGGCAAGCGGACGATAGAGGATTACTTCGATTTCTCTCCAGAGCTTGAAAACCACTTAGCTCAGAACGAAAAGCGTGATGAGCTTGAAGAAATAAGGGCAATCTCCTCTTTGGCTGACATCCATTATATTCGGCAAAAAGAGCCAAAAGGGCTTGGAGATGCTGTCTTAAAGGCAGAGAAACACGTTGGAGCCGAACCCTTTGCCGTATTGCTCGGCGATGACATCATTAAGTCAAACGTTCCGTGCATCAGGCAACTCGCAAACCTCTTTGTAACGTGCAAGTGCCCGTTGATTGCCGTTGAGAATGTCTCAAAAGAGAGAGTGCCTCAATACGGCATCATAAAAGGGGTAAAAGTCACAGATTCACTCTACCGCGTGAGCGACCTGGTTGAGAAGCCTAAACTCGGAGAAGCCCCTTCTCGCTTGGGCATCGTCGGACGGTACCTAATGACCCCAGATCTCTTTGATTGCATCAAGCAGGTTTCTCGTTCAGCACAAGGTGAGGTACAACTCACGGATGCGATAAGACTGCTGCTGCAAGAGCGCGACGTCTATGCCCACGTGATCGAAGGAAAAAGATACGACACGGGGGACAAGATCGGCTACATAAAAGCAGTTATAGATTTCGCACTGGAAAGGGAAGACTTAAGCAGTGAAATAGGCCAGTACCTACTCGAGAAAGTCTCAGGATCAACAGAGGATATGGGATAATGCTTCACTGTTGCAGCTTGTTGCAGTTCGTTTTTTCTTTGCCACGCTCTGAGTGCCTCGATGTTCTCGCAGCGTCGATAATGAACGATCGTAGAAAAGGCAGGCGCCGGTTCGAAAGGCCTCCGGTTTTTAGAAGCGAGACTAGCGATGGTGCGATTGCACCGAGAGTTATCCACAATATGTTATCAAAATAAAAAGATAGTTAGACCTCTTCTCAATAACTATCAGGTCGACCATGTTAGAAAAGTTCTATGACGAAAACGATGAACTGCTCGCACTCGTTATCGGCTCGCGTTACGAAAAGGATGGGGTCGAATTCTTCACGCCAGGTAATTTCTCCCAGCAGCTTGGGTATATGTACCACCAAAAAGGCAAGGTCATTCCGCCCCACATACACAACCGCGTCAATCGCGAAATTCAACTTACTCAAGAGGTGCTCTTCGTCCGAAAAGGCAGGGTCAAGGTTGACTTCTATAACACGAAGCAGACATTTGTCGCCAGTACGGTACTGGAAACGGGCGATGTGATTCTTTTGGCATCGGGGGGGCACGGTTTTACCATGCTCGAACCGACAGAGATGATAGAAGTAAAACAGGGCCCCTATTTGGGGGACCGCGATAAGACGAGGTTTTCGCCTTTGGTTGACGGTTAAGCGGGGTCACGATGGAGGGCAATTGATTCCAGTTTACGAACCGCTGCTGAAAGATCGTGAGAAGCAACTTCTTGCCGAGTGCATCGATAGCGGCTGGGTCTCGTCCGAGGGGCCGTTTGTCAGAGAATTTGAGGAGCAGTTCTCGCACTACATAGGAGCCCAACACGGTGTGGCCGTATGCAATGGCACCGCAGCACTTGAGACGGCCCTATACGGGATTGGTGTACGAAAAGGCGATGAGATCATTATGCCCTCGTTTACCATCATCTCGTGTGCGCTTGCCGCCTTACGCTTGGGAGCACGGCCGGTACTCGTCGACATCGATCCGGATACGTGGAACATGGACACCACGCAAATCGAGTCTAAGATTACGCCGAGAACGAGGGCAATTATGCCCGTGCACATCTATGGGCTCCCCGTTGATATGGATCCTATCGTTGATCTTGCTGCCCAATACGATCTCAAGATCGTGGAAGACGCAGCAGAAGCCCACGGTGCAGAATATTTTAGCAGGGGAGGGGGAAACCGCTGGATAAAATGCGGCAATATGAGCGACGTCAGCTGTTTCTCCTTCTATGCTAATAAAATCGTCACAACAGGCGAGGGTGGGATGGTGGTGACCAACGATACCTCCGTTGCCGCACGGGCGGAGTCGTACCGGAACCTCTGTTTTCACGCAGAGAGGCGGTTCTTTCACACTGAACTTTGCTATAACTTTCGTATGACCAATCTCCAAGCCGCGGTTGGGATCGCGCAGCTCGAACGAATAGAGGAGACTATTGCGCTACGAAGGACACTTGCAACATACTACAAGCAACGTATGGCAGACGTGCTTGACGTGCGTTTTCAGGCCGAACCCTCCTACGGAAAGTCAGTATACTGGATGTACGCGGTTCAGCTCGACGAAGCGCTGGGCGTGGATGCAGAATCGATGATGCGGCAGCTCAAAGACAAGGGCATCGGCACTCGTCCGTTTTTCCTCGGACTGCACGCGCAGCCCGTTCTTTGGGAACACGGCTACGTTGTAGAGGAACAGTTCCCGCATACTGACCGAGCGCATAAACAGGGATTTTATCTGCCGTCAGGTCTCACGCTTACGAGGTCGCAAATCGACGTGGTGTGTGAAGCCGTCCATGAAATCGTTCAGGGGGGCAGGAATGGGAGTATTTGACCGGTATGCACAGTACTACGACCTTTTTTACCGCCAAAAGAATTATGCAGGAGAGGTCGATTATGTGGATACCCTGATCAAGAAATACGCTCTGGGCGAGACAAAGACGATCCTTGATCTGGGATGTGGAACCGGTGGACACGCCGTTTTGCTCGCACAAAAGGGGTACCACGTCACTGGGGTAGATCGTTCAAACACGATGCTCGCCATCGCTGAAGAAAAAATGAGACGTAAGGCGGTCTTAGTGAAATTGCAGAAGGGCGATATCTGCACTATTGACCTCCGCAAGCGCTTTGACGTCGCTATCGCCATGTTCGCCGTGGTGGGCTACCAGACAACAAATGAGGCCCTCGAGAGCGCGTTGCTTAATGCTGCGAAACATCTTAACCCAGACGGGCTCCTCATTTTTGACGCGTGGTTTGGACCCACCGTGATCGCTCTCAAGCCGCAAGACAAGATACTCGTGACTGACCTCAGAGGGGGGAAAGTTCTGCGTTTCACTCGGCGCGCTCTCGACATACTGACGCACACCATCAAGGACACTCACGATGTGCTGCATATCGAGAATGCTGCGCTTCTTGATCACTTTCAGGAGACGCACGAAGTGCGCTTCTTTTTCACTCAGGAACTGAAGTTTATGCTCGCAAAAACTGGATATCAGGCTGTCGGAATGCACCCATTTATGGAACTTGAGAGAGCGCTAACTGAAAACGACTGGAACATGGCAGTCATAGCGAGGAAAGCCCCTGTTTAACAATGCTTTACCGTACGTACTCGTTATGACCGCGTAGCGTTTTTGGTTTTACATCAAGTAGAGCGGTTGCTGGAGGGCCCCTAGCGTTATCGGAATCGACTGCATTACAGACTATTATCGCTAAAGCGCGCCAATATTGCGTGTGCCGTAGCTCAGTATCGCAGATAAGAACGCTGAAGTGAGTCATGTCGTGAAACAGAAAGGAGACGTGATGAGCATAGGTAAATATAAGCACGGATAGGAGCTATGTAGGCTAGAACTCGCTGGGACGTTGAGACAAGACTGGAAGTATGTGCGCCGGCCGCCTGAGTGAGCACTTGTGGTGAGTGCTAGGTGGAGCTATAAGGACGGACGAAACTAGCGACGTTCAAGCTCCCCCTATTATCGTCACGAAACAATGTGTGCCTAACTAAAGTGCGCGATGTCAAACTACAGGTGGGAAACTCAGATTGGCTTAAACAGCCGCTATGCTGGAGATAGCTACGCGAGACCACCCGTACGAAAGAAAACGGCAAATTTGGTGAAGAATATAAATGCACAATCTATGGGGCTTCCGTGACAGAACCTTTGCACCCGAAAATAACTCTTTTTGTTAGCTCTCTTTCTGTTGCTGGAGGGGCTGAGCGATTATTACTTGAGGAGGCCGCGCATTTCAGTCGAAATTCTGCTTCGGTGAATATACTAACTTTTAAGTTTGCAGTCGAAACCC
The DNA here is from genome assembly GCA_964355295.1 of uncultured Methanomicrobia archaeon. Lineage (GTDB taxonomy): Archaea > Halobacteriota > Bog-38 > Methanoflorentales > Methanoflorentaceae > Methanoflorens. The sequence continues at coordinate 30,851 of CAYHCZ010000005.1, forward strand.
TTTTTGACGGGGCATATGACGTCAACGTTGAGCAAATAAAGCTAGAAGCAAGCCCATCGAACACGTTTAAAAAGACAATAGCTCGCATAAAAAGTGCATTTCTCCTGAAAAAAAGAATACGTGAACTAGAGCCAGATATTATTTTGGCCTCAAGTGCGTGGGATTGCATCCCTCTATATCTTGCCACATTATTCACTCCGTTTATTTATGCCACACATATCCACAGCACGGTGTTTTGGTTTGAGGATAATCTCTCAAAGTACTCGTTTATCTATAGAGGTATCTTTAAAGAGATAAGAGAATCTCTTATAGGACACCAGCAATTTATACCAATCGATCCTCCCGGGTCGAACCTAATGTTTCGGATTCTAATGGAGTTTGTAGCTATAGCAATGTATTTAGGCGTTAGAAAAGCCAAAAAAGTGTTCGTTTTATCAAACCATATGCAATGGGAGGTAAACAAGTTATACGGCAAACAAGCTGTTGTAGCAAAAGGAGGCGTATCCAGAGCGATTTTCAGTTATGAACTAAGGACAAATCCTAGAGAGCGCCTAGGAATAACAGCTGAACAGAAGTTAATATTAAACGTCAATAGGTTAGACCCAAGAAAAAGAATTGACATGTTGCTTCAAGCATTCAAGCTGCTTTGTAACAAACGTGATGATATATTTTTATGTATTGGGGGGACTGGCCCTGACGAAGATAAGCTGCGGCAACTAACCGAGCGTTTGGGCCTAGGGGACAAAGTTAAGTTTCTCGGCTATATCAAGGAGGAGGATTTGTGGGATTGGATCATGTCTTGTGACTTGTTTGTTCATCCCAACTGGGCTGATTTTGCCATTGCGGCTTATGAGCCATTGGCATTGCAAAAAAAAGTAGTTTGGTCTACTGAGATGGAGATCGATTCCCAGCTCGTTGGAAACAAACACATATTTAGCGCATATCCTACAGCGGAGAATTTTGCAGCGGTTATGGAGCAAGCGCTCGATACAAAAATAGAAGAAACAAACGACATGTCAATGTTCAGCTGGGATATTTACTGCGACAAGATACTAAATGAGTTGAAAGATTATATCAGTCACTGATAGTAGGCTCTTGCAAAAACTGGACAAAACAGGTCGGTTACGATCCATATTTTCGTCATTAATTTAGGAACAATGACATCACTCTTAATAACAAGGCAAAAAAACCGCAAAACAAGTTTTAACTTAAATAGTTACTAGTTAATTAAGCTGTCAGAACATCGCTAGCTTGATCCTTTGAATCGATTCTACCCACCTAAAGTTCAGCATTTCTAAAAAGGTCTTTTTTGTTGAACGAATGTAGAAAATGTGGAAGTACCTTTGATCAATAAAGAGGGAAAGTAATTCAACTTACATGTATCGCTGCATTTAGTTTACACGATGGCCGTTAGCACCCAGTCAAACTAAGAAATCGGCATTTTGATTACTAATCAAACGACTTGACGAGCAATGGATATAAAGACAAAAGCCGTTAAAGGCGTCGGTTGGATGGCACTTTCGCAAATAACGCAAATGGTGCTGCAATTTGTCATCATCGCCATTTTAGCTCATCTGCTCACTCCCAGTGATTTTGGACTTATCGCTATGATTGTCGTATTTACGAATTTCGCCTCATTATTCTCAAACCTAGGATTGACTTACGCAATTATACAAAAAAAAGACGCAAGTGCGTTGCTACTGTCGTCAACTTTTTGGGTCAATTTAGGCGTCGGTCTTCTGTTGACCGTAGCTTTTGCTGCTTTTTCACCTTTGATTGCAGCTTTTTACGAACAATCGGCACTAATCCCTTTAATCGCTGTGTTGTCCCTTACTTTTTTAATATCCTCGTTGGGTGGCATCCAAAGCGCATTATTTGCAAAAGAATTGAATTTTCGGATACTTGCGATAATCAACATGTGCTCATTAGCAGCCGGTGGGTTAGCAGCAATCATTCTGGCATTCGATGGATTTGGCGTGTGGGCGCTCGTTTGGTTTACTCTTACCATCACCATCATCAAAACTGCTTTGTTGTGCGTTTGTTCAAAATGGCGGCCCTCACTTACCTTCTCCTGGAGTGAGGAGCGGAAGATTATCAAGTACGGTCTGAACCTCACCGGCTTTAATTTCGTCCACTATTTTGCTCGAAATCTCGACAACCTCCTTATCGGTCGTTTTTTAGGATCCGCGCCCTTGGGCTTCTACGATAGGGCGTACCAGTTAATGCTTTTTCCGTTAACCAACATATCCGCGGTGCTGGGACAAGTCGCATTTCCTTCACTGTCAATCATACAACACGATAAGAAGCGAGTGCGCGAGGCATATATTGAAGCTACGCGCTTAATAGCGGCTATAACATTTCCTTTAGCGACCGGCTTGTTGGTACTGGCCCGGCCTTTTATCCTAACAGTCTTCGGGCCTCAGTGGACCACGTCGATTCTTCTGGTGCAGGTGTTATCTGTAGCTTCACTTATTCAGTCGGTAGAAACAACAGTCGGATGGATTTACCTTTCGCAAGCGCGTACGGACGTGATGTTTCGCATAGGAGTTCTTGGAATGGTAGTGGTGGCCATTTCGTTTTTTGTCGGCCTTAAGCTTGGCGGGTTGCTAGGACTGACGATCTCGTACACTGTCGCCACCTATCTCATAGCGTATGTCGACCTTTCAATTGCTTTCAGACAGATCAATTTGCGCGTTTCGTATTTTTTTAAAAAACTTCAATTGATAATCATTGCCACTTTTCTTTTTGGAAGCGCCACGTTCATAATTCGTATTCTATTGGATGAAGTAGCGGGCGCAAACAACTTATTTGTGTTAGCGGTGGCATCGACACTCGGAGTCTTCATCTACTATATGCTCTTAAGGGCCTTAGACAAACAGGTGCTCCTTCTATTAACAGAATCGATCCGCACCACTTTGTCAGGCGTTAAGAAACCAACCGGTGAGAACCAGCTTGATGAATAGTAAGGGTCTATATCGTTGCGAATCTAACACACTATGAAGGTGAATTGATCATCTAGAGACTGCTACGCATCTTAGCGCGGTCTATGCGTGACTGTGTTCGTTGACAAACTTGCTACACGAGAACAAATGCAAAGCTGTCTGCGTATGTTGGAGGCAGTTGGCACATACCGGTAGATACTGGCTGAGGACTTATAGGCAATGGCCATCCGATTGGGGCAACTGGCTTAGCACAGATTTATGAAGTTGTCCAGCAGATCCGGAGAGAGGCTCACGGTCGGCAGGTCGACAATGCTTATGTGGGGATGGTTCATAACGTTGGAGGCGTTGGAGGATCCACCGCAGTCACAATCCTCAGAGGGGTCAAATGAGCCACTACTGCGCCGTCTGTCAGAAGTACTGGAATTACAGAGTTTAAAAAATGTATCTTTTGTGGAGCTGATCTTCACGCAAGAGCTGCGGCGACGCATACAGTAGTTGGCTTCACAGAGGTTAACATCCCATCAGTTCATAATGAAGTTGTTCCCTATTTCGCGTACGTGCTCGTAGATGAGAACAAGAACAAGACTATTTGGAAATCCTTTCAAAAATATGATGTTGGCGATGCCGTTAATGTTGAGCGTAACGCTGGCGAGGGACACATCGTGGGCATAGTGGGAACCGGACTACTTGGATTGGGTATTGCTGCTTATATCATACAAAGTGGTTTCAGAGTCATTGCAAAAACAAGATCGGACCAAGCAAAAGCGATTGCAGAGCAAAAGATCACGAATAAATTATTGAAAACGTATACTCAAGAACAGACGCAGGACCTGTTAGATACCTTACACATAACAACGGATTTTGCAGATCTATATCCGTGCGACATTGTAATCGAAGCCGGACCTGAAGATTTGGCTAATAAAAAGGAAATTTTTCATGCTCTCTCGAGCGTTTGCCAAGAGGAGGCTATACTGGCAACTAATATTCCATCGCTTTCAATTTTTGAGATTGCCGAAGCAACCGATAGACCCGACAAAGTAATAGGACTGCACTTCTTCAATCCAGTTTCAAAAATTAAACTCGTGGAAGTCATTACCGGAAAACAAACCTCTAAGGACATAAATGAAACAAAACCAAATTTAGTAAGTATATAGGTAAAGAGCCTGTGCACGCAAGTGACAGCCTAGGCTTTCTTGTGAACCCTCGCAGTGCCCGGAACGACCATGCTTTTGACCCCACCAGGTGATAAATTATTTTCCTTCTGAGGGTGCGACTGATTCGCGTGCTCGCTTCAACTGCAAAGCGCAAGTCCATCGACCCATTTTCGTAGAGGTACCAACAGTAAGAAAGATGACATCTGTTTAGATGGCCTCATCACAACTTTCAACGGCGCGCGGCGTTTAAGGATTGGTTGGTCGCTGGCGTGGTGGGGGCTAGGTGCCGACGGTGAGTGAAAGGGTGGAGGAGGGGGAGGCGTTGTAGGCGGTGGCGTCGCCGGAGAAGTAGGCGAAGTTATGGTAGATGCCTAGGGGCTCGGTGAGGATATTTCAGGCAACGCACAGCAGACTTACAAAGCCAACTAGTGGAATAAAGGAGTTCTGTCTAATCTCTCAGAATATACGAACGAGCCGATCCAAAGAATGGTTTATAGTCTTTTTTTTCAAACTGGATGAGTAATAAATATAGCCAAATATTTTCCTGATGAATAAATGATTGAGGCAGGATTCTTAATATTAATCGGGTATTCGATAATTTTTCAACCCCAGCTCATTAATCATTTGCTTGCACTCTTCTTCTACATGATTTTGGATATACTCTTCGTCTTTGATTGCCTTCTCTTTATTAATCATCCCCCAGCGGAGCTGAGCAGATCGCACAAAGCCATCATGGGAAAGTCCAGCCTCTCTGATCCAATGATAATTCAGAAAACAATTAACTCGGCAGTCAAAACGGGCGTCTTTACCCTCAGGAGATTTCCAGCCAACTTGTTCCTTGATAATGCTTATCGATTTATAAGGGTTCCAAGGAACAAACTGATAAAAATGGACCACTTCGACTGTGTCTGTTGGCCAGTTGTACCACCTAACAAGCGGATTACATTCACGAAATGGTAATCCCATTTCACGTTTCTGCAAAGTTGATCGGACAATATAGGGAAGAAAGTTATAAACGACTAGAGGGATAGCCTTCTTATTTTTCTTAAGGTTTGAAAGCAATATACGTGAACCCGTGCTTAGCGAGCTAACATTCTTTGCTATAGTAAAAGGATCGTCTCCATAGAGAATGAAAGGCACTTGGTACTCCATCGCCACGCTAACGGCGGAAGAACGTATGCCAATTTCACAATTGCCACAAGCGTCATAAAAAAAGCCATTCAAGGCTTCCGCTGCGCGTAATACCGAATGAATCATTGCAATTTGTCTTTTATAATTTACAGTTTTGACCACTAAAGGTACGTCGAGGCGATCACATGCATTCCGCATGTTCTCTTTAGACAACTCAGCTTGTAGGCCTGAATCATAATTTACGGCAATAACACGTAGCTGGAGTGTCTTCTTTGCGTACCACAACATGTACGTACTGTCTTTACCACCGCTAAACGGTACAACAACATCGTACGTTTCCCCGTGGCAGCTTTCAAGTAGTTTTTTAAGTTGATCCTCGCCTTTGGGAACAAAAGGTTCGTACTTGCGGCAAAAAGAACAAAGGTTATTTTGATCGATATCTGCGCTCGGAAAAGATTCTGGAAGTAAACATTTTGAACAGATATGTAAGTTTTTGTCAGTATGCATAACCCACCTCTTTTCGTTCAATGTTTAATTGTAATCGAATTTCATTTTTCAAATTGACGCTTTAAACACGCTGTAACACGTTGTAAACGATCAGTTGATATATAGTTCCTTAGGTGAGGGTATATCTAAAATTTATTTGACTTGATTTTGGGTGGCTGACGCGGAATTGAATCACTGCATCTCAAGCCAGTCGTCGCCAGATCCTAAAAAGCCTTGGCGCGGATAGGCGAAGCACAGAGAGGTGCGCAAAAAAGCCGCTCTTTAACTACGCAAAGTGGCTGGATCATTTGATACGACTTTATCCTTACCATTTCACGTTTCGTTTTAGCACGATATCGTCCTGCTCGATCGATACGCTATGATACTGGTTAGACTAACAGATTCGGGCAAGCGGGTTAACGATCTCCTTTTGTTTTTTTTATTATTTCGGTAGCCTCGATTTCTTTTTTTTATCCGTGTCCCTCTCGGAGTTGCGTTCAGGTGGAAGGATAATATCCCCTTAGTCAAGTTCCTGAGCCAAACCAAACAAAGAACCTCAAGCATATTCGCAAAGTACATAAAAGTGGAAGATGGGGTCTGGTTTATCCTTAATCGCACACTTTAGCTTTTCAATCGTAGCTTCGAACAGTCGACGGCCTCCCGGTACGCTTCTTCTTTCTCTTTTCAAAATGGGGCACGTTGAAAGGCAGTTAGAGAGACGCGATGAACTCCTTGTAACTGCTTGAACATGTAAGCGTAATACGGCAATCACTATTTTCGTTATATACTTTCTGACGATCTTGCTTCATTTCTGCAAACGGATACTTGGTTTATGTTCGTTATCTAACGAATCATTTTTAAACTCTGATGCCCTGTCCGTGCGCAATTTCACACCTGTGTCAAAATCGATCGATTTAACAATTTTTGCGGGATTGCCGGCAATCAGTGTTCCGCCAGGAAATACACCTTTAACGACGCTTCCTGCACCAACGACACTGTCATCGCCGATAACAGACCCTGGAAGAATAATTGCATAAGAACCTAAAAAAACTCCTGCTCCTATAACAACAGGCTTCGTTGAAATCACTTGCTGCCTATCTAGACCTTTGTTATATACTGGATGATCCCCCGTCAGTATTTTAACCCCCAAACCAAAGAAGGTGGCATCGCCAATTGTAATGTCCCCTGTCGAATCTAAAAATGCCTCGTTATCCAATCTGACATTGGCGCCGATATGCAACTTCGTATAGTCTTTAGGACGGATGGTAGCAGGTTCGACATAGCTATTGCGTTCTTTACAGCTTCGTAAAAAACGTCTTCGTGCCCCCCTCCACCTCAAAGCAGCCAAGGGAGTTGTGACGATAGCCTTTATGGAGTTCATTGTGCCAGCCTAAGATATTGCGCTTATTTTAATCGCATAGTATTTAATTATCATGCGTGCTTAAGCCGCCGGACTCTATATTACGCGTCAGCACCTTAAAATATAAAGAGTTGAATAGAACCGCAGAGGATGGGTGACTCGTCGATAGACACAACACCAAAGGCGCAGGCACAAGACCGCGCTGAACGATTCTTGCGGACACTCTTTTGGACGCGAGATGATTTGACGTTTAGCCCAAAGAGCTGGTTCACATTCATCTTAGCGATGCTCATTGTCGTTGACATCGTCGTCATTTTGGATATTCCGCTCGTGCGTCCTGTTCTTGCCTTCCTTTATTTCAGCCTGGTACCGGGACTTCTAATCCTTGATGTACTGAAGCTCAACTCTTTAGATAACGTCAAGAGGCTTCTCGTGGCCTTTGGGTTAAGCATAGCCTTTCTGACGCTTGTCGAAGCCTTTTTCAACGCTATATTCCTCGCCGCTGGTGTTGCGAATCCTGTCAGTACGCCGTACGTGCTAACCTCTTTGTCGATTTTCGTGGCCATTCTAACGGTTGCGGCGTTCTGGACAAACAGATCCGATCGGGAAAGAATCCGGATTCCCAGCCTTCGACACATCATCAGCCGAGAGACTAACATCCCGCTTCTCCTGTTCCCCATGTTGTTTCCCTTTCTCGCTATTTTCGGGACCTATTTGATGAACACGCGAGGAAACAACGTGGTTTTAATCGCTTTACTTATAATAATCCCTTTGTACGTCGTCGTCCTGGTGGCCGCCCAGAGGCGACTGAACGTTGGACGGATGGTATACCCAATAGCGCTCCTCACGATAAGCCTCGCGCTTCTTCTCAGGGAGAGCCTAACAACAGGCTACCTTCTTGGGTCTGACGTACACGCGGAATATCTAGCCTATCAGACCGTGGTCAATAACCAGTATTGGAACGTGGCAGCCTACAACAGCAAAATTACCGCCACCTTGAGCGTTTCCCTGCTTCCAGCCATATACCAGGTGCTCACCGGAATAAGCGGCTTTTATATGTTTAAGCTGGTTTTGCAAGTTGTTTTTTCCGTAACTCCGGTGGTTGTATACGTTATCGCGCGTAAGTACCTCAATGAAACTTATGCATTCCTCGCTGCAGTCCTCTTCATGGCGCAATTAGGATTCATGGTGAATTTGCAAGGTGCAGTAAGAGAAGAGATCGCAATCTTATTCTTCGCTTTGGCGTGCTTAATATATCTTGACGATAACATTACATACTCTCGGAAGGCAGCGCTTTTTATTCTATTCGCCTCTTGCACGGTCCTCACGCACTATAGCACATCTTTGGTACTCATTCTCGTAATGGTTCTAGCGTGGATTATTACTATGCTCGCTCGCGGATATGCTCGGACACACATTCGCAAGCCCCGAGCTTCGCGCAATCAGATCGTCACCCTCTCAATGATTGTAATCGTTGCCGCGATTTTCTACTTTTGGTGGGGACAGATCGCCCCGAGCAGTGGCGTCGCTGACTTTGCCATTTCCGCTGTTCAGCGCTTCAGCGACATTTACGTCTTGGAAGCTCGAGGGCAAGGCATAAGTCAAGCAGTCACACCCGGAAGTTCAATAGCTGAACTTATCCGTTCTTACATGTATAGTTTACTAGCCGCGCTCAGTGTCATCGGCGTTCTGGGGATCTTCCTCAAAGGAGCCGCGAAACGATACAAAGATGGCTATCCGTTCACGGCACTTGCTTCGGTAATGCTCATCGTCATTTGGGTGGTGATTCCCCGTCTAGGGACGTATGCAATTACGCGGCTTTTCCAGATATTGCTTATTCTCCTTGCAGTCGCAATTATTATAGGCGTTTTCACTGTTCTTAAAACGGTGAGAATAAACAAACAGCGCTATTTTCTTTCAGCTGTGTTAGTGATCGTTCTTATCCAATTCGCATCGACTTCGTTCCTTATCGATCAGGCCGTTGGCTTACCGACTTCAGTGGCTTTGAACAAGGAGGGCTCGCAGTACGATTTCTTCTACGTTAGTCCGGGTGATGAGAACGCTGCGCAGTGGCTTGCCACTAACAAGGCTCAGAATGTCCAAGTAGGCACTGATGCTAGCGGTTCGAGGATATTGCTCGATGTGGGCTTGCAAGACTCGTTTGATACCTCTTATTTGGTGGGGGGGCAGAACAAGTCGTATGCGAGTGAGTTTTTCAATATTGTTAATAGTTCCTACGTTTACCTCCATACTGTGAACGTGCAAGGAACCGTCCGGGTACACGATTGGAGCGGAGGAATACTACATAAGAATTACGAGGAGTTAACAAGCTTCTCGTTATTGTACGACACAAAGAACAAAATCTATGACAACGGGCAAAGCATTATCTATCGGTAAGTGACAACGATTCTACTTATTGATATATTAAGACTTGTGCGCAGATGTGTTTTGGGGTTTAAAGTAACACTCGTTGGATAGGGTGCCATATGTGGGCGCGCCTGCCATTTAGTCCAATTTTTGCCATCGTGCGAAAGGAATTTCTTTATGAAAAAACTGCCCTCGGTTGACTATCCAGTGAAGGAGTTAGGGATGCAGACAACGAGCTGGCGCCTCAAAAATTCAGGGTTTACAGTTGGCAGCCTGAAATTCCCGAGGGAGAATTATCTCAGCACCAGCATGTGCGGCCTCAGAGGATCGTGAGGATGCAGGTTGCGGTGATATCCGCTCCCTGGCCTAGTGGTGCGCCAAATAAGTCTATCTTCGCCCTTGCATTCATATTGGATTCCAGAGCGACAAAGTGTTGATAATTGATGCAAATACGGAGAGGATTTCGTGCCTCTTAAAAAAATGTTAGTTGGTGGACATTGGGATTGGCTTACACAACCTCGCGGATGAGAAGCCCACGACTTATTCAGCGGTTCCTTGGGTAGCTAAGACGCTTGTGCGCAAATAAAAACCAGCATCGAACTCATCAAGGCTAGTTCCGATACAGACGTGGTTCTCTTTTTTCAGCGTATCTACATTATCTCATATCACTTTGACCATAAAAGTTTTAAAAAAGAGGGCGGTTCAAATCATAAATCGCAGTCCGCCCGTCACGCCGCTTTCGAAAGTGTTTTCACTACAGAGTGCTTTGATTTTTCGCCTGCTAGACGATATCTTCGCGCACTTGGCCAATATCGTGAAAGTAACGAATCAAGCTCAAGGGACCCCTTGCGCTTGTTATGGTTACTCTGAAACGCCCCAAGACCAGCAAATTGCAGGCAAAAGACGCTATTTATTTTTAAACGGGCGGACCTAACCACATCCCTCGCAGTGCCCGGAACGACCATGCTTTTGACCCCACCAGGTGATAAATTATTTTCCTTCTGAGGGTGCGACTGATTCGCGTGCTCGCTTCAACTGCAAAGCGCAAGTCCATCGACCCATTTTCGTAGAGGTACCAACAGTAAGAAAGATGACATCTGTTTAGATGGCCTCATCACAACTTTCAACGGCGCGCGGCGTTTAAGGATTGGTTGGCCGCTGGCGTGGTGGGGGCTAGGTGCCGACGGTGAGTGAAAGGGTGGAGGAGGAGGAGGCGTTGTAGGCGGTGGCGTCGCCGGAGAAGTAGGCGAAGTAGTGGTAGATGCCTAGGGACTCGGTGC
>CAYHCZ010000006.1:0-40959 GCA_964355295.1 uncultured Methanomicrobia archaeon
TGATAGCGAAATTACAAGATAGTGGTATCGAGACTGTTTTTCACTATGTGCCGCTACATACCTCTTCAATGGGCAAAAAATATGGAAATGGAGGCGTCCAGTTGCCCGTCACTGAATCGATAAGCGAACGCTTGCTGAGGTTGCCGTTCTACGCAGGGATGAGTAGTGCCGAGTATGCGTATCTAGCGAGAAAATTGACGCATCACCTTGATTGTTTATCCAATAGTGGGTAACGTTACGTAAGAGCGGTCAGGCCGGATTAAAAGTAGGACATATTTTCAGAACGTAAAAAAACTGGGCCTATATCAACCCAGCTGAGTCTATCAACCTGACCACGAAAGAACCGGCTGTTTTTGTTCCCTTTTTGCGACGATCTCTTCTTCGGTTAATGAAGGATCATCTATCAGCAATACGCAACCTTCGCCACAACTAATTTTTTAGTCTCGTGAAAGCTTTGAGTGGCTGGGCTTCCGAAGATGCCTAGAGATTTCTATTTATATTGCCAAATAACCCACGGCATTTCTTCTACAATCTTTAGTATTTGCCGGCAATTTCAGAAATAGGGTGCATTTCGTAGCCAACATGGCAAAAATGACAGCACCTTTACGTAATTGTGTGGCATCTTGAAGTTTTTGGCAAAAGATTATCAAAATATCAATGAAAATATCAAAAACAAAGATTACTACTGCTTTAGTGTCATGTTTAATTAAAAAGAAGTACTTCGATTGACCATTGGAACAAGTTAGTCGTGAAAGCCACAAACTATACATTTGGAATGGCAATAGGGGGATTTGCATCAAAGTTCTTTCCATTTATTCAGATTCTAACAACAATAATTTGTATTACTATGATCCGCGGAGTATCGTGGCTATGCAGCAAGGAACCTATCGAGGTTTTTTGTTATTTCCCACGATCTTCTCCTTTTCGAATTTTTCGTATATGTGTACAAAAAAGAATTCATGAAGGCCATTTTTTCTTGGTATGACAAATACTTCAAGTGAAAATAAAAAAGCAGCGATTATTCAGTCATCATTTATACCTTGGAAAGGCTATTTTGATATCATACATGACGTAGATATCTTTGTCTTTTTAGATGACGTGCAATATACAAAACAAGACTGGCGAAATCGCAACAGAATTAAGACACCAGACGGAACGAAATGGATAATTGTACCGGTTATTGGCGGAATACATCAGCTAATTCACGAGACGAGAATTGACTATTCGCGTGACTGGCGAAAGAAGCACACCAACACGATACATGCCAACTATGCTGTAAGCCCATTCTATGAAAGCTACAAAGACAAGTTGTTTGATATTTATGGCAAGAAGTTTGAAACGATAAGTGAGCTTAATATCTACGCTATTAAGATGATATCGCGCCTGTTAGGGATAGAAGTAAAGTTCGTCAACTCAACAGATTTGCGCACTGAGGGCATAAAAGATGATAAAGTTATTGATATCTGTAATCAAATTGGTGCCGACGTTTATTTATCTGGCCCAGCTGCCAAGAGCTATATTGACGTTAATAAATTCAAAAAAGCGGGTATCTCTTTAGTTTATAAGGATTATGGCGGTTATCTAGAGTACCCACAACTGTGGGGGGAGTACGACCCCTACGTTTCGGTCATTGACCTCTTATTTAATTGTGGCGAAAACGCTACCTATTTTGTTTGGGAGTGGCGACAAATGAAGCACGGTTAACGTAAGAAGTTTGTCAAGAGGTTTTTTGAGGCTTTCGCGTGTAAAAGAACTAAATCTGAGGCGAAGCGACTTTGCAAACCAAAATCGTGACGAGCGCCAAATCTTGGTAACCATCAGGAGCTCGAATCAACGTCTCATGCTTCTTTGAGGGCTGAAGATCCGCCTAATGATTAATGTTTATGCGATAGTTGCATCTTCTCGTTTTCCTTACACCTTAAATATTGAATACGACAACTCCGAGGATTATGACAAGAACTGCAACAATTTTTATCCGAGTTAAGGACTCGAGTAAGAACAATCTTGAAAATACTAACGTGACCCCATAATTCAAAGAAGTAAGCGCAGCAAAAAGCTTTAAATCAAGGCCTTTCAACGCAAGTACAGACAATATTGTGACGATTAGAAACAAACAGTAGCCAGTGATCGTTGACGGGTTCAAGTAGATGCTTAGGGGTGTTTCATCGCGGCGCGCTCCAAGTTTCAACAGCAATTGTGAGAAGCCGGTCAATATTATCGCGGCAAAAGCAAATACAAGATAAATCATTTTTTTTCCTCTGATTGTGATAGCAATAGAACCCCAAAAGAGATTATCGAAAGCCCAACAACATTGAGAATTGTAACTTGTTCTGCAAAATAAAATGCAGCTATAAAAAGCACCAAAAAATTGACAAGACTCATCATGGGATACGCATACGATAGCGGATAATGTTTCAATGCCTGTTGCCATACAATAGCCTGAAGCAGCAACAAAGCAAGTGAAACCTGATAATAACTATTTGATATAATTGCGGAGACCGAAAAACCGGCCGTAGTTTGTGCTACTAGCTCGCTAAATGCCCAGCCGGAAGCTTGAAAAATTATCGATAGTAAAATAAATGCAAAATATCGGGTTTGTCTCACGGTTTAACACCTAAACTACCGGAAATTGGTTCCGTAGATATAACGGATTTTAAAGTTGCATGTTGAGCAATGGAAGGCGCTTTCGCCACTTAATCACAGCAGCATCAAGTAAACTAGTAAACGAACGACTGACAGTATAAGGAAATGAAAAAACGGTCTCATCACTTTTTGATTGTGCCGAACCAAGCAACATGTGTTTTGGTGAAGATACGTTTTGATACGGTGCAGATCGTATGAAATTATTAGTCATTTATGCCAATTCGAGCAGTTGTTCAACTTATTGCGGCCGAAAGAAGCCGATTAAGATGTTGATGGAGCGCGGATCATGACAAGCACCTAAAATATATCAAATTACTGATTCCTGAAGTATCCTAAAATAGTTAGACATGCAGTCCGCGCAAAGAGTACCTGCAAAGTTGCTCCTACGTGGCAATGACTGTCCGAGAGAACGTAATAGAAGCCAATTGTGGCTGAGTCGAATAGTTTATTAGAGCTCTCGCAAAAATGGGAACGCTACAAACACAAGATTGAAGACATCCACCCGGAGCTGATAAGAAAATGGAACACGAGATAGTGGAGCACAACGGTGACCTGGAGCTCTGCATTAGTCGGATGGGAAATATATTTGACTTATCTAAAATCCTCAGCGAGTCACAAGCGACGTCGCAGATCAGTCACTTTTACCTTATAAACAGATTAGCGCTACATTTCTACAAACGGGGTGGCTTTTTACACTATGGGATCAGTTATGACGGGAAATACAAGAAGGACGATCTTAACGAGTATGCAAGAATAATTGAGAGTTACGTCCGAGAGAGAGATGCCGAAAAAGTGATGGAACTCGGATCCGGATTGGGTCCAAATATCGGATTCCTCGCGCGCCGGAACCCTAATGTCGCATTCACCGGAGTTGATTTGTTTAATAAACCGCTGGACCGGTATAAAAGGACGTCGAACGCACATTTTTATTCTGGGGATTTCCACGATTTAAGTCAATTTGAGGACAATTCGTACGATACAATCTTTGTCATAGAGTCTTTGCTCTATTCGACTAGCAAGTCGCTCGTTTTTCGCGAGGTCAGGAAGAAACTAAGAAAAGGCGGGCTTTTTATCGTCATTGACCTTTATCAACGAGATCGCGTTGAACCACTCAGCTCCTCTGAGGAGCTACTGTGGAGACTAATTGCCAAGAGCATTGCGTGTGAGACGATTGAAAGGGTCAGTGTCGTAGAAGACTACATGCAAAAGGAGTTTTCTGTAACTGTTTCGAAGGACATCACCCAATGGGTACTGCCGTCCGTCGTTAGATTTGAGCAACTAGCGCGTTTCTACTTTAGTCATCCGGGTTTGGCACGAATGGTGAACACGTTTGTCCCGCACGACTTTGCAAAAAATACGATCCATACACTCTTCCTGCCAATTAGCGTACGAAGGCAGATCGGATGCTGGTATCTGCACGTGTTGAAAAAAGACACGTAAATCGCTTTGGCGATCTGATCCTCGGTCAAATACGCGGTAATCCCATCTTTTTTTCGATTAAGTTGGTCGGGAAACAAAGAATCGCGGAAATCGTGGCCGCAGCAACCTCTTTTTTTCACAAAAATCTAAGAGGTATCACCAGTGAATCGGACACAGTGCGGCGGTAACAGCCCCTAGCAGCTTTTGTACAGAAACGTCTTGCTAAGCTTTCGCTGCGGTAGTTTGTGCGATTCCGACAGCATCTATAACTTAGCGTAAAAAACTAACCTACGCTTCAATCCTGTTCTTCTGCGCGGTTTTGTGCAAATAATACGTGTCTTTCTCAACAAATGGATAATTTTTAAGTGAACGTAATAATATAATCTTCAGATATATATACATATAAATGAACAAGCAGCAGCTGATGCGTTGTGTGACGAAGTTATCTTAAATGATAACAGTAATGTGAGGGGCAGATGCCTGAGGGATGAGAGTTGCTAAAATGCGTCTATTGCGAACAAGAACTTATTCACAAGCAAGCTACCGGGGGGTATTTGTGTGAACACTGTAATACATCGTTCGCTTATGAAAACGGCTTATATAATTTTTTGCGCAACGAGAGCGAAACACAAGAATTTTTCCTCGAAGATGACTACGATCTCTTATTTCAACTAGAGAGCAACAGTTTTTGGTTTTTTGGCAGGAATCTGCTTATCAAGCACATGGTATCAAATTATCTGCCACTAAGCTCAACGATCTTAGAAATCGGCTGCGGTACAGGCTTTGTTTCATCGTATCTCAAGGAAGTTGGATATGACTCTATTGATTGCAGTGATATTTTTCACGTAGCTATTCGATACTGTAAAAAGAGAGGTGGGGGAAACGCGTATTATTTGTTTGATCTTAAGTATTGTCCTTTCTTTAAACATTACGATGCAGTCTGCGTTTTTGATGTCCTCGAGCATATTGATGATGATGAATTAGCTCTAAAAAATTTATATCAATCTGTACGCGAGGAGGGGTATCTTTTCATTACCGTGCCTGCTAACAGTTTGCTTTGGTCAGAGATGGATGTCGTCTCAAAGCATAAGCGCCGCTATTCTAGGGATGAACTGATTCAAAAAGTGGAACGCGCTGGTTTTCACATTATTCGGTGCACCTATTTCATGTCCTTCCTTTTTCCAATTCTTTATGCTTACAGGCGATTCATGCGTTTCTCTGACAAAAAAACGGAAGCAGTAAGTAACCATAGAGAATATTTCGCGTTTCGCGAAATAAAACTGAACTCCGTACTCAATAAACTATTATCCTCTCTATTTTCAATTGAGCTCCTCTTTCTAAAATATAGAAACTTCTCATTTGGAAGTAGCTTATTTTGTGTAGCTAAAAAAGCAGCTAAGATCGGGTAAGTTTGCAGCATCTCATAAAGAATCTGAGCCCTTCACAACAATGATTTTCTTAACTTTAATTATCCGTTCAATATTGGTTTGTTTGGTTAAAACTACTTGCGCTGAGGGCGCCTGTGAACCTCAGGAGAGCTTCAAGCGTTAATAAGCATCCTAAGGTGAAAATGAGTTCGTGCCTAAGCGCTCTATGAACTGTGAGTTTGAAGTTCGAGACAATAACAAAAGCGCACGCGCCCTCGTAATCAAGCATAACGCTGATCCAGAGTGAGGGGTTAAGCCTGTGAGTCCGATCATTCTCGGCAACGTGGATGGTCAGTGAACGTAAAAGCAAGATTATGCTAGCGACGTTTGATAAAGAAATACGCAGTCGTTCATTAGGCGTCTACCAAGCGAACGACACACGAAAGCAAGCTGTTGAAGGTCTCAGGCCCATATAGGCAATAACGCAGTATCGAAACAGCTATATCAAAGTGAGTTTCAGATTACGCTATATCGTAGCTAAAAAGAGGTAAACGCTGTGCGTGGTAGAACCGTCGGAATCGTTGGTGCGAGAGGTATTAACAATTATGGGGGGTTTGAACGGATGCTCGCAGACTTGGTGCCTCGCCTTGTCCAAAAGGGGTACCAAGTTCGGTGCACATGTGAGCAACCGGAGGACGGCGATTGCCCGACCGACTACATGGGTGCGACACTTGACCACTTTCCACTTAGAGCTCCCGCGAACTACAGCTTAAGAAAAGTATTTGAACTTCTTTACGATATTTTTTTCATTGCGAAGTATTCGCTGGTTTGCGACATCATTTACATACTTGGAATTTACGGCGGAGTCTCTCTGCTGATTCCCCGATTGTTGGGAAAGGAGGTCATTGTTAACTTAGACGGATTAGAATGGGAGCGCGCTAAATACCACATAGTGGAACGGAGTATCATCGTGTTATTCTTCGCCGTTTCACTTAATCTCGCCTCTAAAATCATCATTGATAATGAACAGATGCGGCGAGTCATTGGCACGAGGCATCACCCTAAGATCTGTTATATCCCGTACGGGGTCTCCCGGCAGAAATCGCAGCCGTGGGATCAGACTAAACTACGTCGGTACTTTGCTGAGAAGAGCGACGGCACAAAGATAGAAAAGGGCAAATACTGGTTGCTCGTAGCGCGTTTGGAGCCGGAAAACAACATCGACATGATCATCGATGGGTTCGTTAAGGCAAGCTCAAAACATCCTTTGGTCATCGTCGGGGATTTTACGAGCAATAAGTATCGCAATCGAGTTTATCAGAAGGTATTCAACGATAACGCACCTAATATCACGTTTTTGGGATCGATATACGATGCGGACGTGCTCGCGATGTTGCGACAACACTGTTTCGCGTATATTCACGGGCATTCAGTGGGCGGCACGAATCCGAGCCTCTTGGAGGCAATGATTTCCGAGAATCTCATCGTAGCTCACGATAATTTCTTTAACAAAGAGCTGTGCGGTCGCTATGCATATTACTTCTCGAACAGTAGCGACTTGATAGATATAGTGACAATGACAGAAGAAAGTGTAGGAAACCACTCCGACGTGCGCTCCGACGTACACAAAAGGGCAATTGCATTGTATTCGTGGGATGCGGTTACTGCTTCGTACGATAAACTGTTCAGAGGAGATAAGCAACAAGAAGCGGGAGAGCGTCACGAAACACAGGCGCCTGTGGGACAAGAACCCGAGCTGTAAGTCATTTACATTGTTAAAATAAAATTTGCGACTTTTGGAGCTATTAATCTCACTTGATCAAGAGAATAGTTACAAGCAAAATCGGAACAGTTGAGTTCGCACAAAAAATCTCGTTTGTCACCTGGTTTAGTAGTCGCAATCAGAAAGCGAAAAGAGGCATAACCTAGCTACTGCGAGAAATAATGAAACTGTTGTTCTTGTCGCACGATATTCCTTCTTCTGCTGCATCCGATACCCTATCACTGTACCACCTAATTGGTCATTTGTCGGCTCAGTACGGACACGACGTTGCTCTTATTTCGTTTGTATCAGAGCGCTCTAGGGCAGAGGACTTCGAGCATTTGAAGGACGTCTGTTCAATCGAAAACCCAATAAGGATACAATGGAACTCGCTTAAAAAGCTCTTTCTTAAAGCAGTCAAGAATAGTATTTTGAACCTGCCAAGGAACCTTAGGCACGGCCTGTACGTTAACGAGCTTGATTACTATTACGATTATCGAATGGATCGGATGATAAAAGAGGCCATTAAGGAGAACAAATTCGAGCTAATCTTTTCGACGCGACAAATGGCTAATTATGTCGTCGACGTTGATATTCCAAAGATTGTGCAGCCTTTCGATGCTATGTGGGAATGGCATAGGCAAATTTTTGCCAATTCGCGAGGATTAAAAAGAATTGCACAAGGAATTCGCTATGTGCTGAATCGATCATATGAAAAGCGTATTTATGAGAAGTTTGACCGCTGTCTGGTTGTAACTCAGCGAGATAAAGAGCTTCTTGAGTCATTGAATCCGCGGATACGATGTATGATAATCCCGATCGGGGTGGACGTTGATTACTTTAGCCCTATTAACGTAGATGAGAAACCCTCGACGTTGACTTTATTAGCGCGCCTGCAGTATCGTGCTGCGATCGCTAATGTTGTTCACTTCTACAATAGGATTCTCCCTTTGATACGCTGCGAGAATCCCGATGTCAAACTCTACCTCGTCGGGCGTGACCCCGCCAAGGAGATAGTTGATCTTTCGGCCGATCCTTCGGTGTTTGTCACGGGATACGTGAAAGATGTTAGACCTTGTCTTGCGATGTCTACTGTTTTCATCGCACCCGAGATTCTGGGGACTGGAATGAAGTACAAAATACTCGAAGCTATGTCTATGGGAAAAGCGGTGGTAACGACTACGCTTGGGGCCCAAGGCATTCCTGTCAGAAGCGGAGAACACCTAGTGGTCGCAGATACCCCCAACGAATTCGCAAAAGAAACGGTACTCCTTTTGAAAGATCCACGTATGAGGGAAACCCTTGGGGCTAATGCCAGGAAGCTCGTTGAAGAGCAATATTCTTGGGAAATAATAACCAAGGCGCTAAATGAATTGCTTATCAATATAGTATCAGAGCGCTCCAGAAAAATCAGAGATAATCACGGGTAGGTATGAACTGCAATACGCAAGTTTTCGATGTTACTTAACTAAACCCCGATTGCAACTTTGACCCTTGATCGAAGCAGATGCAGCCACTTGAACAGAATTCGTGTTATCTGGCTGTCAATTGACATCAAGTGCCGCTAGTATCTATGTAGCGTTTAACAGCAATAGAATAATGCAATAGACGTTATTTCTGTTATGACCTTTTTTCAATCAGCGAAAGTGTACTAAACTCAGATAACAGCGTATTGAAGCAATGAACGCAAACATTCAAAAAGTATCGTCGCAGAAGATGATGCAGCGCGTAAATATATAATGGATTGAATAAGCCAATGACATCATAAATGTACATTCGGAGGGCCATAGTTGGGAAAACCGGATGCCTCAAAAGGGATTGACGAAATGCATGAGAAATCGAACGTTGCCATAATTCCACACTTATTTATGGAAAATACCGGCAAAGTCCATTTAGGTGATTTGATAACCCTGATTCAGCCTCTCACGACCAAAATATTCGTTATTACAGGCGGTGAAGGACGTTCTGACGACGGCTCATATTTGTCCACGATTTATGATAACACAACGCCTGGCGTGGAGATCATCCCGATAAAATGTGAGAGGCGCAGACCGTATCTATTAAAAGTATTTCAACATGTGCGTGCCAACCTCCAGATTCTGCGGGTCCTTCTTACATTGCGAAAGGAGATTGACATCTTGGTCTTTTTCTTAGGCGGAACATTTCCAGCGCAATTCATCTTAGCTAAGTGCCTAAACATAGCATGCTGGAGTATTTTGACGGGGACGGGCTTAGGGGATCAGAAAAAATTGCAGATCATCAAAAAAAGCGGAGTTCCGCGACAACTCGGAGAACGTGCGATACTTAGCATTAGGGCAGCGCTCGAGCCACTAACCTATCGTCTCTCGGATAAGTTAATTGTTTACAACGAAGATATTATAGATCTGGCTGGGTTGCGCAAGTACAACGGGAAGATTGTCGCAGTCCATAGGCATTTTGTAAACTTTGATGAATATCAGTGGAAGGATAACATCGAGCAGCGAAACAACGTAGTTACCTACGTCGGGCGTCTGGATGTAGAAAAGGGCGTGCTGCCGCTTGTCGAAGCGATTCCGCTTGTACTAAACAAGAGTGACGCGCGATTTGTAATAATCGGTGAAGGTCCTCTAGAAGACCAAATCCGTAGTTACTTGACGGCACAGTCTGTCCACGACGCCGTCAAACTTACCGGCTGGATTCCGCACCAGGAATTACCCGACTTCTATGCAGAATCAAAACTGCTGGTGCTCCCCTCCTACACCGAAGGGCTCCCACACGTCATGCTTGAAGCAATGGCGTGTGGAACACCAGTCCTTGCCACGTCTGTAGGCGCTGTTCCGAACGTAATTACCGACAAGGAAACGGGGTTTTTTATGCACGACAATTCGCCAAAGTGTGTGGCTGAAACCATAGTCGATGCGCTCGAATATCCAAATTTAAAACAAATTGTCGTGAATGCTCGAAATCTCGTTGAAAGCCAGTTTCGGTACGAA
Organism: uncultured Methanomicrobia archaeon; assembly: GCA_964355295.1. Classification (GTDB taxonomy): domain Archaea; phylum Halobacteriota; class Bog-38; order Methanoflorentales; family Methanoflorentaceae; genus Methanoflorens. Next base: position 10,164 of record CAYHCZ010000006.1, read on the forward strand.
AGGACCGTCGAAACGTGGGCGAACATCATTTACAACGCAAAGCATAAGCAAAGCTAACGCGCCCGAGCAAGTACAGGCGTCGCTTCCGGGCTTCGCAGCGGTAAGTCGGACCGATTCGTCACAATGAATCGGTCAAAGACGATGGTTTTGTCTCTAAATACCAGTTTCGGAACACACGCTTTAAAAGCGCGAACCTCAAGTAGTCCAAGATCAACGTTGTCGGGAATAGTGAGCTCAAAACGCGGTAGATCAGTCTCTCGTTTTTAATCTCAACTCTTTGGCTGTTGCCGTCTATTTCGAACTATAAATGCCGCGATGTGCCAAACGTTCGAAGCGCTCTGCGGTACAGCCAGTGATCGCCCTCTAACCACCAAACCACGAGACTTTGGCCCTCTTGTTTATTAGATCCTTGTATAAGTACTTCTTTTTTTAAGGTTTTCGTGGTGAATGTTGAAAGAAGAGGTCAATAAGAAAATGGCTATGGGAATTGTAATTATTGTTTTTGGGGTTGTGATGTTAAATCTTTAACTGAGCATTACCTTATTGGCGTCAATATCTCGAAGAATTCATTGTTCCATGCCAGCGTATACCCGTGTGCTGCAATAAACTGCTCCATTACATATGATTCCTCAATGGGTTTTGTCTTCTCAGGCCAATTAAAGCTACGAGTGTCAAATTTTGCTCGTACTATCACCGGCAACACACCTTTTTCTTTCAGGGACTGGTTCAACGTATCACTAAATTGACCCGAATCATATAAGTCCGGCCAAGAATTATCAAGATAGGGTCTGCTCCCGGTGAAATAGTATACCATTGGTATACTTCCATACGCTATTACATAATCGTCTTTTTTTATGTAAAGAGGCAGCTCGTCAACCAGGCCTTGAACTACATGTGCACGTTCTTCAGTCGTAAAAATATACTTCAAATATGGATGGTTCACAGTGTATCTCATTTCAAACCGGTCTGAACTATCGCGATAGGTATACTGATACGCACTGATTAATGACAAACTCAAGAAAAAGATGAGAATTAAACACACAACTTTTTTCGTCGGGATTTTTGATAATTCTGCACTGTATTGTGGCACAATTTTGTTTCCAGTATTCAGACCAAGTCCCAAGTTCAGCCCAGTGAATTCGAGTAAACAGACTAAACCGATGGGTATTGCAAGCCACATACCATAAATTGCATTAAATACTCCATTACTCGATCCCAACGGTGAGATTACCAACAATAGCAATGCGGTTAATGACAGCAGTGGTAATTGTTTTTTGTCAGGACTATGCCAAATAATATTTTTCACTAGTATAACGAACAAAAATCCATACACTACCATAATGACAAAACTTCCGAAAGGAACTACAATGAAGAGTGCAATTCCTGTCAGAAATATTGCGAGTAAAAAGCCAATTGATGCGAATGAAGAGCGCCAAGTTAACCAAGAATCGATTTTCGAAATCAGAGTAATTCCGATTATTGAAATTAATGTAAACGAAAACACTAGGAGATGATCCCTGATAAAAAGGGAGAGTAACCCTGTCCCACTATACTTGGATGCAGGGTTCAATCCCAAAAAAAGTATTGAATTGACATATAATTCAAACTGTCCAAGAAAAACAAGCGTTGCACTAATAATGAGTATAGCAATAATAAATCCTGAAATGAAAAAAAGGGCACTTTTTATCGTTTCTTTCACGTTAATTGTATTCCAGTAACCATGCGCAAAAATACAAAGAACAAGGAGAATTCCGAGAATATTTGAAATCCTGTTGAAAATATTTAATCCTACAAAAAAACCGCATAGGAAAATAAAATTGTTCCTGTATTCCTGCAACCCTCTAATCAGGAAATATGCTGCGATAATATAGAAGAGCGCAGTTAAGTTGTTATAATTTATCCAAGGGGTACGGATAATAAATAATTCTGCCAAAAAAAGACCAAATAACACATGTTGCTTTTTAAAATACGGTTTAAGAATAAAAAATGCAAAAAAAATGGTTACATACAAAATTAATACTGAAGCAAATCTGAACCCGATCAGCCCAAAAGCACTAAAAAAATGTAACCACACCCCCCCTAAAAAATTGGTAAACCACTCCGAAATACCGAATTGAGTGCTGGATGGATCATTAAAAATTTGCTGGGCATTAGTCAATGCAAACCCTGTATCGGTAAAATCCAGTCCTTGCCATATCAGCAACAAGGGAAATAAAACTAATAAAATTAATAATAAAGAACTTGATAAATTCGAATTTAATATTATCTCTTTACGAAATGCTTTTTTAATATTTAAAAACCAGGATGTTCTGTCCATTGAATATTCACTGTATGCAACTTGTAATATTAATGCGTTATTTCAAACTCAAAATTCCCCATAACCAAAGCTTTGACTGTTGAGACAGATGTAAATGACGGAACAATTACTTTATCCCCAGGCTGGGCATTTAGCAATAAGGCAGATATCTCAAGAGCATGCGTTCAGCTCGTGGTCAGCAGGACTTTCAGTGCACTGAAGAGATTTTCGAGAGACGCATTAGACTTTTTAGTAAAAGGTCATCTTCTAATATGTGACGACTTGCTGCTACGCAGCCACGTATTCTATTTCTTCTGGATATAAAGGGTGTAATAGAATCTATTCTTATAAGGGCTGTCTTTTTTTATCAATAATCTTTTCTGATCAGAAGCGTAAAATCGTAAAGCTGATAATCGTGTAATAATGCAATATTTTTTGAAAAGTGAGTCTTGCAAAAATCAAAGTAGAAACAAGGATCTGCATAATAAAGATCATCCCTCATTCGGTCGGCATCAGAATATTTAGTCAACATGTTGAATGAAAAGCCTTTTTTACAGTGAGAATCCATTTTATGTAATGTCTCACTAACAATCGTTTTCCATTCTTCGTCCGTGGCTTCCAATTTCTTATTAAAAATCGATCCGGCGATCAAATAATCTGCAAAAGGCAACTCATCTTCTCGGGTTGTCCAATGACAATCCTGGCGATCTGGATGATTCTTAATCCCCGCCTGGACCATTTCTTCAACATAATCGATGCCATAGAATTCGAATCTAAGATGCTTTTTTTGCATGTAATCAATCAAGGCCCCATAGCCACAGCCATAATCTATGATGGAGAAAGCCTTCTTGGGATCTTCGATGATCTTCAACAGTTGATCAAATCTGATATCCATGGCCTCTTGAGAGTTGTAATCCAAACCCTGGGGGGTAGACCCACAATCTTGTAATTTTTGCCTGAAGAACTCCTGTACTTTGCCTTGTATTTTCTCTTTACGCACTGTTTTTAATCCATTGAATTGTACTTTCCTTTCCGTCAAGCGGATCTTAGCGCTATCATTTGAACGCAGCTGGGCCGCCGAACCGTAGTATACTCCTCTTTCCTGTGTGTTTTTTACAATGTTTGCCCCCATGCCAATAACGTTCTCCCTTTCGATCACTATGTGGTCACGAAGGTTTGCATTCGTCCCGACAAATGAATATGATTTAATGATTGTTCCGTCTGAGGTGACAACGTGCGATGCGATAAAACAATGATCACCGATGGTAACGTGATGTCCAATGAAGCTGCCGCTCCATATAATAACGTCGTTGCCTATGGTCACGAATGGCTGTATTGTTTGATTCTCGAAAATGAAACAATGATCGCCAATTTTTGTATCGCCCCAGCTGACTAGTTTTGAACTAACATATGAGACGAATGCATACCCTTTTTTCTTTGCGGCTTCATACTTCGCAGCCCGAGATTTGTTCACGCCGTTATATCCGATGGCTACAAACACGCTGTATTTTTTGGGCGGGTATATTAGCTCAACAGTTTCAAACGGTACAACTGGCAAACCGAGGAAATAGGAGTTTTTGATGTATTCCTCATCTGCAGTAAACGCAACAACCTCCTTGTCACTATCGTGACTGAAGTAGAAGTAAGCTATTTGGGCAAATTCCGTTAGTCCAAAAATAACTATTTGGCTTCTATCTTGCATAAAAATCAGATCTTTGAAAATTGTAGACTGCTATTAGCCGTCAAGATGAATCGTTATTCTTTACATAGATAAGCGTATTCGTTCATATTCATCCTTACATAAAATGGTAATCTTCACAAACTTTCGCTTATCATATCAGTGATAGGTAGCTGGACGATATTTCCCCACAGTCTACCCATCGCAGACGTACGCAGAGGTACATCGTGAATAACAGATAAATATCATCGTCTTTTAGTTTGGACATCATCAAATCTCGTGATTGTTAATTTAGAAATATAGCGTTTCACTTTTGCTTTATCACGCCTGTTATGGATAGAAGCAAAGTTCGTCAACTCAACAGATATGTGCACTGAGCACAAAAGAAGACAAGCTCATCGATATCTGCTACCAAATTGGTGCCGACGTGTATTTATCGGCCCAGCTGCACCATTATATTGACGTTAATAAATTCAAAAAAGCGGGTATCTCTTTAGTTTATAAGGATTATGGCGGTTATCTAGAGTACCCACAACTGTGGGGGGAGTACGACCCCTACGTTTCGGTCATTGACCTCTTGTTTAATTGTGGCGAAAACGCTGATTACTTCATCTGGGGGTGGCGGCAGGGGCTGTGCGGCTAGTGTGAGAAACTTGGCTGACAGTATGGACGTAAATATAATCTAAGTTGCGAACGCGAAGATTGGCAGCAATCTGGGAGAAATTGGAGATTTGACTGCGACGGCTATACGTGCGAAAAACGCTACAGAAATATTGATGGCACCGCCCCTGTCAATCTTTAGGGCGGTGTGAAGGAAAAGGATAGGTATTCGAGCAACCTGCGTAGGACAAATCGTTGAAGCAACAGATTAACTGCTCGGTCCATCCGGGAAGCGGCAAAGAACCGGCGCCGAAAACCGCTTGTGCTGCAATGTTGGTGGAACTGGCAGGTCAGCCGTTGTAACGTTATTATCGAGGTAAAAAAGTCTAGGTGGAAGTTGATTAGTTATATTGAGATATCAATTCTGCTCTCTCTAAACAAAGGTCTGTACGTCATTGGAACTACCAAAAACACCGAAGGGTGAGCGTACATTGGTTCGCATATAGAGGTGTGACGTCAAGAACCCCACATTAGGCTATTTAGATACAATTACTCACAAAGAATTTGATGATCAAAGAATCAAATGTCTCCAAACCGCGCTTTTAATACGCTAGTAGTTCTGAGTATATCTAGGTCAGCAGATGCACAATTCGACAATTGACTTCTCTATAGTCATCCCGGTGTATAACAGCGAAAATACGTTGGAAGAGCTCGTTCAAAGAATTTCAACGGTATTTGCCGGCATAAGTTCGAGTTTTGAAATAATCATGATAGATGACGGGAGCCGTGACAACAGTTGGAATGTCATGAGAAGGCTTAGAGACGTCAATAAAGACATAAAAATAATCAGCCTAATCAGAAACTTTGGCCAGCATAACGCAACGCTCTGCGGGTTTCGTCATGCTCAGGGCAGGTACGTCATTTGGATGGACGATGATCTTCAAAATCCGCCGGAAGAAATACCGAAGTTGATAAAAAAGATGGAACAAGGGTACTCAGTGGTCTACGGGGCATACGAACAAAAAAAGCACGGATTTATGGAAAATCTCCTCAGCAAGGTCTTTCAGAGACTTATGCAATACGTCTTGTCTATCCCCTCGTCAACCGTGATCTCAAATTTTGTCATTTGTACGCGCGAGGTCATACAAAATGCAGTCACTACAAGAACCGCCTTCCCCTTTCTTCCTGCGCTCATTACGAGAAATGTTGTGACCGATGAAATTGCAAACGTTGAAGTCAAGCACGTAGAACGACAAATAGGCAGATCAAACTATAACGTTTTTCGATGGCTAAAACTGTCGCTTAACCTCATAATAAACTATTCGTCGTTGCCCCTGGGAATTGTTGCAATTGTTGGAATAGTGGTGAGTTGTGCGAGCTTAATCTATGGGCTCTATTTGATCGTTGCGTACATCCTTGATCCTTCGTACGGAGTGGTAGGCTGGAACTCGTTAATGGTAGCTACAACTCTGCTAGGTGGATTGACACTAATAGCTATGTCAATTGTGGGAGAATACCTCAGGAGGATTATTGCTGAGATCTCCTATGAGCAACAATACATAATCGCTGATAAAGAGATGTGAGCAAATCGCACGTTCCAGCAGTTAAGATCTAGAGTCACTATCCGGGCTAAGTATGATTCAACAGCTTCATCATAAAACCCACCTAACCGTGTGCACTCGCAGGGTGAACGGATCTGACTTCAGATGGATCACTCATTTCATTGTATGGTTCCGCCAGTGAGAGACATATTAACTTCGGCTAAGTTCAGTGAATTTGGCAAGTTTCAAAGTCACGATGTTATCCAAGGTTGAGCGAAAGAAATCGCTGTCGAATTTTTTATAACAAATCAGCTAAATCGCGTTTGCGCAAGTCACTGGATAACGCTAAAGTCAGCGCGTGCATAGCGGAGTTAATACGGTCGCGCATTTCATAATGCAGTGCGGAAACTAAGTCTTGAATCCTTTCGTGCGTGATCAACAGGGTTATATTTGACCAGAACAAATCGAGGAGACCGATGATTCATCGCGCGGGCATTGCCAGGCGGATGACAGAATACAATATCATTAGTGGTCATTACCCTCCTTGGATTCGCTCTCAGAGTTATCCTTTGGGTAGGGAGAACTTCTGGACAGATGAAGCGAATTCGGTCATCGTAGCCAAACTCGCTGTGCCCGAAATCGTGGCCACGTTTGAAACGGGCGCATATCCACTAGACTATATCATCGTCCATTACTGGACAAATCTGTTTGGCACCTCGGAATTCGCAGTACGATTTCTATCGCTCATCTTCGGCGTCCTCACCATACCGATGATCTACCTGCTCGGCCGCCGTGTCTTTAACGAGGAGGTCGGGCTCATAAGCGCGTTCGTCCTTGCAATTTCACAGATCAACACACAGTACTCACAAGATACACGGATGTACAGTATGCTCCTCTTCTTGGCGCTCCTTTCGATGTAATTCTTCGTCCGTTTCCTCGAGCGGGGCAGTCTCGCTATTTCAGTCGGCTATGTGCTCTCCACCACGAGCTTGCTGTATATACACACCTACGGATTGTTTGTGCTCATTGCTCAGAACATATTTCTAGCAGGCCTGCTCCTTCGTTCAAGTCAATATCGGTCACGGATAAAGCAGTGGATACTGATCCAAGCGATAACTGTCATCTTTTTTGCTCCGTTGATGATCGTGTTGAATCAACGTGTTCCCCAACTTGGGCAGAGTTCGGTTCCCAATCTACATTCTTTGACTGATCCACTGATTACGTCAGTTCTTAACCTCGGGGCGGGGTATTATTGTGAGTTCTACGCCCGTGTAGCACTACTGATACTTTTCCTGGGGTTAGCAGTATTCTCGGTATTCACCTACCGAAGAGCAGCACAAAAAACTTTTCAAGGCTATGCGTGGGAAGACAGAAAGAATCTTGCGACGGTCTGCCTTCTTTTCGTGTGGTCCCTCAGCGTTATTGTGTTGCCGCTTTTTCTCACCCCCTTCGTTGCGCACGATCTTATCTCTCCGAGATATATGATCGCCGCCTCAGCGCCGCTTTATCTGCTCGTTGGTAAGGGGATAAGAAACATCAACTACAACTATGCGAAGCTCGCCGTCATAGCAATCGTTGTCATATTATCTATTGCGAACCTGCAGACGTTCTACGCTACTACGCGAAACCCGACAATCGCGAATGCAGTCAACTTCGTTAACAAAAATGCCAAAAACGGAGACTTGGTGATACTGTACCCATACTCAGAGGCGTACGTCTACTATGGACTTCGTCAAGATTTGGGGGCAAAAATATTCCCCGCTAGACTTAGTTATCTGACGACCAAGACTGCTGACGAAAACATAAAAGAGTTGACTGCAAAAATGGAGGGGTACCGCGGGAATGGCTTATCACTCACCTGAATCAATATACAAACCCGCTTAAACAGGACGTTTTTGACACTTTTGGGAAATCATATAACCTCACTACCAATATGATAAGAGAAAGTAGCGACCCTGACGTGCGCTTGTACGTCTAGCGGGCATAACCTCCGCCGGCTGTTTACACGAGGGATTAACGTAGTAATTCGGCTCCCCTGTTTATCGCAGCTGCGACGCGCATGAAGGCTCTCGGATGGATCGATCCGTCCCCATCGATGAATCCGAGCACTTCTCCCGACGCCAAAGCAAATCCCCGTTTCACCGCAGCGACCTTGCCGGCTAAAGTGCGGCTGTTTATAAACACGACGTTGTTGCGCACAAGAGTTTGGCGAGAATAAGCAATCGCCACTACGATACCAGATGCTGAAATTGTGGGTATCAAGCGTCAGCTAGCTTGCTTCCTGCGCGTGCAGATTTGCCGTACCCCCTCGCGGATGGTTAAGAATGTTACCCTCTACCAACAATTGGCCAACCAGGCACTTCCACGCCGACCTTGCTCAACTTTTCGTGGACGTTGTTTATCCACAATATCCCCAGCTCTATCTGCCATCGGTATTTGTCTTTTGTGTCAAGAACAAATCCAATTTGTGTAGCTAGGTTATTGGTCTTCTGATGCAGTTCCGTCCCAAAATTTGTGGATTCAAAGATTCGTTCCCAGTCTTGAGAAGCGTTTTCCGGCGTCTGCAGTGACCTCTTTGATCGAAAATCTCTTTTGGATAGACCAAGCGCTCTCGCGTAACGATACATGAAGCGCTTCGCCATCAGCACGTCGAACACGGTAAAGCGGAGATCTCTCAGCATGTGAATGATGCTAGGCGTCGAATAGGCAAGGATCATCTCTGTGTCAAATAGCTTAGTCGCTTGGAGCTGGATTTTGTGATCGCGACCGGTCATAAAGCCTTCAAGCATTTTATCAAACGAGGCGCTTCGTATTTCACTGACGCTTACACCTTTTGACGGCTCACTGCTCTCGATTCGTTCGCGGTTCTTTACTCCCGCTAAGCGGAAAGCGAGCCAGCGATCGGACTCATTGAGGTACTCGATGAGCTCGTCTAAGGTATCAGGCGTTTCAAAGCGCTGTTTGGTGTAGTACCGATATATCGACTTGAGTGCGGCATCGAGCAGTTTCTTGACGGGTCGATATCTTCGAGCGCCGCTGATTCCGTTTAGCATTCTCCCATAAGCGTCTGAATACAAGAAACGATTAATTACCTGATGATCCAGTGTAGCATTGTAATTGTACAGAGTATCCAGATCCTGTCCGCACCAAAGCCTCTTTTTCCGGCTTTGAAGCGCTTCAAACATGCTTTTGAAGTTAATGCCAAGATGCGCTGCAAACGGCATCGATACGATAACATCATCGAGATACCCGATATGGATTTCGTTCAGGTCAACGTCTACGACCTCTTGGGACACCTGCAATTTCTTTGCCATCGTTTCCGCGTGCTGAACTTGGAGCCAATTCCACCATAGGGTGGGAAAAAAACGGTATGTGACCGCGGTCACGTCTTTGACATTCTTGACGAGCGAGAGCAAAACTGACGAATCAACACCGCCGCTGAACATGATGACCTCTTCGAAAGCGGGGTTGTTTTGAATAATCGAGCGCACCACGTGACTGAGTGCGTTTTTGAAGACTTCATAGGTTACCGGAGCGCCAGTGAAGCGACTTAGGTACCGCTGAGCGTACGGGGAACCCGCTTCACTTAAGTGCAACGCGGCGCCGGGAGGTAATCGGTGAACCCCATCAAAAGTCGTTGAGCCTGAGCGGCAAAAGCCCTGCCTCACAAAAAAGAGTGCCTCAGACACATCGTAGTTCAGTTGTCCCTTAGCTTTCGCTACCTCAAAAAAGTCAGTCGATACGATGAGCTCCGTTTCAGTCGTCGTATAGTAAAGTTCCTCTATGGCGCCAATATCACTTACGGCAAACTCAAGCACCCCATCGCGAATAGAGACACCTGCATACCGGCCGAAGATAGCAGGTAATCTATTGTCTAGGTCTCTTACTAGATTGGGAACCGTTATGTTCCGTTCAACGGTGTAGTCGCTCTGTACAAGTCCATCGATAGTCCCTATGTAATAGAATGTTCTGCTGTCAGCGTTTACCTCCTGATCGAAACCATTGACGCGCACAAGCGTCCCGTTATTTCTCTGAAAGACAGCGTACATACAATCTAGGACTTTGTCGGCCAATAAACGATCTGCTTTCTAATAATTTAGGACATTCCTTTTCAAATGTTGCTTATTTCAATCGTTGCATTAGTACTAAGTCAACCTGTTTATGTCTTTTCAGGTGGTTTTAATTAGGTAGAATTTGAACGTGTAATGTCAATTGATCTCTAACGTGTGACGTTAACCCAGAGATGATTCTCCCTGTACGGAATGCTGCTATTGTCTACAAAAAGGTAAAATTCTAGTTTCTGGTTGTTGCCTACCAGATCTGGTTTTATCTTGATAGGCGTTTCAAGTGTCTGGTTGTGAGCGAGGGTTACGTTGTCTGAGTATAGGTCTGTTGTTTGTGTATTATTGATGAGTTTTACCACTCGATTATAAGTTTGGGTGCGATACTCGTGATTTGCAATCCCGATAATGATTGTTTTTTGCTCGCCCAGCCGATATTCAGTCGAGTAATTTCCTGCCGTGCCAGCTGATCCTAAAAGATAAAAATCCGTGAATCGCTCGCCCTGTTTAGGTGAGACTGCAGCAAACGTCAACGCGGAAACCGCTATAATGATCGATACTATAAGGGCGATAGAGAGCGTTTTATCCACGCGCCTCGCGGACGCGGGGAATATAGCTTTTTTCAAACGAAAAAGCGCTCCAAAGGCAATAGAAAAGCGCTCTTCTATGGGAACAAAACTTCTGCGGATTCCGGCCACTATTGTACAAAAGACGGTGAATTCCGCTGTGCTTGCGACGATAGTGTCCAACTGAACCCCCAGCTGGGAAAAATCGAGTCCGAGACAGATGAGTGAAACAATCGGAAAGCTGAGTCCAAGCACTAACATCGCTCTCTCGAAGCCGCTGATATTGCGTTGTGGGAATACTGCGGCGACGAAGGCATAACTTGGCACGAGGAAGACGAACACAAGTCCCGCGAGTGCACGTACAACAACAAAAATTGAAGCAGGTATTAGCACGAATAGCACTGTAGCAAACGTCCATAATAGCACAAAAACGAGGTCGGCATTTGCGCTCAGGAGGCCATCACCGTTAACCGAGCGCTGGTCTCCATTGCCTCCCGTCGCCCTGTTATCTAGGTCCATATGATCTCCTTTTTGTGCATTTAGGAGTCAAGCGCAGCGCTGTCAAAATGCATCTGTATAGCCGATTGAAACTCTGTCTGAAGCTTAGCTACGAAGCCAACCATGTGTCAGTTCCAAACAGGCCTAGCACAGCTCATGTTCGTTTTTATCTCCTCTGCCGATACCTTTGTAAATAAACCCGTTCGCGATAAAGTCATCGGCAGACACGATGTTGCGTCCGTCTACAAGGACCGGATGATCTCGACCAGTCATCACTTTAAGCTCCAGAGGATCGAGTTCCGAGTATTGGCTGTGTCCAGTCATTATGACAATAACGTCTGCGTCCTGAGCAACTTCCTGCAAACTGCTCGAAATTGGGATATCGCTATATGAAGCAACATATGGATCGTGTGCTGCGACGTGAGCTCCTGCCTGAGACAGGAGGACCCAGCACATCTGCGACGGTGAATCCCTCACATCGCCTGAATTTTTGGTAAATGCCCACCCCAGCAGCGCTATTTTAGCATCGGCCAGGCATTTGCCTATTTTCTTGAGTGCCTCCTCAATAAGCTTGACTATGTGTTTTGGCATAAAGTCATTCACTTCTCTAGCGACTACAAAGAGCGATCTTTCGGATTTTGGATAATCGAGCGGCATTTCAGACTCCTTCACCCCGAGCTCAAGTAGGTATGTGTCTTTGCTCAGACAGTGACCGCCAACCCCAGCGCCAGGGGATAGAACGGCGCGCGAGACGCCTTCACCTTTCAAGCTGTTTATGCCGGTCCGTACATCATGTACGTTGACGCCCATAGCTTCGCAATAAAGAGCAAGCTCATTTACAGCTGCAATCTGCAAGTCGCGGAACGCGTTTTCGGCAGTTTTCGTAACTTCAGCAGCTTTTGCTGACATAGAGATGGCTTTGCCTGTCGTCAGCACACGTTCATACAATTGGACAGCTCTGGCCGTGCTAGCTTCGTTGATACCTCCTATGATTCGATCATGCTCTTGGATGTTGCGGAGCAATCGGCCGACTGCAACGCGTTCTGGTGCGTGTGCGAGGGCGAAATCTTCACCTGCGACCATATTTGACTCCTTCTCAAGGATATTGCGGGCGAATCCTTCCGTCGTACCAGGGGCGACCGTCGATTCAAGCACGACAAGCGTTCCCTGAGTAATGCGCTTCCCAGCCTCGTGCAGTCCTGCACGTAATGCGTGGAAATCGTGTTGCAGACTGCGCTTGTCAGTGAATGGTGTTTGTATCGTGAGCGTTATCGCGTCGACTTCAGCTATCTTTGAAAAATCAGATGTGCAGCGGAACTTTTTGCTTTGAACGACTTTTTGGATAAGTCCCTGCAAGCCAGGCTCTTCCCCCACCAAAGGGTTTTCACCACGGTTTAGCATGTCGATCTTATATCCTGAGGAGGGCGAATCTCTTTGAAAGCCCCATACCCATTCAAACGCGCTTGAATCTGCGAAAAGCATGGCAGAGGGGATACCCACGTAACCCATACCCACGACACCTATCCGCCGTATTGGGCCTTTTGCGTCTAGCATCTGTGCTAATCGTCCTGTCATAAAAATCAACGTATTTAGGTCATTTTAATGTCTTGATAGTTATCACTTCGTGTTAATTGTTATTGTGATACACGTTACCTTTACTCAATATACCCGCCTGTTTTCATTGATAGCCGTGCCCGCCCGGCACGTTTGTGAAACATAGGCCAAAAAAGACTGCGTGGCAGATAGTGGCGTAGATTCACGAGTTAAATGCCTCCTAGCATGTTTTCATCGCTACTTACGAACTCCGAGTCCTTTAGATGCACGATGTGTTTGAAAAACTCGTTGGGCGGCGAGCTGCATAACGCATAGCCGCTGAGTCAAACAGCTTTACGAATTTCGTTTACCGCATTGCGTGGTTTTACCAAGGTTTTTTTTCGCAAAAACCGCTTACAATCGCTGTTATATATTTTACGTGATCGCGTGTATACGAGTGGTTATTTTTACGGAGGCTATCGAAGCAACAATCCTTAACAAAGTGTTGGGCCGCATTATTGCTGTTGACGAACTGTTACGGTTCGTCCACAATCGCATTCAAACACGTGCTCGCTTTCGGCTTCAACCGCTTTATACAATTTCTGTCCGCAATAGCATACATACCCCTTCAATTGTGCCGGGTTCCCGTAAGCCAACCCAAACGACGAGACACTCTTTGTGACGACGCTTCCTGCTCCAATCATGGCGTACTCTCCAATTGATACGCTGCAAATCACGGTCGAATTAGCGCCAATACTGGCTCCTTTCTTGACGAATGTGGGCGTTATCTTCTCGCTTTCCCATATGAACGACCGCGGGTACAGATCGTTCGTAAACGTGACAGAAGGACCGATAAAAACATCATCATCTATGCGCACGCCTTTATATATCGACACGAAATTTTGGATCTTGACTCGGTCTCCGATGATCACGTCCTCATCAATGTAGGTACTTTTCCCAATAACGCAGTTGCTTCCGATTGACGCACCGTCTCTGATGTGAACAAAATGCCATATTTTTGACCCGTCGCCTATTGCATCGCTCTCTACAACGGCCGTGGCGTGTTTGTAGTAACTCATAGAGGTTCTGTGCGTGCGTCAAAGACAAGCCTGTAATCATTCAGCAGCTACTTTAAACTTTTTGTAGCTCTTTCAGTTTATAGCAGCTAACTCACTTTCGCAGCCATGTCTAGTTCACAGTTCGAGCCATTAGCTCCAGCCCCTAGCTCTGCGCCGGCCTACGACCTCCTACTCCTCTCAAAAATTGCTAAGGAAATTTGCGAGAAAATGGAATAGGACACTATGATCTTGCCCAGTTAATCAGACTATTCATATCCACAAGTTTTAACAAGACTATCGTGTTAACGTAGAGTTTGTTCATAAAACAAGGCTTAAACAAAGTTGCTGGAATGGATATCGAAATAGCGAACACCCCGCAGAACAGGAGGATCTGAATGAAGGTTGCACTTGCACATCACGTATCAAAATATAACGACAATGATGCATTCAGTCCATACCACGAGTATCCGGAATACCCATTCGATATGTCATATCTGAACAACAGCCCTCAAAAAGAAACCGCCACGTATGATTCTTACGCTGCTGTGAGAGACGTTTTTGTGCGTCTTGGGATGGACAAAAAGAATTACGGCACTGAATCCTGGAATCCGCTGGGTACCATAATCAAGCCTGGAAAAGAAGTTTTACTCAAACCTAATCTCGTGCTGCACGAAAATCGTGCGAGCTTAGGGACCGAACAAATGGTTACGCACGGTTCACTAATACGAGCAGCTTTGGACTATGTCTCCATTGCGCTGAACTCGAAGGGGATCGTGACCATCGCCGATTCACCCATACAAAGTTGTGACTTCCGAAAAGCAATTCAAATCAGTGGCATACCTAAAATACTAGATTTTTATGCAGAACACAGTGACTTAGAGGTCTATGTTGTAGATTTGCGAGCGTCCGAACTTGTACGACAAAAGCTTGGTGGGTATAAAGCTAAAGGACTCCTCGGCGACGAGCGAGGGTATACTCTTGTAGATTTGAACAAAGCTTCAGAACACTTCGACTTGATAGATGAGCATGGAAGATGCAGAAGCCTCAATTATCAAAAGGAAGCAATGCTGCAGCACCACAGCAAGGTAAAACACGAATATGAGATCCCTAAGACGGTGCTAGACGCAGACGTCATATTGAATCTGCCAAAGTTGAAGACGCATGGAATTGCAGGCATGACCTGCGGCCTCAAAAACAGCATTGGGGCGTGCGGTTCGAAGGCGTACTTACCACATTACCTAATGGGTTCGTGCGAAGAAGGTGGGGACGAATATCCCATCAAAAGTGCGCGAAAAAGGTTGATATCAAGACTGAATGAGGAGGTAAATGACTCAAGAGGCGTGGTCTCTCTGACGGTCTTAGGTATGTTGACGCTCGTTGCTCACTTAATGCTCAGAATATATCCTCTTTCAGATCGTAACCTGTTAGGCAAGTGGCATGGCAACGACACGATATCGAGAACAATCGTCGATGTAAACAAAATCCTCTTCTATGCAGACAAAAGCGGCGTTCTTCAGAATCGCGCTCAAAGGAAAATGCTCGTCTTGGTCGATGGAGTCGTGGCTGGACAAGGTGAGGGCCCTCTGTTGCCAGAACGAGCCGATTGCGGCGTTATTGTTGGAGGCTGCAATCCTGTAGCGGTTGACCTCGTTTGCGCAAAGATGATCGGCTTCGACTATGAAAAGATACCAACTTTGACGCGTGCATTAAACTCTAGGAAGTACGAACTGTTTGCTGGAGAATTGCGAGAACTGATCATCGAATCGGAAATTACCGACGGCATCGATGACATTGATACTCAGTTCTGCAACAAGCTGAAGCCACCAGCTTCGTGGAAAGGGCATATAGAGTTAAGTGCGTAAGCAGAGTTTATCGAACTGCTTTTGCAGTTCCTGTTTTTTGAATTTTTTGAGGCATTCGCCGGCAATCTGAAATTTTTGGACATAAAGGTGTAGTATCAACGATATATTGCTAGTTTACTCATTACTCGCTTGTTTTTTATTTTTTTTTACAAAGAAGGAATTTCGCCTCTTATTTCCCTCTCTCGCCAAGGTCTGAGAGTTGGCCGGTCTAACTGAATCAAAATGAACCGCTCAAATCACTCTCTAGTGACTTAACCTTTCATAACAAAACTTCATGGAGAGAGCGCTCGCGCGAGATTAGAGGGGGGCTGAAATGGAGGTACCGGCTCTTCATATGTGCAATTTACGCGCAAACATATGCTTGGCCGTCAAAAAGAGCCCGTTTTTGAGCTCGCTTCAAAACGAGAAAATGCAATGCCCTACGACGTGCAGTCGGTAATGTATAAAAGCAGCATGTCGCCCTTATGGATGGATGAATTTGCTACGCGCGGCGATAGAGGGAACCGAGGAACAAAGGCGAAGCATACTATCTGTATGTGAAACACAATCGGTAATTCTAACCAGAACTAGTCGAGCCTATTGCGCTGATCTTCAAATGACAGACAAGCGAGAGAGAAGCGGGTGTCAACAGTTTTTTTGAGCTCTTGGAGTGGGTGGTCGGACGCTATTGCAAGGCGAACTAGTCCAAAGCGTGCCTATAAGGATCCCAATGAAGTTCAAATATTGACTCTTAGGCGTGGTAAGTGATAACGCGCTTGCTAAGATCAGCTATGAAACGTATCTACATACTCGTTTAAAATCGTGCAGACGTATTCGAGGTCCTCGACCGTTAATCCTGGATGGACGGGCAAGCTCACAAGACGATCGGCTAATTCTAAAGCAATAGGGCACTGGACGTTTTTATCCGTATACCCAAGCTCGGCGTAAAGGGGTTGTCTGTATATCGGGGTAGGATAATGAATCGCGTACCCGATACCGCAACTCGCTAGATGGCGAGTAAAAGCTTCTCGCTCCACGATATCAATATCCAACGTGAGAACGTACTGGTTGTAGACGTGAGTCACGTTCTTAGCTGCAAAAGGCGTGATCAAGCAATCTGAGCGGATGTGATTGTTTAAGTAAGCGGCATTGCGCCTCCTTATAAGGTTGAACTTGTCAAGTTTTTTCAGTTGCACTTGCCCGAGAGCCGCTTGAATGTCTGTCATCCGATAATTGTATCCAAGCAGCGTGTGGGTATACTTCGAAGTCTGTCCGTGATCTCTGAGCAAATTAACGACGTTGGCTGCTTGTTCATCATCCATCGTCACCATGCCACCTTCTCCTGTTGTCATGTTCTTCGTTGGGTAGAAAGAGAAGCAGCCGACTCCAAAGCTTCCGACCTTTTTGCCGCGATATTCAGCTCCGTGAGCCTGAGCACAGTCTTCGACTAAAATGAGCTTGTTTTCGTCACAGACCTCTTGGATTGCTGTGATATCAAAAGGATGCCCGAACAAGTGCACACCCAGGATCGCCTTAGTCTTGGCTGTAACCTTGACAGCTGCATCGTCAGGATTTATATTGAAAGTCTTTCTGTCAACATCAGCGAAAACGGGCCGCGCTTTTTGGAACAAAATGCAGTTCGCAGTCGCAATAAAAGAGAACGGTGTTGTAAGTACCTCATCGCCCTGCTTAATGCCTAAAGCTTTGAGCGTGACGTCTAACGCTGCCGTCCCATTACTCACGGCGATAGCGCGTCTCACACCAACGTATTTTCCAAATTGGTGCTCAAATAGGGCGACTGCGTCGCCTTGTGCAAGCATACCAGATCGTATCACCGATTCAATTGCTTTAATCTCGTCGTCGCCTACCTGCGGCCTTGCAATCATAATGTTTTTTTTCACAGTAATCACTAACGTGTCTTGCAACGCGGCGAAGATGCACGAGCCATCTTTGATTTGACAAATAGTCCATCAGCTTAAATATATATGAACTTTAACTTCTATAGGCATATTGCAACGCATTGTCAAAAAACCACAGAAAGACATTGTGCGGAATGCTTCTTGAAGGGCCAGATCACAGACTACGATCTTTCTACAAGGTCGAGCACAATCCTGGATATGCGAGTTACAAACTGCTTTTAGCGTGAGAAGGCAGAAAAACAGGGTGCTACATAACAACGTGAGCTTTTAGCAATTAGTCAAGTTCAAGTTCAGCTGTAACAACCCCGTTTAATTGAGGCGCAAGATGAGAATTGGCATCGTCGGTGCTGGAGTAATGGGTAAGAATCATATCAGAATCTATTCTGATCTCAGAGGTGTAGATGAACTATTTGTCTATGATAAGAACGAAAATAGCATTCATAGTCTCAATGAATTCGATTTGACGATTTGTGAATCATTGGAGCAACTAATTGACTTCTCAGAGGCAATAAGCATTTGTGTTCCCACGCAACATCACTTTGCGGTCGCACGTAGCGTCATTGCAGAGAATGTGCCTTGCTTAATAGAGAAGCCAATTGCTTCATCTGCGGAAGAAGCGAAGGAACTATTGAGCTTTTTGCAGGGGCGAAAACTCGTCGTCGGTGTCGGACACGTCGAACGTTTTAACCCGGTCGTTGCAGAAATAGCGAAAGTTATTGAAAATCCATTCTATGTGGAAGCACGGCGGCACAACCCCTCATCGCTGAGGATAACCGATAGCTCAGTGGTTGAGGATTTGATGATTCACGATGTCGACATTGTCTTCAACGTTCTCTTTGATCGCAGTCATTACGCAGTTTACAGCGCGGGGAATGAAAATGTATGCAAGGCAGTGATTACGTTTGGAGATTCAATCGTCTCCCTTTCAGCTAGTAGGTTGGCGTGCAAAAAAACCCGATCGATCTACGTTGAGGATGAGCAGTTTACGGTTGAGGGAGATTTCATGACTCAGGAAGTTTACAGGTACAACCGCCCTGAAAAATTCAGCGTGCAAGACGAAAAGTACAGACAAGAGAACATCATCGAAAAAGTGCTGGTCAATAAAGTCGAACCGTTAGCGCTGGAACTAAAAACGTTCGTCAACTGTGTTAGAAGGGGAGTTGAGTTCCCCGTTACCCCCAGACAGGCTCTTACCAACATGGTAGTTTGCCAGCAGATAACAGAGCACCTTAAGAGTAATCAACCTCTTGCAGGCCCGACATAGAAAATGAAGATCGTTAGCATAGTCGGGGCGCGGCCTCAATTTATCAAGTGCGGACCTCTCTCGCGAGAAATACGACAAAAGCACGAAGAGATAATCGTGCATACAGGCCAGCATTACGATCCTGAAATGTCGACTGTCTTTTTTGAAGAACTTCAAATCCCGCGCCCAGAATACACCCTCGACATAGGGTCAAGCAGCCACGGAGAGCAGACGGGAAGAATGCTCATCGGAATTGAAAAGGTTCTAACAAAAGAATCTCCTGATCTAGTTCTCGTTTACGGGGATACCAACTCTACTATCGCTGGAGCGCTCGCGGCAGCCAAACTCAACGTTAACGTTGCACACATCGAGGCAGGGTTGCGCAGTTTCGATCGCGACATGCCCGAAGAGATTAACCGGATAGTGACCGACCATCTGTCAACGCAGCTTTTTTGTCCGACTCAAACGGCTATCGACAATCTTGCTAGGGAGGGCATCACAAAGGGCACTTATTTGGTCGGCGACGTAATGGCGGACGCACTCGCGCATAATCTTGAAGTGGCCAGTCGCTCTTCACGGATACTCGAATTCTTGGAGTTAGACAATCATAACTATTTAGTACTGACGATACATCGACCGAACAACACCGACAAGCAAGAGAACTTGAGTAACATTATAGGGGCAGCGGGAGCACTGGATCGTCTCGTGGTATTTCCCGTGCATCCGCGCACCAAAAGATATTTGCAGCAATATGGCATCTGGGACACGATGCCGAAGAACATAAAGACAGTACCTCCTCTTGGATATCTTGATATGCTCAAACTCATGGCCAATGCAGAGAAAATACTCACTGATTCAGGTGGGATGCAGAAAGAGGCATTTATACTCAACGTTCCCTGTATCACCTTGAGAGAGACCACTGAATGGGTGGAGACCCTAGCCGATGGACTAAACGTACTAGTTGGGGCGAATAAGACTTGCATCATTCAGATGGCATCTAGAACCCTCGTTACGGGCACAAGTAGGAGCACACCGTTTGGTAAAGGAGCGTGCAAGCGGATAGCGAACGTCTTAGAGAGAGACGCACAAGCTCTTGCTTGACGCACGATATCGACATCTTACGACATCCAGATCGCTTAAACAAAAGAGCGCCCGCATTTGAAGCATCTTAAATAGAAGTTAAGCATGAGAACACCGTCGCGAAACCTCATCGCAGCCTTGTGCGCTGTGCTCATCCTCGTCGCCTGCACTGCGGAATGTACGTCGCTGACTACGGAAAGCGAACAGGCATCGGCAACCACTAAAACCGGTCAATCAACGAATCAGATATCGTACAATGAACGGATAAAAAAAGCCGAAACGATACTCAACATTTCAGATTACGCATACTCGCTATGCCAAAAGGGCTCGATTTCGCCTCAGGATTATACAAAGTATTCCCTAATCATATTGGAATATTCTCAGTTGTTGAAGAAATATGCCGGATTGCCCGAAAGGAATAATGAATATATCGACCTGTCTTATGTTTCAGATACTCTGCAGCAATGTTACGACCAGAATGTTCTTACAACGCAGCGGTTGCATAATATCGTTAATATGATGGATATAAATTATAACTATTTTCTCAATAATACGTCCCCGACATCTGTGAAAGAGATGGATTTTCCGGGTGATTATCTGATGTGGGTGTATTATCCAGGCAAGGGAATTCAATTCCAGCCTGTATCTACATTATTTGAGCTTCAGTCTCAATATGAGGGAGGGAAATATCAGCAATTTTTAAATGGAATAAACGAATTTATTCAATACGGAGACAGGATCATACATGAAGATCGCATTTGTATGGTATGGGAATACAATTTCCACTTCTATGACAATGCCAGCTATGTTAAACTTGGCATTAATTCCCCCCATTTTTGGATATCGGGCATGGCGCAAGGACTGGCGATCCAAACACTCGGGTATGCGTATAACATCACAGGGGACACATCCTACTTACGAAACGCAGAGTGTGCGATGCAACCATTATTTGTCAACTGGACAAAAGGCGGTGTGACCGATTTTCATCCTTCTCATAATGGCAACTGGTACCTCGAATACGCTTACACGAATAAAATGCGCGTTTTGAATGGTTTTATGTTCACATTAATTGGGCTTTATGATTACCATAAAATCACAAATAATACAGATGTACTCTGCTTGTTTAATAAAGGGGTCAATGACCTTGTCGTGCATTTGGAGGAATATGATACGGGACATTGGTCCACATATTCCTTAACACCCAAAGAAAGGACCACGTATTCCTACCATCAGCTACACATTGATTTATTGAGAACATTATATGAAACCACTGGCAATTTGACTATCAAATATTATGCGGATCTGTTTCAAAAATATCTTGACAGCGAACAAAAAGGAAGTTGAAAGGTGCAAATTGCGCTTTTCAAAATCACGAAATCATACGACGACTTGTTCTTGTTTCTATCGATTTACACCATTCGGGTAACGACAAACATGTTCTTCCCGATGCCGGCCATGTTGCAGCCCGGTGGACTCGTCGATGGATACTTACATTCGCGAAGATAGTTCATAGGGTGTATTGCCGCATGTGCTGCTAACTCTAAAGCCCCACCAAATGCTTGAAAGTCTTAAACAGCCCGTGAATTATGTTTTTGTCAGCTTCCGAAAAAGTCCTCAAAACTAAGAGAGCCAAAAGATAAATAGCGAAACCCATTCCCGCATAAAGGGGTATTCTTGATACTTCGCCTGTGTTTACTAAGAACAAAGCTAGAGCCATTACGATGCTTGCTATGACGCATTTGCTTATAAAAACAAAATCAAGATAATAATCAACCTCTCTTCGAGCCCACAATGTGACAAAGACGGCAAGACTGAAATATGCTAGAAGTGTAGAGATGGCACCACCCATGATTCCGATCATAGGAATAAGAGTAAAATTAAGACCTATATTAATAGCAGCACTGACTGCACATATTACAGGTATCCATTTTGTTTTTTTAGCTAAGAGGATAATAAACACGTTGATTTGGTAAATGCCAAGCATTAGTGTTCCGATAGCAACGAGTAAGGTGAGCATGCCTCCGATCGCAAATTCCGCTGTAGCGAGACTTGTGAGCAACTGCTTCGAGAAGAAGAAAAGCCCTACAGATGCGGGCACTGCTAGAAGCAGAAAGAGCTTCGTGGAGTATTCCATATAAAGCTTAACCCTTGACATATCCTGAAGTTCCCAGTATCTAGAAATTGTGGGGTAGAGAACGTAGCTTATAGGTGTATAAAAAATTGCAGTGAAGGCACCAACGTTATACGAAGCAGAGTAGATACCAACTTGGGCTATGCCAAGATAATACACTATGAAATAGCGGTCACTAGATTGCAAAATCCATAGAATTAAGCCTTGGGGTATTTGCGGGATGCTAAAGCCCAAGTACTCTTTTGCCAGCGATATTGTGGGCAATGACCAACTTGTCTCTTTTATAATTAATCCAAACAATATTACGATAAAAGTAAGTTCAACAAGAATTTGCGAAAAAACGACTATAATGAGGGGATAACCCAATATTGGAAGAGTAATGACTAGAGCTAAATTGATCATAGATGAACATTGTCTAAAAATGGAAAGCTTTTTGATCCTACGTTTTGCCCGGAAGTAAGAGAGGAGAAACATATACAAAGCACCCGTTCCAGCTAACGATAACGTAAGCGGGATAAATGCTGCGTAGCTTGTGCTACTAAAGACAATGATCGAAAATGTATCGCGAAAGAAATAAGAGACAAATAATACGGGAACTAAAAATGCAATTATTGTCCAAAACATTGAGGCAAAGGCTTTGCCAAGGATACTTCTATCGTCTTCTGCCGCTAGATACCGAACTGTTGCAGTACTTAGATGCAGACTCAAAATAGGAGTCAGTAACCCGACCGTTATGACTATTTGAGTCCATACACCATACAATTCAGTTCCATAATTTTGTGTTAAAGCTGGGAGGGTAAAAATCGCGAAAAGCTGGACGATTATATTCGATGCCCCGACCCACAAGATATCACTCGCAAATTTGAAGTGTTCTCGCTGAGGTTCAGATTGAGGCGTTGGGTTTTTCATATTCGTTCGTACAACGTGATCATCCAGCCATGTTTTTCGCAAGAAGGGAGGGGTGCGCTAAAGTTCTAAAGCGAAAACTTACTATTTAGTCGTTGAAGCTCCTATACCAAGTTAGGAGCTGAGATTCTACCACTGCCCGCGAACTATTATAACCAATCCAAGCGTAGGTGATATGCGACGAGAAAGATGAAAAAATCACACAAATCGCGCGTTTTCTTGGCTCATTCAAACGTCCACACCTCCCCCCCTTAAAGATTACAGATTGCCGTTATGAATCCGCAGCGCGTGTGTCACCTATGCTTTTTAGATCACGTCTGCGAAAACTTTCGCAAGTTCCCTTGTGAGGTTCTTTCTATCAAAGCGATCAGAATATTCTTTCATCCCGTCTGGATTTACTGGGTTGTCTCCTCTTTGCCATTTATAATATGCAGCAATAATATTGTCGGAGATCTCGTCCACACTTTTGGAGGTGATAACGCAACTGTGTGGCGAGTACTTTCGCACTAGTCTCGCAAGAGTACCCTCGCGAACTATGGCGAGAATCGGTCTTCCGGTTGCCAGATACTCGTACACTTTCTGTGTCAACGCATTGGTTAACTCTATTAGAAGTAGTAGGGAAGACGAGGCAGCGCACGACAGAGCCTGTTCGTACGGCACTTGCTCAGTAACGGTGCAAATTGTTTGCAGACCATAGTGCGTGATATCCTTAACTAACTTCGGCCTTTTTGATCCTATGAAGAACACCTGTATCTCCTCCTCTTTAATTGATCCTCCGTCAATTAAATTCCGGAGAGCTTCAAGAAATAGCCCGTAAGGTCGGTGGCCTGAGTCAAAAAGCGTCCCGGTGTATGTGATGGTGAACTTCTTAAATTTGGTCGGAGGTTGTTTGAAGTCTGCCGAGTCAAATCCATTACATATAGTCGTAATCTTGTCTTTTGCCTCTGGGTAAGCTATCGAATAGCTTTGCGCTATATGGGGGGTTGCGGCAATTATATGGTCAGCCCCCCTAAAAATGTGTCTTTCCATATGCTGATCGATGCTTTTGTGGAAAGAGGAAGGGTACCTCATTAGCGGATCCTCAAGAAGAGTCCACGGATCTCGAAAATCGATAACTAAGGGGATGTGTGTCCTCCTTTTGAGCAGATATCCAACGACCGCGGCACTCATAGGGGGGCTTGAAGCATATATCAAATCGATTCCATCGGTGTGACATAAATCCAAACCTTTCATAAACGCATTAGGTATCCATCCGATGAACGGATCAGGCAAGACAAACAATCTGGGACCAATCCCGAAGTGAAGGAAATGATACACAAATTCGAATTGCAAAATGCTAGAAGCTCGTACGGTCTTGATGGATTCAAGATTTGCACTGGACGTCGTGCCGGTGCCACCGCGTGAAATCTGGGTTTCGGGAGGCGCTATTAAATCAAATCCGTGCCTCGGGTTATTTATGGTAAGGATTATTGGATCGAATCCATACAAAGGCAAGTACTGGCAAAACTTTTGCGTTCTGCTGCAGCGGAAAGAGATTACAAGAACATTCTCCATAGTAGCAGCAGAAACGTACCGTCGCACAGCTTAAGAACATTCCGTTTGCGAAGAATCTGAATAAGTGCACCCGCCGCTTCTTCCTTCCAGTCATTTGAGACTAAGGGCATTAGGCGCAGCAGACGCAGACTTAATGGCCAAAATATGCCCCATACCAAGTTTTCAGTGCGAAATAGTCCAGATTGTAGACACTCTACAGTGTAGACTCTGCGCCAAGTGTTGTGCCATTCTTTTCATTTTTTCGGGTTGAAACAGGCTATTAATTAACGTGCATAAAATGACTTACTTCGCACACGAGGCCTCGCATCACTAACTGGAATGTAGAATTTGTGGACGTTTAAGCCTAGTTTATACTACGGATATCCTGCAAGAATACATCTCCTTCCTCTCCCGCCAATACCACTGTGAAGTATCTCTTCGCCCCTTGTGAAAGCTATGGCAATAATTTTGTTGCTGCAATGTTTCCAATGCAGAATTGAGGTTTCAGCGATGTGCTCAGTTTCATCAATCACGCCACGATAAAAGAAATTGAGATCTTTGGGGACCGAAACGTGAATGAACTTTTCTATAGTCCTCGAACAAGTAAAGGTCAGGGCGAGGGCGTCGCTGTCAAATACCATATGTCATAGCCTCCATTTGAAAATAGCTTGTTCAGCGTTGTATCATTCTCCATCTTGTCGAAGTCTTGAGGCTGAATCCTTCGTGAAGCGATCTCTGGATACACATCCACGTATACGCGTTTGCTGAGCTGGGAAAATACTACGTAACGATTCTCTGTGACGGTCTCTCCCATGCGGATGTGGTTATTGTAGCCAAGGTGCCATGGAACGGTCTCATGGGAGTAAGTCTGCATATCAGGATACCTGATAAGATCCACTCGCGCACTCGTGCCATTTTGGGGCTTGTTCGACAGCAGCCACAGAAATTGCCAAGGTGCCACCGCGAACCCCTCAAACTTGATGTAAGGTATTGTGTTAACAAGGAACCACAGATTGCCAGAGAGTTCTGCATTTGTCGTCTGGAGCGTTTCCGACAGGGTTAACGGTGACGGATAAACACTCAACATGCCGTTTACCGATACGGCAACGATCAACGCGCATGTCACGACGATGCAAATAGCTTTTCCGTTCTTTTTAAATGTTAGTCGCTCTTTGAACTCATAGAGCACAAAGCCGACAAAAACGGCGCTGAGCGTTAATATAAAAGGAAGGACCCGAAACGGGCTGACTATTTGTACGAATAGTAATGGGACATAGAGCGCAACAATTAAAACATACCCCCCAAACAGCCCCCGCAGCTTTAGAAGATCGTCCCCTCGCGCCAGTCCCTTCCGCACGAGAACAAAGGCAACTAACGAGAGGGCTATATATAACGAGATTCCGCCGAAATTTAGTAAGAATTGCTCATATATATTATAGCCAAATCCCTGCGCCGCGGCAAACTGGCTTGCCAGGCTGGATATGTACGGATTACTACCGTATTCTCCCTGTACGTTTCTCAAAGTGCTCTCAAATGTCTGAGTACGCGAGATCCACCCGAAGAAGACGACAACCAAAAGCAACACTAAAAGAATTCTGCTTTTTGTCAACTTACTGCGAGTTCGGTCTGACCCTCTAAAGGAACGTTGGAAAAACCACACGCCTAGCAAGAACATCACGAGAGTCGCAGCTCCAAGCGGGTGCAAAATCGCGATGAAGACTGTCACGATACTCGCGAGTAACAAGAAGGAATTCTTGCTTCTGCCGGTTGAACGCAAGAACACATACGCGGAAAACGGAAAAAAACACGTTAGAATAGCGTTTGGCGTAATAAAAATTGAAGTAGCGAGTAGTGGTATCCCCGCTAACGTAGCCAGTATCGCTTGCTCTTTACGTGCCATCACGGTTTTTGCCAGCAGATAGATTGACCCCATCAAGAACACGTCAAAAAAAACGGCGAGATACCCAAATATATCAGTAAGAGTGATGCCTGTGAAGTAATGCAGGGTTGCTATTTGGTAGTGCATTAGTGGATAGTAATTGCGAGGGCCTGCGTGTCCCCACGTTTGTAAATAGCTCACCAAGTACAGATGTTTCCCAACGTCTCCGCTTAAGTTCCATAAATAACCCCTAAGCGCAAATACAAGAACAACGACCACAGCGCTAAACGCGACGATGCTAAGGCCAAGGATCGGAAATCTACTGTTTGATCCGTTATCATACAGCGACCTGATCGTAACATAAGCGCCGCATAGCGTGCTGAGTGTGAGAATGATCCAAACAAAAAGTGGCGTGCCTTCATAGATGGAAGCCTCATAGCCTGCTGCCTGTGAGTTGTACGCGAGGGCTATTGCTATGGTAATCAGTGCGAAACTGAAAATTGAGATCGCTTTGAGGACTCTATTGCTTTCCATGTCACTGGAGCCGTATCCTTTGCCCACTTTTACCGTCACGACTGCGCGCATTGCGCTTTCAGAGGTTCACAAATGACAGTCCGACTGAACCTCTTGTTTGTACCCGCCTAGGTCAGAAGTAACAGCCGCTAGTACTTAATAATTGGTAATTCGATTTACGCAACTCAAATTGGAGCAAAGACGACGAATTAAGACGCCCCCTTCCAGCCAACATTTCCAAGGTGCAACTCGCACAAGTTATCGCGCAACGGCGGGAGGACTCTTCTCAACTGTGTTTATAGTGATACGCATCATCGTGTTTGCAGTTATGCTATATCAGCGAACGGCAGCGATATTGACGTTCGCGTAACCTGCCAAATGGCTGAGCTTGCGTATTATCCTAGATCCGTAAACGAAGCTAACGGACTTTCACGTCTGCTGCCTACGGTATCTTCAGACCCATTCTAAGGCAAGCGCATAACCGTAGACGAGCGGTAAACGAGCCACTCAATTTTGGTGGGAAGGTTCTCAGAATATCAAAGGAGCTGAGAAAAGAGTTTCGCGTTGCCCCCCCACAAGCCGGTAAGGAAAAATAGATCAGATTATTCCTAAGAAACAGCTCAACTTAAGCACAACAAGCGTTGTAACCCTGTTTTCGCGTTAAACCTCGCGTGGTATTTTTCAATAACCACAGAAGGCGCGCGTGGATGTTAAGCAATGAAACCATTGAGACAAACCTCTCGCGCGACCGGCTAACCTCGAATTTTCAGTTTGATAGGGGTCAACGCATAAACTTAGCACAAAACATTTCCTGACCGAGAACAGCAGAAAAAGGGAGTCGAAGTGGTGACGATCTTTTTTCAAAGACACTTTGTATCGGGGTTTCATCATTCGTATGTACTCGATCTATATTGTTAACCGGATAACGCCCTCTGATCCTATCCTTAAAAGAACGAGGTGCACTTTGAATGCCTCAACGCCTTGATTCTTGTGGTCTCAGCTAAGGCAAAGGGAGCAAAAGGCTCGACATGTGCAAACGAGAGGTATTAAATACAGCAAGACTAAACTCGATTTGCTGAGCTGCAATTTCAATTATGATGCGGCTAGGGACACGGCATGGCTCGGAGTAGCACACGCAAAATCAAAGCCGGTATACGGAAAATTAGAGACCACCTTAACCCACTCATTCTAACTCGGCTTATCTTCCAAAACCGGGCCTACTACCTCGATCATAATGCCAAGAAAAAGAGTAAGTTGCCAGCACCTGATTACCTAACGATTTGTAGCGATTTTGAATCGTTAGGACTCACTGTTGTCCCGTACGAAATAGATGTGCGCGATTTTAGCGAGTGGCTCGAGAGAGTCCAATTCCCCTCAGACTATGTTGATAGCTACGGGGAAGCGTTTAAAGAGAAAGCGCTAGAACATTATGTAGGCGCGGTGCTGCTGCAATTAGGGCAGTCTGATACGTTAATTGACGTCGCAGCAGCTCACAGTCCGTGGTACGAGATGGTTGAGCGGGTCTACGGAAGTAGAGCTTTCGCTCTGGATCTCAAGTTTTCACCAGGCGTTAATGGCAGAAGAATTGGCGCAGACGCGACACATATGCCACTACCAGACGGTTTTGCGACGAAGATGGCACTTCATTGTGCTTACGAAATGTTTGAAGGAATAGCAGATATTCGCTTGCTACGCGAAGCAAGTCGCGTGTTGAGCAACAATGGCAAAATGGTTATTTTGCCGCTGTATATAGATAATTTCTACTATGTGCTATCGTCGCCTTTCACAGACAGGCGAGGTCTTGATTATGGGGGGGCAGAACTTGTGTGGCGAGACGATCCCTATCGTATGAGGTTCTCCCGGCACTACTCTGTTGAGGCTTTCATTAAGCGAGTTGTTGCCAATCTAAACGGATTGAAATTAAAGATATATTATATTAAGAACGCAACTGAAGTGTCTCCCAACATTTATCTTAAGTTTGTTGCGCTGTTTGAAAAAGACCCCCTATTCTAGTGAGCCTATTGCTTCTTCATCTCGACCGGGTTAGCGTCTCTTGATCTTGTCCCAAAATGACTTCTGAGGTGAGTAATCGCTATGTCAGCATTAACTTGCTTTGCTAGGGTTCCCCTATCAGCTTTTACCTCATGTGAGGGGCCATTCTCGACTTTGAGCGGCTTCGATGTGTCTATCATTTGCGCAATGCACGCTGCTCGTGGCAGCATTACTCTTATCTGGTATATGGGAAGCCCTATAAAGGAGAGGTGCAAGATCGTTGCCAAGGATATCAGTGGAGCGATGAACGAGTGGTAGCCAAACAGCGAAGAAACGGCGAAGCACGTCGCGGGGTCAAAGAGCACGCAGCTAAGTGGGCGTCTGACGATTCTTACGGGCGCCTCTTTGATGAGGGACGAGACGAAGGACTACGACGCACCTTGGCTGCAAAGGTGTACAAAGGCCTTCTCGCGCCGGATAAAAGCGCAATGGAACGCATAAATCGCATCGTTGACGAAGTCATCAGTGAACGCGAAGGGGGATGGCTCTTCGGATTATCACTCGAGCGATTGTCAAGAGTCGATCTTTGTGCAGACGATGCTTCAGCACGTTTGTGCGCTGACTGTGCGCATCCCGGCTGCTGCTATTTCGATATCGTTAGGTTAACGTCTGATGACGTAGAACGCTTGAGCGTTCGACTTAAACTGTCGTCCGAGGAGTTTGTTGCACGATATTGCATGCTGTTTACGGATAGTCGCTTCACGCACGCGCTTAAAAAATCAAAGCCGTGTGAATTTCTTGGAAAGGGTGACCGGTGTCGCGTCTATACCGATCGACCGATGGTCTGTGCTGACTTCCCGTTTGTCGTTGATCTCATCACTGGCGACGTGACCGAAATTCGGCTGTTCTCTTTTTTGTAATCTTCCATTTAACATGGTGCGACACGAAGTAACGCGCCGGGTGCTCGAAGGTTCCAGGTAGGACCTCGAAGAAGGTGCGACGTGCTCATTTGACCCCATGCTGTGGCACCAATCGGAATAGAACCGCGCTCGGACGACGTCGCACTGGGAAGACGAGAAAGAGCGGGCCTGCCGGGATTTGAACCCGGGTTTGAGGCTCCGGAGGCCGCTGTGCTATCCAGACTATACTACAGGCCCGTGGACTATTAGTTGCGGTGGCAGATATATAACTCATCTGATATTGTAGAGGGAAAAAAAGGTTTAAATGGGTAGTTGCGCATTGAAAACACGCTTTGCCGAATAGCAGCGATCGTGAATAATATAAGAGGTCTCGGATGAGTCGTAAAGTTCTGATGAATGGGGAGTACGTTGCGTGGAGCGACGCTACGGTTCACATATCCACGCACGCCCTCCATTATGGTACAGCTGTGTTTGAGGGTATAAGGGCTTATTATAACGATGAAAAGGATCAAAGCTTCATTGTTCGACTGACAGAGCATGTCGAGCGGCTGTATCGCAACATGCGCGTGCTCAGGCTCACGTTGCCGCTGACACAGCACGAGTTCGCGGACGCTGTCGTAGACGTCGTGCGCGAAAACGGGCGTAAAGAGGACGTATACATACGACCCATCATCTATTGGGGGGCGGGTACCGTTGGTCTATATCCATACGGCAGAGCAAACGATTACGCGATCTATATCGAACCGATGGGCAATTACTTCGCCGACTCCGACGCAAGTTCAAGCGACAATGGCGCCGGCCTTAAAGTGTGCGTGAGTTCGTGGGCTCGTGTTTCAGATAACGCGCTCCCGCCGACGGGCAAGTTCGCCGGAGCATACGTCAACAGCGTCCTTGCAAAAGTTGAGGCAGTCCAAGACGGGTACGACGAGGCAATACTGCTCACCAAGGACGGGTTCGTCTCAGAAGGGAGCGGCGAGAACGTGTTTCTCGTGCGCAAGGGCACGGTAC
>CAYHCZ010000007.1:0-20836 GCA_964355295.1 uncultured Methanomicrobia archaeon
GCTGCTAGGAGCATCAAGAGCGATTTTGACAGAATTAGCGGCTAACAAAGTGTTTTAAGTGGCGTAATAATTTTCTTGTGTAATACTAATAATCCGGTATGTCTGCAGAAACAGAAGCAGTAAAAACCGTTGCCGGACTTATGGCGCTGGCAGCACGGACCGCACCGAAAGCCGTCGGACTCGATTCAATCACTATTGAGATCGTCACGGGCAAAGACCAGGAGAAGATCGAGAAGATGGTCCAAATCGCTGCCGAAACCAGCATGGACTTTTTTCGGATCAACGGTGAGCAGGTCAAAGTCAGTGAAGTTCAGCACGAGAGGGGCGCGTCCATCATGATCGTGGGTAGTGCCCGTGGACTCGTCAGCGACAGTAAGTTCTTGAAGATGAACGATAACGCGCGTGTGCTCTTCGAAGCCGTCGCTCTGTGACTCTTTTTTAGTGAACAGATCTGGCACGACTTCGCTGGATATCCGAATATCGAGAGGACGTGCCCCCGACTTAGGCACAGGTAAGGAGATCTCCCCCGGCGTTTCCCCTGATGCTGAAATGAGGTTGACTATCTCTACTGCGCCAGGCTTCAGTCGTTGAACTTTCTCGGGTCTAGGTTTTCCTTGAAGTGAAGCTTCCCGATCTTCAACATCTTCAGGAATGAGTTCTTCAGCAAGGAATTCGCGAGAGTGTATGTTTCCGTCTTCGTCGGAGTAGGAATAAATTTCGGCGCTACTCTCAACCTCATCTTCGGACGCCAGATCGACACGTTCGTGCCAACTTAGATCGGGCGGCCCTTCGTGCACCACGTCAGAGTTGTGCAACTTTTCATCAAAGTTGTGCAACTTTTTGTCCTTGTTGTGTCTCTTTTTCGCCATTATGCTCGTATCCGAGAAACCCTCAATGGACGGCTCTAGTGCAGCCGATTGTAAAATAAACGATGGGCTCGAGGCGATTCGAACGCCCGACCTTCGCCGTGTAAAGGCGGAGGTTTCGGAGCTTTCTGAGGCGTTTTCTGTTGGCGATATGACTGTAAGAAAAGCCAATGATCCGTCGTATATAGTCTGATAGATTCTCGTGGACAAGCCGGCAAGTTTCGAGAAGGTGTGTGGGAGCCGGATAGTCGGGTAGTCATAACCCGCTTTTGCTTGGTGCAGCGAGATTTTGCTGCGGTGGATCTCCAGCAGCTCACCGGTTGGATGCAACGCGCTGTTAGTTAAAGCATCTAAGTGATTTTCAGCAGCTAGCATAGTGATGAATAAGCTAGTAATCCAAACTTAATCTTTGTGTTTAGCCGCAACGACTAAGCGCTGATTAGCGCGCCAAGTGAAAAACCCTTGAAATACTGCGGTTTATTACCGAAAGTCAATCACTGCAAAGTACGGCTCAGCATCGTATTCTAGGACAGCTGATTTGCATTTCGGACATTTTGTGATTCAAGATGGCGTTTCGGGTTTTTCATAATTTTTTGGTAGGTGCGCCAGCATCTTTAGCGTCGTCTAAAACAGTGGCAGACGACTGAGATAAGATCTGAGTCATCTTAAAAAAGCAAACAAATTAATACCTTAAACGAAGAGATAAAATTTCGTTTTATGACGCCGAGCTGGCACCATGGTTGACGAAGGCCATTTAGAAATATTGCGTAAAGGCGTTAGAGAGTGGAACAGTTGGAGAGATGCACATCCAGAGATCATACCGGACCTCAGCGAAGCTGATCTCAGGACTTATCTAAAAGCGCCTGGAATAACAGGTATTAACCTGTTCCGGGCCGATCTTAGCAGAGCTAAGCTGGACGGGGCCCATTTAATTGAGCCCGACCTGCGCAAAGCCCGTCTTGCCGCAGCCAGTATGACGACGGCTAGATTAGTTGACGCCAATTTGAAGGAGGCCGATCTGAGAGGAACCAAACTGAAAGGAGCTACACTAAAGAGGCCGCTTTTTGAGAAGGCCGATTTGAGGGCAGCGATCCTTACGCAAGCAAAGCTAGACTCCGCTAACCTAAACAGAGCTAATTTGAAGGGTGCAATTCTGTTAAAAGCAAGACTACCAGAAGCCCACCTTATTGAAGCGGATTTGGCTGTAGCTACGTTGAAACAGGCAGACCTAAGAAGGGCGATTGCGAGTAGAGCAAATATGAGTGGAGCAGATCTTGTCGCCGCTTACTTGACTGAAGCTAATCTCGAAGGCGCCGATCTTACCAAGGCCGTTCTTACAAACGCCGTCCTTGCGAAGACTGTTCTTAGGGGGGCACAGCTGATTGGAGCAAATCTTCAGAAGGCGCAACTTTGCGATGCCGATCTCAGTGATTGTCAGGTCAGCGAAGCAGATTTTTCAAACGCAAATCTAAAAAGGGCCGTCCTGAGACGAGTTAAAGGCGAGACCGCTATATTTAGTAAGGCTATCCTTACGGAAGCCGTTCTTAACGAATCAAACCTGTCAAACGCTAATCTAGATAGAGCCGAATTAACTGAAGCGCAACTAACAGCAGTTGATCTTACCGAAGCGCATATTGTTAAAGCTCAATTAGCCCATGCCGACCTGCGCTTCGCTACACTGCGACTCGCCAATTGTAGCGACGCTAATTTCACTAGCGCCAATCTAAGATTCACTGATTTCACAGGAGCTAACCTCACGAATGCTGATCTGAGCAGAACCTGTTTAGAAGGAGCACTTCTGATCGAAACGACGATCGATGGCGCTATATTCAAGGATTGTTATGTATTTGGGATCTCGGCTTGGGAACTGCAAGGGGTTGCCAAAGAGCAACGAAATCTGATCGTTAATCGTCCATATGAGCCATTTAACGATTCTTTTATAAGTATAGACGACCTTGAAGTCGCTCAGTTTGTGTACCTACTCATAAAGGGAAAGGTTGGTGAGGTAACCCGCGCCATTGCTTCAAAACTGGTGTTGGTCCTAGGACGTTTTCCCGAGGACCGGAAGCCTATTTTGAATGCAATCGCAAACGAACTTCGAAAGTGCAATTACACACCGGTGTTGTTTGATTTCGATCGCCCAGAAAGCAGAAGTTATTTTGACGCGATTTCAACACTTGCCAGCATGGCTCGATTTGTCATAATCGATTTCACTGAAGCAAAGACTGTGTTACTTACTGAACTGCCCGCTATTCTGAGCGTGACTGGTGTGCCATTCGTACCATTGATCCAACAGGGATCGGAAGAGCCAATAACGCTCCTCGATCTTCGTAAAACTTACAGATCGGTTCTACCGTCGTACCGATATAACGAGTTTAGCGATCTGGCAGCGTCGTTCAGAGACAAGGTCATCGCTTCAGCAAATGTGAAAGCAGAAGAGTTCTGGGGAATTAAGCAAACGTCTATGCGCCTATAAACCGTTTGTTGTATTCGAAGTAGCCTCGCTAGTTTATAGAGATCTGATTTAGGAGCTGTCGATACGAGATGAACAGACTGTGGCTATAGAGACAAGATGGTGAGCTTTGGAGGTCGCAGAGATGGCCAATGCATCCCAGTTGCCTGATATCGCAGGTCAAGCTCGCACTTTACACGACTTATTCCGCGATATTTTGTTTGAGCTGAGAGACTGGAGGATTAGTAGGCACACTAGGCCCCTGAGGAACGCCCTGGAGAAAATGAAACACGCTTGCGGAATTATCAATCAGATCGTTACATTGATCGTGACTGAAGCCGAGAACCTACAAGAGCTAGGGAGGGAGTTCAAGATGGACAGAAAAAAGCAAAATGAGATTAATGAAACGATCATCTTCGCTGGCCATGAAATGATGAGCATTGTTCAGAATCCGGCTCAAAGTCTAATGTTCGAGAAGCATCTGGAACAAGCAAGAGTCATAGCCAAAAATGCTCGTTGGTTGCCGACTGTCGCTACCTATGTTGAGGATCGAATCCCTAAAGCTCAGGGGCAATCCTCCGTGGATGAAGACAAGCTGCGAAACGAAGCGTTTTTAAAATGGTTGAAGCTTACAGAACCGAAACTCGAAGAACTTCTTACTTCGATTAATGCGAGAATTGAATCGCTGCCTTAACGCAGATTCTTTTCTCAATACAATATGATGTACATATTATTCCCTTTGCGAGTCTGTAATCTGGAGAGGGAGAAGCGCCGCTTGTTATGGTCATTCCCCGTGTTTGCAGAGATGACTATGCCTTCAAATCCCTTCAATTCGTTCTTTACGTGACAACTATATGCCACTAGAGTTTAGCTGGTAACTGAGATCAATTAATCCAAAGCTCTCACATAAACAAACTCACGAAAGAGCTTGCGATAAAGTACGTCCCTCTTTTGGGCAGGACTAACTACTTTTTGTGTTTATTGTGCTAATACGTTTTAGCCTGATGAAGCGCTGCAACAGATATGGTTTCGTCAGCGTCTTGATCGCCAAGCGGCTTGCGTAGCTGTATCCGACGAAATAAACCAACAAGTAGCCACAGCGGCACTTCATCAGCATAACGATCATTCGCCCACTCAGCGCGCGGGCCATCTTGATAGGATATAAATGCCCTGGTGTCTGTCGGTGAATCAGCCAGGTACCAGGTCACGCCGCGGTGCTCTGCAAAGCGCTCGCGTACTCCTTGCTTGATAAATACCTCATATTTATACAGCAAACGCTCAACGGAGTCGCAAATATCGTTTGACAGCTCCAAGCCGTTCCTCTCGCATGCCTTTAGTTCTGCGAGGACCTCTTTCAAGCTAAGGTAGGTGTCGCTCTCGGGGTAGTCTGAACCTGTGATCCATCTCAGATTAGGGTCGAAAAAAGAGTCGCTCATCTCGTCCTTGTGAAAAAAGGAAGGTGGGCCTTAGCTCACCTAGTGTCCAAGAACCCCATTCACCGCTTCGGCGAGTGTCATTGGGGCATCGCCGTTGCGATTGTGTTTCTTTTGGAGAGCAACCGCTTTCTTATGAGTCGACTCGTCGACACACATCGTCGCGTACTTCGCCTTTACTTTTACCATATTGTCATTCATAACAAACACCTTCGTTTAGAAAGTAAGTCGTGCTTCCACGCTGTCGCACAGCTGTCACAAATCCAGTCGCTTCAAGAGTCATCAAACGCCATCTGATTGCACCTTCGCTTTTTTCAGTTGCTTTAATTAATGGAGCAATTCTACAGCCTTCTCCGTGCTTTTGCAGCATCTCAATGATGCGTTTATCCGTCGTGTCTAAACCGCTCGTAGGAGTCCTTCTGATCATCGTTCAAGCCGTGCTAACGCGCTTAAGCGCTTAGCATGCTACATAGGGCGGCTTTAACTATTTCTTAATTAGAAATGCGAACAGATTGCCAAAAAACTATTTTTTTAGCTTCAAAATGCTATAGAATGTTTTTTATTTTTTGAAGATAGAGTATTAGTTATGAACACCGGCGAGCTTGTCTCAGAATTATGCGACGTTGGCGTCGAGGTGTCCGAAAGCATGCTTCGTAGGTGGGTTCACAAAGGGCTCATTCCTGGACCTAAAGCAGAGGGCAAAAAGGGCACAAGAGGCTGCTTCTATTCCTGGCCTAGAGAAACTGTAAGACACGCAGCTGCCGTTTACACGATCCTCTATCCGCAGGGTCGTAAAGAAATAGAATTCAAGAAACCAAGGGGCCTAAAAGACGCGAAACAGGTAGTTGACCGCTTTTATGAAATCATCACAGAATCCAGCAAGATAGAAGCCTTTGACGCTTTTGGAAAGTTTGACGACCTTCTGAAACCCACTGTATTGCCGGGTAAGTGGACGGACGTGGCGCTCTATACACTTGGCGATTTCGAGCTAAGTGAGATCGTAGCTAAGTGGATTGTAACCTACGAAAGAGTTCACTTTAAGGACTTCTTCTTTATCGATTCACTCTTTGATCCCGGAAAAGTCGTTTTCAGATGGAACAACTGGATTCATAGAGAATATGATAGAGTGACAGGCGAAATGAAAGAGTCAGTCAAACTAACCTACAATGGAGTCATTTTTGAGCGATCAGGTACGTATGACATCGAGCTACGACAAGGTGATCCCTTGGGCGCGACCGGATTAAGCGTTGGATGGGAGATCAGTCAACACGGCTATCTTGGACCCGAAGAACTTACAATTGCTGGTTATGAGATGAACAATGACACCGAAAAGCAGATCCACGAGATACTACGGGCCCACGGATTCGATCCGGCAAAAACATACCGACGCTCAGTAGAGTGGCGCAAGGCGTTGCATGAGTTAGCAATGACGAAGTCGACGGTGCCGCTGCATTTCGACCCAGATATAGAAATGCAGTGGGTGACGAAATTTATTCCCGTCAATTATCGCGGAAAAGCGTACCCTCCGGGAATCAGTTGCTCAATCGAAGAGACTGCCGGACATATGGATAAAACTTCCATCGTTGTATCTGGATCATATTCCCTGCATACGGAGTATTCCTATGGTAAACGTAAACTCAATTCACCCATATTACAACATTATCCCATTTTGAAATATGCAAATAAGTATAGTATCCCACAACTTTGGAAAAACGAGGTGTGGTCTAAAAACTTTTTCGAGTTTATTCAAGCACTTATTAACGATAACGTTCCCCCCGAAATTATTGAAATTCATCCTCCATTTGACGACTATTGTAGTTCGATAGATCATTTTTTGGACATGTACGAACCATTTGAAAAAAGTGTTTTAGAAATATACCCAAACACAATTATCTGTATTGAGAACAGAGCCGGTACCTTATACCGCGGGGGTAAATTTTTAATTTCTGGACTTGATAGCATCTCTCAACTTTGTGAAGACATTCATCGCAGGGAATTAGGTCTTCATCTCGCTTTAGATTATCCGCAATTGTTTACAGCTGAGCATTATAACTTAGAACAGTTCCCAATAGATCGCTTTATTGAGCACCATCGTATTCTAGAGCAACATAGGCCTTTGATTTCCAGTATTCATATATGGGGCAAGACAAAACGTCCCAATTCGGGTTGGACCGCACACACTGGAGATTTAAATAACCTGTTCTGCAATGATTTTTTGGCTAAAAGAAGATTCCTAGACTATTTAATTGAGTTCTATGACGACGATAAGCCTCGCTATTTCGTTCCTGAGGTAAATAGCTCGGTTGCTGATTTGCAATCAATCGTCAATGATTTTATAAATGCTGGAGCTGATTTTTCTTTATGTTAGCTTCGTTAGAGGTGCATAAGCGAGGAGTTGGCCTTTGTAGTCTTTTTTATCTAGGGGCATAGTCACAGAAACAGGACAAGCAAGAGAAGATGCTGAGATACTCTTTAGGCAGGGGCCGCCTACGCCTCCTCGCTCTCCTGTTCTATTTTTTTAGACATTGACCGCTTCAATTTGAAAGTTCATAAAAAGGATCGTGGAGTTCGTCAAAAGGCTTTCCGTCTCCATCGCACTCATAAACGCCGCCAAGAATCACACCATTGACTGAAAACTGGCGCCCATCGGCCCAGTCAGTTACTGGGTCATTAGAGTCAATGACTTTAAAAGTCTCCTTATTCGACATTCGCACAACCTTAACGCCATACGTTGCAGCGTCCTTTAAAGTCTCAAATCGCTTTGCGTCCGTCTCAAATCGCTTGCGGTTGCCGATTTTTAAAAATAACACTTGGAAACTCATTTTATACGCCTTCTTTGTGATGCTTCTCATAGAATGTCAGCAATCGACTTATCACGTCGTCGTACGTCTCGCGCTTACTCCCTGCGTCCTTGAGCCGCTCTCGCGTCTCAGGGATTATCCCTGTTGTAATAACTTTTTCCATAGTTTTGTACTGTGTAGCAATACGTTGCGCACCTTTCCGACGTAGAGTGAAAGTAATACCTAATTCGGTGAGAGGCTCGAATGAAGTTGTTAGGGCTAGCGAAGCTGTCAGGATGGTTTAGGTACCGTTGAATAATTTTCAACGTTGTCTCAGCTAAGCAGAGGTCCACTTAAGTGATTTACAAATCGTTCTTAAGCCAATAGTAAATGGCAAGGTAGGATTGTTGATCTCCCAAAAGATGTTTTAATATTTGTTTCAATCGACTTTAGAAAGGAGTTTATAGACTCAAGTAGTAAAATTATAATAGTACAAACTTTCGCAGCGTAGAGTTTGCGATCAGAATTACGTTTCAAGAGCAAGTTAAAAACCATGTTGAGAACCATCAAGAAAAAAAGCTTGCTTTACAAAAGCAAGGTAGAGTACGCAGACTTTTGTATTAATCACGTTTTGGGATGCGCCCATGGCTGCACTTATCCCTGCTACGCTATGATGATGGCCAAGAGATTCGGTAAGATAAAGGACTATAAAGATTGGTTGGAACCCAAGATCGTCTCAAATGCCTTAGGAATACTCGACGAAGAGATTCTCAAATACAGAAACCAAATAGACTTCGTCCATTTATGCTTTACAACTGATCCTTTTATGTACGGACATAGTGAAGTGGAAGATTTGAGTTTGCAAATAATCAAGAAACTCAACGAAAATGGAATAAAAACTACAGTACTAACTAAAGGTGCATATCCAAAGGTGCTGGCTCAGAAGGAGCAGTATGGATACAACAATGAGTACGGGATATCTGTAGTCTCTCTAAACGAAGGCTTTAAGGGGCGCTTTGAGCCATTCAGCGCATCATTTGAAGAAAGGATAGAGTCTTTAAAATACCTGCACGACGCTGGCCTAAAAACTTGGGTAAGCATCGAACCATATCCTACTCCAAATATAATTGAGCAAGACTTGTCTGAACTACTAAATGCAGTCTCATTTGTCGAAAAAATTATCTTCGGAAAATTAAATTACAATTTTAAGGCCAAAGGTTACTGCAGTGCTGCAGAATTTTATGAGGCTTGCGCCAATAGTG
Organism: uncultured Methanomicrobia archaeon; assembly: GCA_964355295.1. Taxonomy (GTDB): domain Archaea; phylum Halobacteriota; class Bog-38; order Methanoflorentales; family Methanoflorentaceae; genus Methanoflorens. The sequence continues at coordinate 8,794 of CAYHCZ010000007.1, forward strand.
TTGTCGACTTCTGCAGAGAAAGAAGCATTAATTGCTACATAAAAAATGGCACTCGGATAAAAAGCGACAAAACTACTCAGCATCTAAGCACGGGACCTTTCGGCCCCCCCTTATTAACTTGCTAAAATCTCTTATTCCGTTTTTCTACTCTTTCAATTAAGCTCTAATGCATATCTCGAGCTGGCACTATGTTAAGATTTGGTTACTACGAAAAACAAGCTTATCTTTGTTACTTAACCCTCTAGTTGTTGAAATATTTCGAACTTCAACTTTGCCTTGTTTAACTAATTTCTTCAGTGCAGCGCGATAATGCTTTTCAACATAAGGGGGCTCGAGATACCACGGAGCACATATCTCCTTTTGAAGATTTATAAAACTGATAGTTCTTCCCTCAAACCTCCGAAACAAGAGCTGTGGTAGTCCTTCAGGATCATTTGGGTCAAACAACCTAGTTTGGGACCGCTCTGAGATATCCTTAGGACCAAGAAATGCGAATGAGCCATGGGCACTCTCCTTATGCATTATTTCCTTCATTATCTCGTGTCCTCTAAAATTGTTCGTTGCGTGGATTAAATAATATTTAGTGCTTAATTTACCACTGTCATATACTTTGAATTGCCAAGTGAACTTCACTCCAGCTCGGTGAAGCTGTTCTCGGTATAGCTCTATTAACGCCGTTTCTCGATCTGGTAAATCTATGATTTGATGCCACTCGTCAGTGCCAAACAATCGTGTTAGCGAGGGACTAATACGCTCGTATTCCAAAAACCGATGAATAAAACTGATCATGAAAGTAAAAAAAATCTCAGTCTTCGGATAAGCCAATATTCTCTTAATTGTGTTGAATGGAACTGCTTTGTACCCAAACGGATCGATAAAGAAAAAAGATGGCGCAATATTACGCTTAGTTTGCTCTAGGTTGTCAAGTATTTTTGTAACAACTGTATCAAAATCACTATTCTCAAGATACAAGTCAATTTTTTTCCTATTTTGTAGTTTTTTGCTTTCTCGCTCGAGAACTTCTTTTAGGTTGCTGAAATTATCCTGATCTTTTTCGATACAGATAATCTTCAGCTTTGCGAAATGCGCTGATCGAAGATCTGCTTTTTTTAATGCAATAACTGGTGATCCCAAGGTCCCATCTTCATATTGACCCCTTCCAGCGAAACTGTCAAAATAGCAGATTGTCCGATTTGTTTTTCCAAGGATGGTGAACCAAGCTGAGAGATACTTTTCTAAAAGTGTGTGCTTTACTTCCGTATGTCTCTTAATCTCCCACTTATATTGTGCTGAATCTTTCACTATCTTAGCTCACCACTTGGATAAGAACGATTTAACATACTGAAAGACTATTTTGGCGTCGCCGTGGCGATAGCAAAATGATCGATGGTTACCTTTATACTGCAGTTAAAAGTACCAGAAGAGTATAAAAATTGCGTCGTTTGTCGCTGTTTTGATATGTTAGACTGTTAATTCAAACGATTAGTTATCGCCTATATCAGGCGGAGGCTATGTTAATGATGATTGAATGCTAAAGATGGATAGCTAACTTAAACTTTATCCATTGTGGTCTGCTATAAGCGAGCTTTCGCGTTAACTATATCGGCTTTGCAGCGAAAAATTTCAAACAAAAGGCAGATTCGTTCCAGATCAAGTGCGAGATTGGCAAAAGAGCTTAAAGTCCCGTGTCAATTGATTTAAGCAAAGAGCAATCGAAAGCTGGAACGCGCTCGTTTCCTTTGGCATAAACTGCAAGTCTCTCTTTGGTTTGTCTTAGGTTTTTTGTTGTAATAGCTCCCTCGCCAAGTAATTTTTTTGCTATTAAATAAGCACGGTCGTAACTCAACAAAGCTTCTCGTTCTTTATGACAACTGAGTTGAATCATGCCAAGATTACCAAGCGTCTCAACAACTTTTATGTGATCTAGACCGAAAACACGTTCTTTGATTGCGAGCGCACAACAAATATTACCCAGAGCGCGCTTCATATAGGAATCATAGTCTCTCTTCTCTATGATGAGGCCTTCTTCGTAGTTATAGAGGGCGACAGCTATATTCTCAAGTGTCTCAGCAACATCAGGATGACAAAGACCATACAAGTTTCTTCTAATCTCAAGTGCACGTTCTAAGTATGTCTGTCCTATTTTCGGCTCTAAGGTACCTAGACTGTTAAGCGTTGTCGCCACCTCAGGATGGTTTGGACCATAAACAGCTTCTCGTATCTTGAGCGCACGTTTAAGGGCATTTCTTGCTATAATTGGATACTGAAGTGCTTGTAAGTTACCCAGCCTGTGAAGCGTAGTCGCCATCCTAAGATGGTTTGGACCATACGTTTTCAACTTAATCCTGAGGGCGCGTAAGAGACTTTCCCTCGCTTTAATATAAGCCTCAGTTCCATCAATATCTCGACTGCGGGCGACTGCTTCGGCGTAACTATCAAGAGCCGTAGCAACTGACTGATGATCTAAACCTTGCTCAGCTTCTATAATCTCCATAACCCTTAGCAGCTGCTCTCTTGCATATTTATATTCGCCCAAATACAGAAGTACTCTGCCTAGAACACAAGCGTCCGAGGCAACGACTGCGCTTTGAGGGCCAAATGTAGCCTCGTGTTCATTAAGAACCTTCAAGAGCAATCTTTTAGCGACGTATGGATATCCACGATTTAATGACACGAGGGTCAAGTTTTTAAGCGTCATGGCCGTATTGGCGTCTGAGACTTTCTCTTTCCTGCTAACTCTAACAGCACGCTGCAGACATTTTTGTGCATCTGAAAATTTCCCAAGAAGTCGTAAGTATTGCGCAGCTGTGTTCAAAAGCTCGACGCTCTTCTCAGGCACACTTTTAATAGTTGAAGTAAAAGACGTGACTGCTAGCACGTGGGGCAAAAATTGACCAGCTTGCGACCATGTTGCCGGTTCATCCTTTATATATGAGAACGCATTGCTCACGAGCAAAAGAGCCGCTTCAGCCTGTTTTAGCTTCTCTGCTTCATTCAACCAGAACCGTGTATAATCTTGTATGAGCGGATGAATAGCTATTGATCCTTTTGATGTCATGATAAAGGAATATTTGAGGAGAACCTCAACACCCTTGTTATACATCATTTGATCTTTTAGCTCCCCTATGAGATCCTTGGGAAGCTTTTGTAGACCACCGAACAAAAGAGCTGGAGGTATCTCATCAGACGCAAAAAAAGCCAAAATACCGAGCAAAGAAGCAGCGACACCTGTCTTGAGCACCTCATCAAACGAAATCTTCCACGTGGCGGCTAAAGACTCTGGGTACATCTTTTTTGGAAGAGTGCTTTCTGCCAGAACCTCTATTTTTCGTTTACGAACAAGCTTTAGATACTGCGAAAGAGGCATGGAAACGTTGCTACAGTATACGCCCGCTTGCGCCAAGGCGAGCGGGAGATCCCCAAGTTCTTCTGCAATCAATTCAGCAGAAATACGGTCATTTTCACTAGTTAGATTACAGAGAAGATCTACCGACTCCTCACGCATAAACTTGGAGACTTGAAATTCTTGCACATGGAACTTAGGCCAATGAGAGTGTCTAGAAGTGATAATCACGTAACCAGAAGTCTCTCTCGGGAGATAGTCAGAGATCATGTCAATATCTGGCGCATTATCAAAAACTAAGAGCCATTTTAAATTTCGTTCGAGCCAGTCACGAACTGCTTTTATCTTTTTATCGTCTTCCGAATTTTGTTCTGGCAGATCAAGTTGATTGGCTAACCTGGCATACTCTAACTCAAGCTTCGTCGCGTTCTCTGATTGAATCCAAAAAACGTGATTATAATCATCTGTGTATCTATACTTATATGCATACTCAGCAACGAGCTGAGTCTTACCTATCCCTGCTATACCAGTAATTACCTGACGGCGTGATTTGGGTAAGCCTGAGTTCAGACGTGTTCGCAGGTCAGCAAGGACTTTTTCACGTCCAGCGAAATGATGATTCTTGAGATAAGGAACCCCCCATATTGCCAAACGTTTCACCTATAAGTTTTAAGACTAAATCGGGTTTTTCATATCTGTCTCAACTTATGTGGATATACCGTCGTCCATATCAGTCGGTTGTTCCCCAACTTTCGCCGTAGCTTATTTTAAACATAAACAACTAGACAGTCCCTACTCGACAATACTTTAAATCAGTAGCTAAACGCTCGCAACTAAAAAGCTTACGATTCAACGCACGTAAATATTGGATTTCATCAATTGCCCTTAGACTGACAGATAGAATGACAGGCTTAGTAGTTCAGCCGGCAACGAGCTATACCGAATAAACCAGTAGGAGCGTTCCACATTATGGATAATTTGGCGCCATTTCACTGATTAACCAACAGACGTTCATCAAGGGCTGGCTCGATCTGATGTTCTAGTATGTTAGCAACGTTTTTCCAACTACCATAAACGTCGTTTGCTTTAAAATCAGTTTGATTCTTATAACGAGGGTCTAATGCAAGAGTGCCTAAATACTTATAAAAAGCTTCAATAAAAGGTGCCTCTTCTATTTTATAAAACAGCAATATTTCGCTTTTTGCAAATGAGTAAACATCTTCGTGCCATACTTGAGCAAAATCTGTTAACTTGTCGCTCAAGCTTGACTGAAGCCAACAGCCTGGATCGTCTTTCAGACCATCGTCCCACGCTTTTTGAAGCTGCGTCCATCGCTCAAAAAACATCTTCCGTGAAAATGCCATCTCACTATAAAGAGCTCTGCGCAATCGGTCAACTTCGTCTTGTCTATTGTGCTCAGCTGCATCATGTTTTAGTTTTGCATCTTGTTGTTTCAGTTTTTCATCCAATATCGGCTTAAAAGCAAGCTCTAGCTGAGCTTCCTTTTTCGATCTCCACGGCTCTAACACCAGAGTTACTACTGAGCCAAGAATTGTTCCGCCTATTCCTGCTGCAGCTATGATAACCGAATCACTAACCACTACATCCCCCCCAAAAAAAGCGGAGTCATCGGTTATATAGCTTGCAGTTTTCAAATTTTTTCTGGTCAATCTACCCTCACAGATGAAGTTGATAAAATGGTTCCTCGCCGAATCACCTGTTAAAAATAAAAAAAATCTCCCTTTATACAGTCTTAAGGTTAGTCGCCAACGGATAATAGCAACAATTAAGTATCCAGCATCGATGCCCCCATTATGTTAACTGTTGAACAGAGCTCCGGTCTTTTTCCTGACGTTGTAGTAACCAAAGACATGCTCATCGAGATTCATCGCTCCAAAATATCGCTGCACAACGCAAAGGCAGGTTATAGCTATCCGACGATTAGGCTACCTCATCTTTTTTCGAAACTTGCTGGGTTACCCACAAGAATATATCAAACCGTTCACAAAGGAGCACTAGCCTTCCTCGTGGTCATATCTCCTAACGCAAAGACCATAAAAAGTCCAGAATCCTCCGTCTTGACATGGCGGAGGTCGCCGGTCCGAATCCGGCCGAGCCCATTCACTGATGGATTGATTTTTGTTTCTGTGGAAGTGGCTACCTTCATTTAAAAGAAGAAGTGATTTTAACTCTTTGATTTCGGATTCAAGTTTTAAAAGACGTTCTTCAACGTGATTTTGACAAAAAAGTTGTATAACTTTATGCTCAGGTTGTATAACTTTGGGCGAAGGTTGTATAACTTCTTTAGAGTCTAACGATCTTGGGAAGGAAATGAGAAGTGAACGGCAACCGTCATTCTCAATTTTATAAATCTCAGCAGTTTTGCCGATTTCATCCGCAAATGCCTTGGGCAATCTGATAAGTGGATAAATAATTTCGGTTTTAGCTTTCAATCGAGTTACCTTTGATTTTCCAGCAAGCTGCACGTTTTCACACCACCCGCAATTCTTAATAAGTGAGTTTCATCCGCTTATTCCGCCTTCTGCATACGCTTATGCAAGAGGCGAAGGTTGGCTTAACTATTGCGTTGTAGAGAAGTAGGCGGTATCATTCAAAGTCTGATCAGATCATAAGATGCGAAGATTTTTCCATTTAAGTGACAAAGTTTAGTCCATGAAGCGACTCGTGAGGATTAAAGAAGGAAGGATGCTGGCAGGGGTGTGCGGGGGAATCGCCAAATATTACGATATCGATCCCGTTATCATCCGAATCCTATGGATAACCTTCACCCTTGTATTTGGGGTTGGTCTTCTTGTCTACATCGTAGCATGGATCCTGATTCCGGAGGAGGAGGAAGAAAACGTTGAGGTTAATACTCATTAAACTCTTTCAACAACTTTGCTAGCGTTTGCTGTTTAGAGAGGTTAAACGGAACGTAAATTTAGATTAATGAGATTACGTTGATGTAAAAGTATACGTTGCGGTACACGCTAGGGTCGCCATCCTTGTATAGGTTGAAGTCTACTTTTTGCCCCCTACCTAACTGAATTGGCGTAAAAGCGATAGAGCGTTCCCACCCCTGATTGTACGATAATCTGAATGATGTATTGTAAATCGTCTTGTTGGTGAGTGTAACGACCAATCTATAGTTAGCAGATGTGTTCTCGTGATTTACGACTCGGACCGTCACCGTTTCAGTTTTATTGACAATCAAATCTTGGCCCGTTGGGTAACTTGACAGTGCCATTGAAGTATAAGATTCATCTGTGGATATTGTTGTTTCCGCGACATCTGAACTAGGTATAGGCGTTGATGTTGGGGTATTGGTTGACGTTGTGCATCCAGATACTAACAAAGGGCTACCACAAGTGATATAACTAATATGACGGTGATCGGATGCGATTGCATACACTTCTTGCAAGTCGTGATCATTGAACCTCAGGTAAACTGCCGTCGTATTAATGTTTGAATGGACCAGAACCTGCTGCAAGAGCCTTCGGTCAACTCCGTGCTGCACGCTGTTTATGGCTCCGACAACAGTGCTCGGAGGTGAATCGATCGTAATCCACAATTGAACACCGGGATACTCGTACCGATATGAGAGAAAGCACGAACAAGGCTTTCTCCTCCTCCTTTTTTTCGTCAGTTACTGGCCGTGCGCCACCGCCTTCAGGGGTGACTTGCAGTACGTAACAACGGTGAAAACCAAAGAGGACGGACGTTTCCACGTATCTGGGAGAGACACTAAAAACGCCTACTGCAAATTCATTTATAATGGATCCAACCACGTTGCTACAACAGGTTCGTTTTGTGAGCTAACAGTGATAATTTGCGGGTCAGCTGTGGCTACTAACTCTGGAAACAGATCCTGCCAAATCGCCCGCGGCAAGACCTACCACCTTTACGGCATGCTTAAAGATATGTGGGGTGTGGACTACCAGACAATCGGATCGACTTCTATAACCGCTTTGAAGGGGAACCTACTTGGACTCACTGGAAGACTGAGTATACCTTTAAATGGGGCGGCAATAGGGACGGAGATTTCCATTTCTGGGATCTTAACATAGATAGAAAGATCTACTATAAAGCGGAATTCACTGGAGACAATATCTATTACGCATCGTCAGAAGAGATCTGCATCGACCCTTACTAAAACGGCACGGCATACGCTCTGCTATCAGGCTTCTAAAAACGCTTTGCCCCCTAGTTTTTCATGCCGACTTTCCCCTTGCACGAGCCCACTTTTGGTGATTTTAATTACACGCTCACGGCGGTTGATACGTCCAGCCGTACTCGCGCTGTTGATGCAACTGCACCTGTATCTGTTTGATAATTCGTCGGACCTGCTGCCGTGCGCTGTCGGGTAACCAGGCATCGTGAACACGGTCCTGCAGGTATCGGAACGCTTCCCAGCTGATTGAGCACTTCCTTAAAAGTTTTACGGCGGCCATGTCAGCATAATCGTTCTTGTAGTCTGCCAGGTCCCGTATGAGCTCATCGACTTCTGCGCAATCGTCGTTCATGTATATTCAAAGAAGAGGTGTTCTCTGAATAATTATTGACGAAGAGCGGTGCGGAAGTGGTGATGTGGCTTCTAGGCCAGACACGAAAAAAGAATAGGAATTATTAAGCCAACGCTCACCTCTTGCATAAAGTGATTGTATGCGCTTCTGCCGTTCGCTCTCTCTTATCGCTGCCATATCGCTTGTGAGTGTTCTTTTTTTCGGATATGTAAGTGTCTCGGCAGCAGCGGCAACAACCGATGCAATGCAGTTCCGCTACAACGCACAACATACGGGCGATTACAGCTCAGCGACAGGAAGCATGCAACCTAACGGAAAATTGCTGTGGAAATTTACGACAGGCGGCCAAGCGGAATCTCCAGCCATCGCTAACGGCATCGTCTACGTTGGGAGTCGAAAAGACATCACTAACAATGGAGTCCTCACTGCGGTAACCATATACATTCACGCCATCAATGCGGCCAATGGCGCCGTGGTATGGCATGTCGAGATGGGAACATTCGGCCCTTCTTTGGATTCGTCGATATCCACCCCAGCTGTCGTTAACGGTGTAGTTTACGTAGGACTCAATGACTTTGTATACGCGCTTAATGCCGCTACTGGAGATGTGCGGTGGAGCCACGCTACGGCAGGGCGTGTCTATTCTTCTCCTGCCGTCGTTAACGGCGTAGTCTACGTCGGAGGCAACGATACGGTTTACGCTCTGGACGCAAATACCGGAATACAGTTGTGGAGCTACAAAACTAGCGGTTCAATACGCTCTTCTCCTACTGTTGACGATGGCGTTGTGTATATTAACAGCGACGGGCCGTTGATTAGCAACCGGACGTATTCAGAGGGGCTTGCTACAGTAATCGAACGTAAATATCTCGGCGAAATTTACGCACTATGGGCAGACACCGGCAAAGAGTATTGGAATTACACGTTCAGAGATTCGATAGGAGTAGGGTGGTCTTCACCAGCGGTTGTTAACGGTATCGTATACGTTGGAAGCGCCGACCACAACATCTATGCGCTTGCTCACGGCGACAAACTCTGGAACTACACAACCGGAGGCAAAATAACATCTTCTCCTGCTGTCGTTAACGGCGTTGTTTTCGTAGGAAGTAATGACTGGAACTATTACGCGATCAACAGCGCGACTGGGGTCAAACTATGGAGCTACATAATCGGGAATAACACAAACGGATGTACCTCCGGTTCTTCCCCGGCCGTTGCCAACGGCGTGGTCTACATAACTGCTGGCAACGGCGACCTTAACGCCATTGATGCAGGTACTGGCACTCTAAAGTGGCTGTATAACACAGGTTACAATATGAGTACGTCGTGTCCGGTCATGGCGCCTTCTCCGGCAATCGCCGATGGAGTCGTCTACATCTGCAGCTACAACGGCAATATCTATGCCATCGGCAACTCTAACGCGGGTCAGAGCGGAATTTCCGTCCCCGGCTTTGAAGTGATACCCGTCGCCATCGCTTTAGCAATCGCGACTTTTGTTGTACGCAAAAAACGTTGACTTGTTCTACTAAAATGCGTAAGTCTAATAGGAATTGTTAAGCCACAAATCACCTCTTGCATACGTGACTGATTAACTTGGAGTGTGAGAAATGGCTTCTTTTTGTTGGAACTGCGGTTCTAAGTTTTCGTTGATTCAGGGCGCTCTTAGCGACGGCCTTTGCAATGATTGTAAAGAGTCATTAGAGGCGCAGAGACAAGCTCGACTAAATAGTCTGCAGCAATCGATAGCACAATTGGAAGCGTCTGCAGATTCCACTGACATAGTCTACATGTTAGAAAAGTTCGAACTGTTACGCGAAGAAGTCGAGCTACTTGCTGCTCATGCGGGATATAGACTCAGTGATGCTGGACAAGTTGAAGGAGACGGAGACCCTAAAAAGCTTGATAAGCCACGTATTACTTATCTATTAAACCAAATTACAGCGATCATAGACTCTCTTATCCACTCTAATATCGCCATCGATGATGCCTCGTTACCAAGACTTCAGGCGCTGGTAGGAAAAGCGGGTATCATCATAGATGATGACGGAAATTGGGAAATGCATTTATTTACTGATACCCACTTCAACGACCTCACACAAGCTGAAAAAAATGAGCTTCGGCGCATCCTTAGCGGCGAAACGCAAATTATTGAAGAACCTGCAGCAACAACACCGCCCGTTAAAGACGTAAGTGGCGCTGTTTTTTGTAGGTCTTGTGGTGAACCAATCTCATCGAACTCTAAATTCTGCAACAAATGCGGGACGCGTCGCTAACATATACGATTCAGCTATCAGTATCATAAAGCCAATTTTTCAGCCTATAATAACATGGAAGGAAGTTTTCGCACCATGACGGGCCTTCAACTTCAACGCCATCTATAAAACGTGTTATCTTATGCTTATGCGCTAGACTACACGCTGCGCAATGTTCATCCCAATTTACTAAAGCCGGTAACAAGGCAGCAACCGCGCTTAGATATTTCCATGTAGTTACAGGGCTTTTTAGTTATTCTACTTCTTAGCTATTGTGTGCTTTTATTTGGAAAAAGAATAGGAATTATTAAGCCAACCGTCGCCTCTTGTATAAGTGTCTTAGCAGGAGCTATATTATGAACCCAATCGTTATGATGATGAATCAGTCGATCAAGATGCCGCTGAATGTTGTTAATATATGCTCGACAACCTGAAGTCTCGGATCTATGATATTCTAGATTTTGAAGAAACAGCCGATTACATAGAATGGTCTGTGACTATTTTCCTTGTAGCATTGATCATCCTGAACGTCATCGTTGCAATCCTTGATACCGTCAAAGAGCTCCACCAGTTTGCAGAGTTGTTTTACTGGATCGAACTCATCTCGCTTGTCATATTCACCGTTGAGTACGGCTTGCGAGTATGGACGTGTACGGTTGACAAGAAGTATGGAGCCCCTCTAATGGGGCGGCTGCTCTACGTTCTTACGCCATTTGCGCTCATTGATTTCGTTGCTATCTTCCCCTCGTATATTGCGTTATACACAGGTATCACCGCTATCGACTTCCTCTTCTTGCGCAGTGTCCGACTCTTGCGTGTACTCCGCATCTTCAAACTCGGAAGGTATAACGATGCTTTCACAACAGTTCAAAAGGTCGTCATCGCGCGAAGTGGCGAGTTTTTTGCGGTCTTCTTTGTCGGCGTCATCGTGGTTATTATATCGGCAAGCATGATGTATCTCGTTGAATTTAACCACCCCAGCGGTCACTTTAACAGTATTCCTGAGGCCATGTGGTGGGCTGTGGTGACGTTGACAACGGTGGGTTACGGGGATGTGGTGCCTGTAACGCCGCTTGGAAAAATCCTCGGCTCGATCATCGCCCTTACAGGCGTCGCGTTTATTGCTCTTCCAGCAGGAATCCTTGGGGCTGGGTTTGTTGAGGAGTTTCAGAAACAGCGCGACGAAAAACAACAAACAAGGCAGAAATCGTCGCAAATTGCGAGCGTTGCAGATGAAATACAGAAGTTTGCACTTTTGCGGGATGACGGACTGATCACGAATGACGAATTTGAGGAACAAAAGAATTGGTTGCTCAAAAGGTCTTAGTGCCTTTTACGACCTTACGTCAAAATAATCACAAGCGGTGATATTGGCAAATGAACCCAATTGTTAGAATGATGAAACGGTATATCAAGACGCCGTTGAAATATGCTCAGAGTCTAGTAACGATTGTGTACACCGAAATCTTTATGATATCACTTGACGCGTTTTAGAGCGTCTAAGATCGTTGTTAGAGGCAAATTATGCGAGCATATACAGTCTTTTCATTTTCAGTGATCGTTCTTATCATAACTGCGTTATTTGCCGCCTTTGTAACCGTCCCGTCTGCGCTGCAGCCAGCAGCTGCACAATCAACGAAGGTACAATCTTACGCTGGCTCGTTTGTTGGAAGCAAAAACTCCAATGTCTATCACTATCCGTCTTGCTCAGCAGTAGCAACAATTAAATCGTCGAATCTTATCACCTTCGCGACGGTTGAGGACGCCTGTGCACGGAATTACCGCCCGTGCAAGATTTGTAATCCACCGGCGTGTCCGACAGCAACGCCCACAGCAACCGCAAAACCAACGGCGACAGCGCCAACAGCAACGCCAACAGCAACGCCAACAGCAACGCCAACAGCAACGCCAACAGCAACGCCAAC